>JAGBUB010000030.1 GCA_017631035.1 Alistipes sp.
TATCCCGAGCGCATCAAGATGCTCCACATCAAGGATGAGTTCGTTATCGGCGAGAGCGGCAAGATCAACTTCGAGGGTATCTTCAAGCAGTTCTACAAGAACGGTTACAAGGATTTCGTAGTTGAGATCGAGACTCCCCGTGATCTCCGCAACAAGACTAACGCTGACGGTAGCAAGTACACTCAGGATCAGATCGCTGCTGAGATGTTCGAGGCTGCTAAGAAGAGCGCCGCTTACTTGCAGAACGCTAAGTTCGTTAAGTAATTCGGTGCAATCGCGAGATTGCTAATATAAGAGGCTGTCCAACCCCGAGGTTGCGACAGCCTTTTTTTGTTTGGTGGTCATACGTTTAGCGCCGGCCCCCTTGCCAAGGCTGCTGGCCACAAATGCAAAAGAGGACAACCCCGCAGGGATGCCCTCTTTTTTTGTCACTATAGTGAAGCCTAATCGTCCAGGCAGTCGACGTGAATCTCGCGCTGGAACGACTCGTTGAGCGACATATAGGTCTGTGTGCTCGACACACCCTCCACAAGCAAAATCTTGTCGAAGATGGTGCGCATCAGGTGCTCGTTGTCAAGGCAGTAGATCTTCACCATCAAGTTGTAAGAGCCTGTGATGTAGTGGCACTCCACAATCTCGGGAATCTCCTTCAGGCGCTCCACCGTATCCTGCTGGCGAGTGATATCGCTCACGCGGATAGAGATGAATGCACACACGTCGAAGCCCAGCGACTTGGGCGCTACCACCAGGCGGCTGCCCTGAATCACTCCCATATCCTCCAACTTCTTTATGCGCTGGTGGATGGCTGCACCCGAGATGCCGCACTCGCGGGCAATCTCGAGGAAGGGTGTGCGGGCATTCTTAATCAGAAAACGCAGGATTTTTTTATCCGTTGCGTCCAATGTAGTCTTTGCCATATAACTTTCTCGCTTTATTATTTCAATACTCCCAACTCCTTGCCAATCTTTACGAAGGCCTCAACGCAACGGTCCAACTGCTCTACGGTGTGACCTGCCGATACCTGTACGCGGATACGAGCTTGACCCTTGGGTACTACGGGGTAGTAGAAACCTGTTACGAATACACCCTCCTCCTGCAACTTGGCAGCGAAGTCCTGCGAGAGCTTGGCGTCGTACAACATAACGGCGCAGATAGCCGACTGTGTAGGCTTGATGTCGAAGCCGGCGGCAATCATCTTTGTGCGGAAGTGCTCAACGTTGGCAGCCAAGCGGTCGTGCAACTCGTCGCTCTCCTCCAGCATCTTGAACATCTCAATACCTGCACCAACTACTGCGGGGGGCAATGAGTTAGAGAAGAGGTAGGGGCGTGAACGCTGACGCAACATATCGATAATCTCCTTGCGGCCTGTTGTGAAACCACCCACAGCACCACCGAAGGCCTTACCCAAAGTACCTGTCAGGATATCCACCTCGCCACGCAAGTTGTAAAGCTCGGTAATACCACGACCTGTCGCGCCCAACACACCTGCCGAGTGGCACTCGTCAACCATAACCAGTGCGTCGTACTTCTCAGCCAGAGCGCAAATCTTGTCCAGAGGTGCGGCGTTGCCGTCCATCGAGAATACACCATCGGTTACGATGATGCGGAAACGCTGTGCCTGTGCACGCTTCAGACAATCCTCCAACTCCTCCATATCGGCGTTGGCGTAGCGGTAGCGTACAGCCTTACAAAGACGCACACCGTCGATGATTGAGGCGTGGTTCAGTGCATCAGAGATGATAGCATCCTGCTCGGTCAAGAGGGGCTCGAACACACCACCATTGGCATCGAAGCAAGCAGCGTAGAGGATTGTATCCTCGGTGCCGAAGTAGTCGGCGATAGCCTTCTCCAACTCCTTGTGCATATCCTGACAACCGCAGATGAAACGCACTGACGACATACCAAATCCGCGCTCGTCCATCGCACGCTTTGCGGCGTCGATAAGGCGCTGGTTGTCCGACAGACCGAGGTAGTTGTTGGCGCAGAAGTTAAGCACGGGCTTACCTGCCACTTCAATCTCGGCACGCTGGGGTGATTCGATTATTCGCTCGGTCTTGTAGAGACCTGCCGCCTTGATAGCGGCCAACTCCTGCTGGAGGTGTTCTTTAATCTTTCCGTACATAGCTTTTTGATTTATATATTTTTGTTATTTGTCTCTCGTTAGTATTTGCCCAGTCGCTCGTTGATGCCGTCGCGGTAGGCTCGCCACAGACGTGCCACGTCGCCAAACTCCCAGCCCTTGCCAAGTGGAGCCGATATTGCGGCCGTGAAGATGTAGCCCACAACGCCTATGAAGCCACGCAGATAGCGCACGCCCCACGTCTTGCCGTAGTGGTGGTTCAAGTAGGCAGAGTTACGCACGTGGTAGAATCGCTTCCACTTCTTCTTGCGCTCGCGCTCGGCCCACGTGTCATCGCTGAAGAATAGCTGCTTGTCCATCTCTGCCGCAGGCACATACATAATCTTCCAGCCCGCCAATACGGTGCGCAGGCAGTAGTCGGTGTCGTCGCAGAAGATGAAGAGCTCCTTGTTCGGCAGGCCTATCTGCTCGACCACGGCGCGACGAATGAAGGGACCCTCAAATGCTGTGCCCACAATCTCGGTCGGGCCATCGACCTGCATCTTGCGCAACTTGCCCTCGTACATCGACGAAAATGGATTGGTGAGGTTGTAACGCTGGAAGTCGTTGGTGAATATCTTGCCATCGAGGAATCGGCGTGGTGCAAGCATACCCACCTTCTCGTCGCTGGCCTCCTTGAGCAGAGCCGTAAGGCAACCCTCGCGGGGGAACACATCGTCGTCCATACACCAAATCCAGTCGGCGCCACCCTTGTAGGCGGCATCGATACCTGTGTAGAATCCACCCGAACCACCCACGTTTGACTGGTGGATGACGAGCAGGTCGCTCTGGCTGTCGAGCCACTCGGCGGTGCCGTCGGTAGAACCATTGTTCACCACCAGAATGGTAGTCAACTCCTTTTGGCGGCGCAGCGCCTCGATATTCTTTTTGAGTAACTCCTTGCGGTTGAAGGTTACGACAACGGCTGTGATATTCATATGCACTCTACTTACAATTTTCAACAAAATTACTAAACATTATCAACACAAGCAATAGTTTTGGCTCTTATTTTCGCGTTTTAATTACAAATTGTAATACCTTCTGCTCAAATGGTGGCAAAAACAAACCTTCATCAACTAATAGTTTGTTAACGTCAGCGGTCTCACATTTCACGCGCGGGCGTTGCAAAATCGGCAAACAATGAGTAACTTTGCCTCGTATATGGAACAGAATTACATTCGCGAAGAGCGTTACGACGCTGACCGCATCGAAAAACTTGCATACCACTATCGTGAAATTCTCGCTCTGCTGGGTGAGGACCCCCAGCGTGAGGGCCTGATTAAGACCCCCGAGCGTGTAGCCAAGGCTATGTCGTTCGTTACAAGGGGCTACTCGCAGGACCCCATCGAGATCATCAACTCGGCCATCTTTACCGAGGAGTATCAGCAGATGGTGCTCGTCAAGGACATCGAGCTCTTCTCGATGTGCGAACATCATATGATGCCCTTTGTGGGTAAGGCTCACGTTGCCTACATTCCCAACGGCAAGATCACCGGCCTGTCGAAGATTGCCCGCGTGGTGGAGTGCTTCGCCCGTCGTCTGCAGGTGCAGGAGCGCCTGACGGTGCAGATTCGTGACTGCATACAGCAGGCACTGAACCCCATCGGTGTGGCCGTAGTTATCGAGGCGAGCCATATGTGTATGCAGATGCGTGGCGTTGAGAAGCTGGGCTCGGCAACTACCACATCGGCCTTTACAGGTGTGTTCCTCAAGGATACCCGCACACGCGAGGAGTTCCTTACGTTGATTAGCAACAAATATCGTTAATATGCCACTGCGTCTACTTTACATCCTCAGCCTTGTGCTGCTTGTAGGCTGTTCGCCCAAGTCAGGTGGAGAGAGCCAGCTGAAGGTTATTTCCTACAACATCCGTTATACGGGCGAGCCTACGACCGATGGCGAAAACCATTGGGATTGGCGTCGTGCCGCATCGATCAATATGGTGCGCGAGGAGCAACCCGCAGTGATGGGTGTGCAGGAGGCTTTGGCTGAGCAGTTGCAGTTTTTGGACGAAAACCTGCCCGAGTATGACTACGTTGGCGTTGGTCGCGACGATGGCAAGAGTGCCGGCGAACATATGGCTATCTTCTATCTCAAGGAGAGAGTCACTCTCGAGGATTGGGGCACATTCTGGCTTTCGCAGACTCCCAACCAGGTGACTATGGGCTGGGATGCCGTTTGCTACCGCACCTGCACCTGGGCTTTGATGCAGGATAAGACAACGGGCAATAGGTTTGCCATCTTCAATACTCACCTCGACCATCGTGGCGAGCAGGCCCGCGAGCAGAGCATCGTACTTATCGTAAATCGAATCAAGGAGCTCATACCCGAGGGTACACCCCTGTTGCTTACGGGCGACTTTAACTCTACGACCGACAGCGATATTTACGCTCCGTTGAAGGCCGTTATGCAGGATGCCCGCGAGGTAGCTGCGCAGAGCGACCATAGAAGCACCTTCAACGGCTGGGGCCGAGGCAATTCGGTTATCGACCACATCTTCTGTCGAGGTGCCGAGGTAGATAGCTTCAAGGTGCTGTGCGACAAGAACTATGGTGCTCCCTACATTTCGGATCACTACCCCGTAGTGGCTGAGGTACGATTTTAAAACATAAACTAAAAACCAATAGACAAATGAAAAAGATTCTGTTATTTGCCCTTACGGCAGCAGTAGCACTTGGTGTTACATCGTGTGCCGAGAAAAAGAACGACATTAAGGTAATCTCGTACAACGTGCGCGTGAACGTTGAGAGCGATGGTGAGAACAAGTGGGATTTGCGTAAGCACGCCTCTGTTGCAATGATTCTCGAGGAGAAGCCCACCATCTTCGGTCTGCAGGAGGCTAAGCCCGAGCAGATGCAGTACCTGGTTGACAACCTGCCCCAGTATGGCCACATCGGCGTAGGCCGCGAGGATGGTGTATCGGAGGGTGAGCATATGACTGTTTTCTACCTCAAGGACGAGGTGGAGCTTTTGGATGGCGGTACCTTCTGGCTCTCGGAGACTCCCGAGGAGCCCTCGATGGGTTGGGATGCTGCGTGCAAGCGCTCTTGCACCTGGACCAAGATGCGTATGAAGGACACAGGCAAGGAGTTCGCCTACATCAACACTCACCTCGACCACGTAGGTAAGGTGGCTCAGCGCGAGGGCTTGGCTCTTATCTGCCGCCGCTTCGCCGAGATCGTACCCGTAGGTATGCCCGCATTCCTTACAGCCGACTTCAACGCCGTTACCACTGACCCTATCTTCGAGCCCCTGAATGCCGAGATGTTGGATGCTCGCGAGGTAGCTCCCGAGACAGATAAGCGTGGTACTTTCAACGGTTGGGGTAAGGCCGACTCGGTTATCGACCACATCTTCTTCCGTGGTGCTGAGGCTCACTCGTTCAAGGTGTTGCGCGACAAGGATTATGGTGCTCCCTACATCTCTGATCACTATCCCGTTGTAATGACAGCAACTTTCTAAATATTGTCTAACAAGTCTCTTTTGGCGTCTGGCTTGCCCTCGAAATCCTCATTTACGAAGAGTAAACTGCGGTTTCTCGGCCTGCGACCAGCCTCAAAATAGATCTTGTTATACCATATTTAATTAATCATATGTAGGCTACTAACTTTTCAGTTGGTAGCCTATTCTTTTGCTATATTTTTGCTATCTTTGCTTAACAAAAACAACAAGATTATGGAACAACAAATACGAAAACTTCTCTCAGGCATCGTGCATCCCGAGACTCAGCAGGACATCGTGGCAAGCGGTGTGCTGGAGCAGGTCACAGCCCGCGAGGATAAGATAACCGTCGTACTCTGCTTTCAGAAGGCACGCGACCCCTTTGCAGTACGCATCCGCAACCTTGTGGAGAAGACTCTGCAGGAGGCCTATCCCGCAGCCGAGGGTAACATCACCGTGGTAATGAAGGAGGGCACACCCCGTCCGCCACAGCCCAAGCGCGAGAGCACCACTGTGAAGGTGGGCAAGATCATTGCCGTAGCCTCGGGTAAGGGTGGTGTAGGTAAATCAACCGTTACGGCCAACCTCGCCCTCACGCTTCGCAATATGGGTTATCGTGTGGGTGTTCTCGATGCCGATATCTATGGCCCTTCACAGCACAAGATGTTTGGCGTGGAGGATTACCTGCCCGATGCAGTGCAGGAGGATGGCAACGACTACATCGTGCCTGCCGTGAGTATGGATATCGAGCTGATGTCGATCGGCTTCTTCATCAACCCCAACGATGCGCTTATGTGGCGCGGTGCGATGGCAACCAACGCACTGAAGCAGCTCCTGCACCAGACCAAGTGGGGCGGATTGGATTTCCTCCTTATCGATATGCCTCCCGGAACGGGTGATATTCACCTTACGATGATTTCGGAGATTAAGATGGATGGCGCCGTAATCGTCTCTACCCCTCAGCAGGTGGCCGTAGCCGATGTGGTGCGTGGCGTGGAGATGTTCCGCCACGAGCAGGTGGCAGTGCCCGTGTTGGGTGTTGTGGAGAATATGGCGTGGTTTACACCCAAGGAGTTGCCCGACAACAAGTATTACATCTTTGGTCAGGGCGGTGCCAAGCGCTATGCCGAGCAGGCGGGCGTGCCGTTCCTTGGCGAGATACCCCTCATTCAGACCATTATGGAGGGTGGCGAGTGCGGAACACCTACGGTTGAGACCGATACGGATGTTGAGCGTTACTACCGCCTTGTTGCCGAGCGAATGATATCGCAGCTCTTCAAATAGAGTCTTACGTTCAAATAAAATAGGCTGTTCCCCAATGGAGAACAGCCTTATTTTTATGCTTTCCACAAATGTGGATAACGGGAAGAGGTGTTTTACTTGAACAACAACTGACCGAATGTGTTCAGGTAGTGACGCCAGTTGCTCCAAGTGTGACCACCGCCATTGATATACATTGTGTGGGGCATATCCAAACGAGTAAGCATCTGGTCCATAACCTGTGTGCCGGGATAAGCGAAGTCAGCGTTACCGCAACCTACCCAGTACAACTTATAACCAGCCTTCTTGATACCCTGCAAAGCAGCTACAGCCTCCTCGGTGTCGCGCATACCGCAGCTCATCGGGCAGATGTAGTCGAACAAATCGGGATACAAACCTGTAACGGCAGTAGTGTGACCACCACCCATTGACAAACCTGCAACGGCACGTGAAGCCTTGTTAGCCTTTACGCGGAAGTGCTTCTCGATGTAAGGAACGATATCCTTAGCAAGTGAGTGAACGTAAGCATTAGCTACAGCCTGACCCTCCTTTACGGGGAGCTTCAAAGGTGAAGCAGCCTGCTGGTTGGGGTTACCGTTAGGCATAACGATAAGCATAGGAACTGCCAAACCCTTCTCGATGAGGTTGTCCATAATCTGGCAAGCGCGACCCATATTGCTCCAAGCATCCTCGTCGCCACCACCACCGTGCAACAGATAGAGTACGGGGTACTTTGTCTTTGCATTCTTGGGATCGTCATAGCCGTAGGGAGTGTAAACATACATACGGCGGTTCAAACCCAATGAGGGGCTGTCGTACCATACCTTTGTAAGGTTACCACGCTGGTTAGCCTCGAAGTAGTTCTCAGTGAAGTCACCAGGAACAATCAAGATGCTCAGGTAGCGAGTACCGTCACGCTGCTGCATTACGTTGCTGGGGTCGTTTACTGCTACGCCGTCAACGATGAAGTTGTAGGTGTAGAGCTCGGGTGCGGGCATATCAATAGTGTACTCCCATACGCCCTGTGCGTTGCGAGTCATATCGGCTGTGATGGGCACCTCACTCTCGCGACCGTTGTAGGTAACCTTCTGAGTAGGCATAAAACCACCGGTGATCTGCACGCGTGTAGCGTAAGAAGCAGCCAGACGGAAGGTAATCTTGCCATCCTTAAACTCGGGAGAAGCAGTGTTGCCTGTGCCAACGAAGTTAGCCAACTCCTGTGCGCCAAGGCTCAACGAGAGCATCAACGCCGCTGTAAAAAGTAAAAGTTTTTTCATAATATTAAGTTTTAGGTTAGTAACACTTATGTACAAATTTACAAAAAAAATCGCCCCACACAATCAAAATCGTTATTTTTTTAAAGCAAAAAAGCAATGGACCACTCCGTCCACTGCTTTTTTCTATTATAACTTCTGCAATTTGGCAAACTTTGCCAGCAGAGTCTTCTCGCCATATTGGCCAAAATCGACCACCACCTTGTGATCCGTGGCCATCATCTCGACCCTGCGCACCACACCCACGCCAAACTTGGGATGCTCCACTCGGTCGCCCTCGGCATAGGGACAGGCACCTAGTGGTGTACTCGATGCCGGGGTCGAACTCACTCGCTTTAGGCCCTCGGTCGAACGAGTCTGCACGGGCGCTACCAACTTGGGGTCGGGCTGACGCTTGACACCCTCCTCGTTGCGCTTCTGCTGGAAACGAACATCGAAGCGGCGACGCAACTCCTCGATGGCTGTGCGGCCGTCGCGACGCTCCTCGGTGCGCTGACGTGCGGGCTGCGGGCCACCATAACCGCCACGCGAGAATGAGCCCATACGGCCACCCAACCCTTCGGCCTCGGCAGCCTGTGGCGGACGCGGAGTGAGGTCCTCGTCGCAATCGACATAGCGGGCGTCTATCTCGCTCAGGAAGCGGCTGGGCTGGCTGAACTCCATATTGCCCCACTTGAATCGCATATCGCAGTACGATAGTGTAGCCTCGGCCTTGGCACGTGTGAGTGCCACGTAGAATAGTCGGCGCTCCTCCTCCAATCCGTCGGGGGTCTCCAGCGCGCGCTCCGAGGGGAAGAGCTTCTCCTCGCAACCTACTATATATATATGTTTATACTCCAAACCCTTGGCCGAGTGAACGGTCATCAGCGTTATGCGCTCGTCGCCCTCCTCCTCTTTGTTGTCCATATCGGTCAGAAGCATAATGTTCTGCAACCACTCCTCAACGGTGGGTACTTGTGTCTCTTCTCTCTCTCCGTTACGAATCTCCGCCTCGCACTGCTCCGTGAAGAGCTGCATACCATTGAGCAACTCCTCGATGTTCTCCACGGCACTCGTCGCTTCGGGAGTGTTCTCGGTGCGGTACTGCGCCAGAATGCCCGAACGTGAGGCAAGCTCCAGACCAAAGTCGTAGAGCGATTTTTCTTTACGCGTGAGCTGCAACGAGCGAATGAGGTTTACAAACTCGGTCACCTTGCGGGCAATGGTCTTCTGCATATTGTCGCCCAGCGTGTCTGCCTCGGCAACCAGCGCATCCACAGCCTCCCACATCGACTGACCTCGCTCGGCGGCGAGCTGTGCAATGCGATTTACCGTAGTGTCGCCAATGCCTCGCAGAGGGTAGTTCACCACTCGCTTGAAGGCCTCGTCATCCTTGGGGTTTATCACCAGACGTATGTAGGCAAGCGTATCTTTAATCTCCTTGTGGTCGTAGAACGACGAGCCCTTGTAAATCTTGTAGGGCATAGCACGACGTCTGAGCGCCGTCTCCAGCGTAGCCGACTGGTTGTTTGTGCGGTAGAGGATAGCCACCTCGCCCCAGCCATCGCCCGTCTCACGCATACGGCTACGTATTGCGTCAGCAATCATATCGGCCTCCTCGCGGTCGGTATAACCACGCAGGATGCGTATCTTGTCGCCTCGCTCGCCCTCCGAGAAACACTTCTTCTCCATACGGCGTGAGTTGTGCTCGATGACCGAGTTGGCGGCATCGACTATGGTGCGTGTCGAGCGGTAGTTCTGCTCGAGCTTGTAGGTCTGTGCTGCGGGGTAGTCCTTGCGGAACGAGAGTATGTTCTCGATCTTCGCACCGCGGAACGAGTAGATACTCTGCGCATCGTCACCAACGACGCACACACGGCCGTGAAGCTGCGAGAGGCGGCGGATTATTATGTACTGCGCGAAGTTGGTATCCTGATACTCATCCACCAGAATATACTGAAACAGCTCCTGATACTTGGCCAGCACATCGGGACAGTCGCGCAGCAGGATGTTGGTCTGCAACAGCAGGTCGTCGAAGTCCATTGCTCCGTTCTGCTTGCAACGACGGCAATACTCCACATACACATCGCCAAAGTGGGGAATCTGCGCCTGCCTATCCTCGGCCGCGTAGGTCGAGTTGGCTACATAGGCTGCAGGTGTTACAAGGCAGTTCTTGGCAAACGATATGCGTGAGAGCAGACGGGCGGGCTTGTACTTGTCGTCCGCCAGGTTCATCTCCTTGCAGATGGTCTTCAGCAGGTTCTTGCAGTCCGAAGGCTCGTAGATGGTGTAAGAGTCGGTAAAACCAATTCGCTCGGCATTCTCGCGAAGGATGCGCGAAAAGACTGAGTGGAACGTACCCATACGAATGTAGCGGGCTGTCGAGCCCACCATCTGCTCGATGCGGGTACGCATCTGCTCGGCTGCTTTGTTGGTAAAGGTCAGTGCCAGAATCTGATGGGGTTTCACACCCTGCTCCAGCATATATGCTATGCGCGAGGTCAAAACGCGTGTCTTGCCCGAGCCAGCACCCGCAATAATGAGCGAGGGGGTCTGGTAGTTCACCACAGCGTCGTACTGCGCCTTATTTAGTCCTTGTAGTATTTTCGATTCCATACGACAAAGATAGAGCGTAAAATAGATAATTCAAAACCCGAGACATAATATTGTGTCAGATAAATTTTGTTTATTGAGTCCTATTTGTTATATTTGTATAAAGCAGTCTAATTTGATTATTGTCACATGAGGGTATTTATATTATTGGCTATGCTCTATTGCGTAGCTTGTGAGTCAATTGCCCCTATATCTGGGCATACGGATAGAGTCGTTGATATCTATCCCGATTATCGTGATATTACCATTCCTGGCAACATCGCTCCGCTGAACTTCAACGTCGTGGCTGAGGGCGATTTTGCTCTGCTCATCGAGGGCGCAGGTTCTCAGATTGAGTTGCGTGCTCGTGATGGATGGTTTAATATACCATCGAAAAAGTGGCAAGAGCTCCTTGCCCAGAATCAGGAGCAGGCCCTCAAATTCACCATTGTTGAGAAGCAGGGCAGCGAGTGGGTTGCAACGGCTCCCTTTTATGTGAACGTGCGCGAGGAGATAGACCCCTATCTGGCCTATCGACTCCTGGTGCCGGGCGAGCAGTGGCACCAGATGGGTATTTATCAGCGCGATCTTACCTCTTTCGAGCAGAGCCCGATATATGAAAACTATCTGACCAACTACAATTGCGTGAATTGCCATACATTCCCCTCTCGCAACCCCGACAAAATGATTTTCCATATGCGAGCCAAGGAGGCCAACGGAACAGCCCTTATCGAGAATGGCAAGGTGCAGAAGTTTAACACCAAGACGCAGGAGATGCTCTCAAATCTGGTGTACTCGTATTGGCATCCCGAAGGTCGTTACCTGGCGGCTTCGACAAATACTATCTACCAGAGTTATTTCTACCATAGTGCCGACCGAATGGAGGTCTACGACACCGCTTCGGATATTGTCGTGTGGGACACCGAGCGAGGTGTTGTAATCGATAACGAGCTACTCTCCTCTCCTTCGGCGATGGAGACCTTCCCCAGCTTCTCGTCCGATGGACGTCGTATGTACTACTGTGTGGCCGAGAATGTCGAACTTATCGAGCTCAATATCGATAAGTTGCGCTACTCGCTCTGCGCCGTGGATTTCGACCCCGCTACGGGTCGTGTGGGCGATAAGGTCGATACGCTCTACAACGCACGCGTCGATGGTCGCAGTGTGTCGATGCCACGCATCTCGCCCGATGGCAAACATCTGGTGGTCAATATTATGAAATGGGGCAATTTCTCAACCTACCATAGCGATGCCGACCTCTACTCAATCGATCTGGAGTCGGGGCATATGCAGGCAATTGAGTCAATCAACAGCCCTGAATCCGAGGGTAGCCACTCGTGGAGCAGCAACAGCCGCTGGATGGTCTTCAGCTCGCGTCGCGAGGATGGACTCTTCACTCAACCCCACTTCACCTATGTCGACGATGAGGGCAATTTCCACAAGCCTTTCGTGTTGCCACAACACAACCCGCTTGAGTTTTATCGCGATAATGTCTATGCCTACAACCTCCCCGAGCTGATTACGGGCAAGGTGAAGGTAAAACCTCGAGATATTGCCGACGAGATGGCCTCCGAGGGTCAGACGCTTAAATACGAGGCGATACCATAGTATCTCCTTCTACCACAAAAAAAAGAGTGCCGACACCTTGCCGACACTCTTTTTTATTGTTATGATAATTGCTCAATCGCTCCTGTGCGATGCGTAATTTAGCTATCGTCTTGGTGCGGGGTTCTCGTGCTGGCGCACAAAGCGGAGCAACAGTGCATAGGCAGGGTCGCACATATTGTGACCGTAGCCGTCGAGCTCATAGAGCGTTGCATCGGGGTGCTTGACGAGCTTGAACACGCGCATCATATAGGCGTTCTCCTCGTAACGGCCGAGCATCTCCATCTCACGGTCGCCGGTAATCATCAGGAAGGGAGCCGAGTCGGCACGCACGTGATAGAGGGGTGCGAGCTCATCCACTACGGGCTGTGTGTTGGCTATGCCACGTGAGCGGCGCTCCTCGAAGTGGGTGATGGCCTGACCGCTGAAGGGAATAATACCTGCCAAAGAGTTGGCATCGATACCGTAACGCTCCAGGCGAGCCTTCTCAAGACCTACCATACTCACCAGATAACCACCTGCCGAGTGGCCCGAGATATAAATCTTCTTGCTACTGCCGCCATACTTCTCGATGTTCTTGAATACCCAAGCTACGGCCGCCGCTGCGTCGTCGACACACTGCGTAACCTTCACATTGGGTGAGAAGCGGTAGCCTACGCCCACCACTACATACTGTCCGTTGAGCAGTGCCTGCGGAATCTCGCGCTTGCCTCCCGTGAGGCCTCCTCCGTGGAACCACACAATGACGGGAGCGCCCTGTGCACCTTCGGGCGTGGCGATGTCCATACGACACATAGTTGAGGCGTAGTCGTCGTCCGAGCGATAGACGATGTCGCGACTGTACTTGTACTCAGCTGCACTGAGCGCTGTGGCAAACACGGTGGCCACTAAAAATAGAAAAAATCGTTTCATAGTGTTATGCTTTTTTAATGGTTTTCAGGAATTTGTCGTTGCTCTCCCATAGCGGAGCGGTGGCGAAGTATAGCTCGCGTGCCTCGGTGCGGGGTGAGGGACGCTCCGCACGGCTGTCGGCCAGATACTCCTCGTCTAAGGGATGCTCGTCGGCAAGGAACTCCTCCATCCACACCTTGTGACGTGTGCGTAGCGTGTGCAGGGCGTCGCGGTCGATGCCTCCCGTGCGGCGGTACTCGGCCCATAGTGTGAGCAGATGATACTCGGGCGATTTTGACGATATGCTGAAGAGCATCTCCTCAAGGCAGTCGTAATCCTCCAGCGCCACATAGCAGAAGGCCAAAGGTACGCTTGCGCTCATATGGTCCTCCTCGTCGACCGAGAGTAGTACCTCCCATAGTGCTGCGGCGGTCTCCACCTCGCCTATGAGCAGCTGGTCGGCTGCCGCTGCATATATCAATTCGATGGCCGCACGTGTGGCTCTATCCTCCCAGTCAAGAAGTATATCCTCCTCGCCAAGCTTGTCGAGCAGTGCCTGCACCGCATCGAAGCGCATCTGCGCAGCCTCGGGCCACGACTCGGCCTCGTGCTGACGTGAGCGGTGCAATGTATCGTTCAATCCTCCCACGCGCCACAGACCCGACGACGAGGGGTTAAGTGTTATTCGACTCATTTTAGTTCAATGTTTTTGAGGTTTTATGTATCTTCCGCCACATAAGTGCCGTAAGCAGGGCGGTGGTCACACAGCTTAATATGTAGGCCAACGTGCGGTTCTCCAGGCCGAGGAACTGGTCCGATATGAAGACAAACGTTGTGCATATAAATGTCATAAACACAGCCGCAGGCAGAGCAACCCATATGTTGCGCCCTCTCTGGTGCAGGTATACCACCACAGCCCACAGCGTTACCACCGCCATAGCCTGATTGGTCCAGGCAAAGTAGCGCCATATAATATCGAAATCGATAAAGAGCAACATTCCGCCAATGGCAAATAGCGGCAGACTAATCAACAGTCGCTTGGCTATGGTGCGCTGCTCGATGTGTAATATGTCGGCCACAATGAGGCGTGCCGAGCGGAAGGCCGTGTCGCCCGAGGTGATGGGTGCCGCCACCACGCCGAGCATTGCCAGCAGACCACCTGCTATGCCGAGCGTAGTGGTCGAGATGGTGTTCACCGCCCACGCGGCGTTATTGCCGTGCTCGGCGAGAGCCGCAGCAAGCGACTCGGGGCCGTGGAAGAAGGCCATACCGATAGCTGCCCAGATAAGGGCGATGACCGATTCCGAGATCATTGCTCCGTAGAACACCACACGACTCTCTCGCTCGTTGTTCATACAGCGGGCCATAAGCGGCGACTGCGTAGCGTGGAAACCCGATACGGCACCACACGCAATGGTGATAAAGAGTGTAGGTATGATGGGCATAGTCTCGGCATTCGGGTGTAAGTTGCGAAGCGTCGAGAGCGTCAGATCGGGAATAGTGTAACTACCAAAGAGTAACACACCCAACAATCCCAGCGCCATAATGATAAGTGCTGCGCCGAACAGCGGGTATACCTTGCCAATGAGTTTGTCGATGGGCAGCATCGTAGCGATGAAGTAGTAGAACAGAATAATGGCTATCCACCACCAGTAGGAGATTGTAGGCACAATCTCCACCATAATGCTTGCCGGCGAGCGCATAAATACCACTCCCACCAATATGAGCAGCACCATAGATATAACGCGCATAAGCTGCAACATTCCACTACCCAGATATCGGCCTACGACCTCGGGCAGACTCAGGCCGTCGTTCCGCAGCAGAATCACTCCCGACACATAGTCGTGCATCGCTCCCACGAAGATGCCTCCCAAAGTAATCCACAGAAAGGCCACAGGACCGAAGCAGGCACCCATAATAGCACCGAAGATGGGGCCTACGCCCGCAATGTTGAGTAGCTGTATGAGGAAGGTGCGCCAGCGCGGCATAGGGATATAATCAACCCCATCGTAGAGCGCCACCGAGGGGACCGTTGCCTTCTCGTCAATTTGGCAAACACGGTCGAGATAGGCTCCATAGGTAAAGTAGGCAGCAACCAGAGCGGTAAGACAAATTAGGAATGTAATCATAGTGTTTTTCTTGTTTCGGTTAAATATGCAGTGTTTTTGGCTGTATATGCGAAAAAAATGCAACCCGTAGTGCAAATATATAAAAATAATTCTTTCCTTTTACAAAATAACGCATATCTTTGCATTTCACAATGGCGTCAAATTACGTAAGCTAAAAATCATAAAATATAAACACTAACTTAAACCAAAGAGAAAGATGAAGAGAGTAATTTTATCGCTGCTTGCCCTGGTGACAATGGGTAGTGGTGTCGCTTTTGCGCAGAACAGCCTCTCGGCAGAGCTCGCCTACAAGGTGAAGAACGAAGGCTTCGCAAAGTCGAAGATTGAGGAGATGGCACAGTTTATGACCGACGATATGGGTCCCCGTTTGGCTGCATCACAGCTCAAACTGCGTGCCGAGAAGATGGTGATTGAGTATTTGAAGGAGATGGGTCTCTCTAACCCCCGTGCCGAGTATGCATTTGACTTTACAAAGGGTGGCTGGGACAACGAGATGAACTATGTGGCAATGACTGCTCCCTACTATACCAGCTTTGCAGGTAACCCCAAGGCGTGGTCTGGCAGTACTAACGGTCTTGTGAAGGGTGAGGTAGTACTCATCGAGGCTCAGACTGTAGCCGACCTCGACAAATATAAGGGTAAGCTCGCAGGCAAGATCGTATTGATGCCCGTGACTCAGACCTACCAGATGAGCTTCGACCCCTTGGCAACACGCTTTACCGAGGAGGAGTTGGAGGTTCTGGCACAGGATCCCCGTCCCACATCAAACAGCCGCATCCCCTCTATCAGCCGTGCAGCCTCTATGACATCACGCGAGTTGCAGACTGCTATTACCAATATGCTCAAGGAGGAGAAGCCCGCAGCTATCATCAGCGGTGGCGGTACATTCAACGTGGCTCCCTCACGCGGTGTATCATATAAGGTGGGTGACCCCGAGCCTGTTTGCGAGGTTATGCTTCCCATCGAGGATCACGGCCGTATGGCTCGTATGATTGCTAAGGGCGAGAAGGTAGAGATGGAGCTTAACATCAAGAACACCTTCACCAACAACCAGCGCATCAACAACGTTATCGCCGAGATTCCCGGTACCGACCCCAAGCTCAAGAACGAGATCGTGCTTATCGGTGCTCACTTCGACTCTTGGCACGGTGGTACAGGTGGTGCTGACAACGCATCAGGTTGTATCGTGATGATGGAGGCTATGCGTATTATCAAGGCGCTCGGTATCCAGCCCAAGCGTACTATCCGCCTTGCATTGTGGGGTGGCGAGGAGCAGGGTCTCTATGGCTCACGCGGCTACGCTAACATCAACCTCTACGACTCGGCTAAGGGTAAGAAGCTCGACGGTTATGACGACTTCGCACTCTATTTGAATATGGATAACGGTTCAGGTCGCTTCCGCGGTATCTACCTCGAGGAGAATGATCAGGCTGTTCCCTTCTTCGAGGCTTGGAAGAAGCACATCGAGACTATCGGCTTCCAGACTCTCTCATTGCGCCGTACAGGTAGCACCGACCACGTAGTATTCAACGGTTTGGGTCTTCCCGCATACCAGTTCATCCAGGATGAGTTGGAGTACGGTCGTACTTACCACACCGTGATGGATACTTACGAGCGTCTGTCATTGGAGGATTTGAAGGTTGACGCAGTTATCGCTGCTTGGATTGCATTGAGCGCCGCTATGGATGAGGGTCGTATCCCCACCAAGCCCGGTTTGCCCGCACCTGCAGCATCGGGTCGTGCCTTCTAATTAGAGACTAACAGATTTTATGGCAACTATTCGACTTACCAAGGAGTTTTCGTTCGAGGCGGCACATTCGCTCGAGGGTTACGACGGTGCTTGTCGTGAGATTCACGGCCACTCGTATCGTCTGTTTGTGACCATCAAGGGTGAGCCCTCGACCGAGGAGTGCGACCCCAAGCAGGGTATGGTGATGGATTTCGGCCTGCTCAAGCGCATTGTCAATGAGCAGATCGTGTCGCAGTTCGACCACGCCTTTGTGGTGCGCCGCACCGAGCAGGGTCATCAGCTGCGTGCTATGCTCGATGGCATCTACTCCAACATTGTGATGGTCGATTACCAGCCTACCTGCGAGAATATGCTCTCGGACTTTGCCCTGCGTCTTTTGGAGGCACTGCCCGACGAGGTTGAGCTCTACTCGTTGCGTCTGCACGAGACGGCATCGTCGTATGCCGAGTGGTATGCTTCGGATAACTTGTAGTTGCCAAGAGCCTATATTTTGATTTTACCTCCACACCGCACCTTTTGGGCGGAGTGGCGAGCAATGATTTATACCAAAGAGGGTGCTAACGATTTCGGTTAGTCACCCTCGTTTGGTAGTTACCGTTTTTGTGGAGCTGTATGCTGCACACAACCTAATTCACCGCAAAGAGTATGAAACGCCTGTTCTTGATTGACGCTTATGCGCTCGTTTTCAAATACTATTACGCCTTCTATGGCCGCCCGATGCGCAATCGTCACGGAATGAACACCTCTGTGCTGTACGGCTTTACCAAATTTCTGCGCGACATACAGAAGCGCGAGAAACCCGACCTGTTGGGTGTAGCACTCGATCCCAAGGGCGGATGCTTCCGTCGTGAGCTCTTCCCCGAGTATAAGGCCAACCGTCCCGAGACACCCGAGGATATCATAGCCTCGGTGCCCTACCTGCGTCGTCTGTTGCAGGCTATGCGTATCCCCATCTACGAGATTGAGGGCTACGAGGCCGACGACGTAATCGGCACGCTGGCTCATAAGGCCTCGGCCGAGGGCTACGATGTCTATATGGTCACCCCCGACAAGGATTATGGACAGCTGGTAGGTCCCCAGCGTCACCTCTACAAGCAGAAGGGCGACGACATCGAGATTGTGCGCGAGCAGGATATCTGCGCCAAGTATAACATCCCGGAGCCCGTTCTGGTGCGCGACATTCTGGCCATCTGGGGCGACTCATCGGATAACATCCCCGGCGTTCCGGGCATTGGTGAGAAGGGCGCCTGCAAGTTGGTGGGCGAGTGGGGCGAGTGCGAAAATATCCTCGCTAACGTTCAGAATATCAAAGGTAAGCAGGGCGAAAAGATTGCCGCGTGGGGCGATAAGCTCCTGCTCTCGAAGCGTCTGGCTACCATCTGCACCGATGTTCCCGTGGAGTTCTCGCCAGCGGATTTGGAGATTTGTGCCCCCAATGTTGACGAACTTCGTAAATTATATGCCGAGCTCGACTTCACCTCGTTCCTGCGCGATATGCAGGAGCAGGCCCCTGCCTCCGAGGTAATCGTTCAATCGCAACCTTCGCCGCAATCCATCGAGGTGGCTCCGATGAGTCCGAGCGCCAAGAAGCCTGAGGCTATGGCTGCGCAGGGCGACTTGTTCGCTATGTTCGATGCCACACCTGCCGCACCTGCTACACCTGCCGTGACCACCGAGGCGCCATCTGCTCCAACGGTGGAGGCTGAGGCTACCGAGCCCGAGCTCTCGGATATGTTGGCTACGGCAAAGACGACACCCCATAACTATCATCTTGTCACTACGCTCGAGGAGTTGCAGAGCCTTGTTGAGCGACTCAGCCGCTACGACGAGATTTGCTTCGACACCGAGACAACGGGCTTCGACCACTTCCGCGATCGTATCGTGGGAATGTCGTTTGCCGTGGAGAAGGGTGAGGCGTGGTATGTATCCTTCACACCCGAAAATACGGCTGCCTTTGCCGAGGTGGTGCGACCTCTGTTTGAGAGTGAGCGCATTACCAAGGTGGCACAGAATATAAAATTCGATTTGATGGTGCTCTCGCGCCTGGGTATCGAGGTGCGTGGGCGCAAAATCGACACGATGATTGTCCACTATCTGCTTGATGCCGAGTCGCGCCATAATATGAACTTTATGGCCGAGCGATACCTCCGCTACTCACCCATCGAGATTGAGACTCTCATCGGCAAGGGTGCACGTCAGCTTACGATGGATCAGGTGAGTGTGGAACTCGTCAAGGAGTACGCCGCCGAGGATGCCGACATAACACTGCAACTAAAGCAGGTGCTGTGGCCTATGCTCTGCGCCGAGGGACTAGAGGAGTTGTATAGTAAGGTCGAGGAGCCTATGATTGATGTGCTGGCCTCGATGGAGCTCGCCGGAGTGAAGATCGACTCGCAGCAGCTTGCCGACTATGCCGTCGAACTCAACGAACTGCTTGCCGACCTTGAGGCTGAGATACGCGACATTGCCCAAGAGCCTCTGCTCAACATCAACTCGGCACGCCAGCTTGGCGAGGTGCTTTTTGCCAAGATGCGCATCACCGATAAGCCCAAGATGACCAAGACCCGCCAGTACTCAACCGACGAGGAGTATCTGCAGGGCTTTGCGGGCAAGCACCGCATCATCGATTTGATTTTGCAGTATCGTGGCGTTAAGAAACTCATCTCGACCTACGTCGAGGCACTGCCTCAGTTGGTAAATCCCGTTACGGGCCGCATCCACACCTCGTTCAATCAGGCTGTGACGGCTACGGGCCGCCTATCATCGACCAACCCCAATCTGCAAAACATCCCTGTGCGCGACGATATGGGTCGTCGCATACGTCGTGCCTTTGTGCCTTCCGACGGGGAGCACATACTGCTTGCTGCCGATTATAGTCAGGTGGAGCTTCGCCTGATGGCTCACCTCAGTGGCGATGCCTCGCTTATCGATGCCTTCCTGCAGGGTGAGGATATCCACACCGCTACGGCCGCCAAACTATTCCACAAGAGCCTCTCGGAGGTAAACTCCGACGAGCGTCGCAAGGCTAAGACCGCCAACTTCGGTATCATCTATGGCATTTCGGCCTTTGGTCTGGCTCAGCGTCTCGACATACCTCGCTCTGAGGCCAAGAGCCTTATCGATGGCTACTTTGCCACTTATCCGCAGGTCAAGGAGTATATGGAACGTGCTGTGGCCGATGCACGCACTAAGGGCTATGTTGAGACCGCCTTTGGTCGTCGTCGCACACTGCGCGACATCGACTCGCGTAATGCCGTTGCGCGTGGTGTGGCCGAGCGCAATGCCATCAACGCCCCCATTCAGGGCTCGGCAGCCGATATTATGAAACTTGCAATGATTGAGATTTTCCGTCGCTTCCGAGAGGAGGGTATCCGCTCGCAGATGATTTTGCAGGTGCACGACGAGGTTATCATCGATATGCTCCGCTCGGAGCAGGAGCGTGTCATCACCATCGTGCGCGAGGCAATGGAGGGCGTAGCTAAGCTGCGTGTGCCTCTTATCTCTGACACGGGCGTAGGCAACAACTGGCTTGAGGCGCATTAAGCCTCGGTCAGGTAATATAAAATAAGGAGTCCCTTCAGTAGGACTCCTTTTTTTGTTGTAGGGCACGCCCTAAAAACAAAAAATCCCGCCATAGAGGCAGGAGCGATATATAAGATCCCATCGGGGATGAATGTGCAAAAAAAACGAGGTCTTTCGGGAGGTATTCGACTCGGGACGAGCACCGTCCTTCGTCTTAGTGAAATTTGCGCCACAGAAACGCTCCATCGATTTCACAACCTGCCGATAGCCTCTACCAACCTAAAACTACTAACCTAAATGAACCTTAAAACTTCGAGTGCAAAGGTAAGGGGAAAATAAATACCGCGCAAGTGTTTTTCAAAAAATTTTTTAATTTATTAATAAATTTTAACATTGTCTTAACATTAGCGCCATTTTTCGTTGCCCACAAAGGCTTTTTTGCTCTCAAAATCCGATTTCTGCTGCTCCATACAAAGCGAAGCGAGGTACAAAATTCTGCACCTCGCTACTTAATCTCGATATGTTTTTGCATTATTTTCCTACAAAATCCTTTACTGCATCGGCTACACGTTCGCCATCCAGCGCCGCCGAAACAATGCCGCCTGCGTAGCCTGCGCCCTCGCCTGCGGGGAAGAGTCCCTTGAGTTCGGGGTGCATCAGTGTCTGGCTGTCGCGTGGTATGCGCACGGGGGTAGATGTACGCGACTCCACACCCACGACAATAGCATTGGGTGTGACATATCCGCGCATCTTCCTATCGAACGAGCCAATACCCTTACGCAGTGCCGAGGCCATAAAGTCGGGCATCCACTTATCGAGTCGCGAGGCCTTCAGGCCGGGGATGTACGATGTGCGGGGGAGCGATGTCGAGGCGCGACCGGCCACGAAGTCCGACACTCGCTGTGCGGGTGCCACCTGTCTGTCGCCACCGTTCAGACGTGCCGCCTCCTCCAACTGCTGCTGGAATACCAATCCTGCCAAGGCTCCGTGCTCGGGCATCAGGTGGGCATAATCCTCGGGGCGCACCTCGGTCACAAGGCCCGAGTTTGCCCATAGCGAGTTGCGTCCGCTGGGCGACATACCATTCACCACCGACTGCGCCGCATCGGTCATTGCCGGCACGATGAAACCACCGGGGCACATACAGAACGAATATACGCCACGTCCCTCAATCTGATTTACTAACGAGTAGGATGCCGCAGGCAGATACTCGTCACGCTCGGGCGAGTGGTACTGAATAGAGTCGATGAGTCGTTGTGGGTGCTCGATTCTCACACCCATAGCAAAGCCCTTTGCCTCCAGACGCACACCATCGTGGTGGAGCGTGGTGTAGATATCCTTTGCCGAGTGGCCTGTGGCCAGCACCACGGCTGCGCCCTCGATGAGTTTGTCGCCTACCCATACGCCCTTTATGCGCTGGCGCGAGTGGTCGATCTCGAAGGCTGTAACCTTCGACGAGAAGTGTATCTGACCTCCCGATTGAGTTATGGTGTTACATATGTTGCTGATGATGCGTGGCAGACGGTCGGTACCGATGTGGGGATGTGCCTCGTAGAGAATCTCGGGCGTAGCACCGTGAAAGACCAGCGTCTGCAGAGCTTTGTTGTAGTCGCCACGCTTCTTGCTGCGTGTGAAGAGCTTACCATCGGAGAATGTACCAGCACCTCCTGCGCCGAAGGCGTAGTTCGAGTCGGGATCGATCTCCAGGTTGCGGTTAATAAGGGCGATGTCGCGCTTACGGGGCAGCACCTCCTTGCCTCGCTCCAAAAGGATGGGCTTTAGACCGAGCTCGATAAGTCGCAACGAGGCAAACAATCCTGCAGGACCCGAGCCCACGACAACCACCTCGGTAGCCTTGCTCACGTCGGGGTAGTCGAAGTGTATGGGAGCGGGTTGTGGCTCCTGGTCGACGAATATTTCTAACGTGAGGTTCACCTTCACGGGCGAGCGGCGAGCGTCAATCGAACGCTTCACCACACGCACCAACGCCACATCCTCGCGGCGTATGCCCAGCTGACGGGCTGCCATCGAGGTGTATACTTCGGCATCGGCCGAGAGTTTGGGCGATAGTTGCAGTGTGATGCTCTTTGACATATTAGGATGTTAATGGATTGGCCAGCAAAATTTGACGATAGTTCTCAATCGTATAGTCTTAGAACAACCCTGTTCAAGTTGTTTATGGCGTAAAATTATAGTTTCTTTAATCTAAAATCAACATTGGTATTTTTATAAGCCATTGTGACTTCAGCTGTGGTGTTTGTCATTGATTTGATGGTATAGGTGTAGAATAACTCGCCATCAAAGTATGTCGTGAGGATTTTTCCGTTTAATGTGTATGTTCCCCAGCCAGAACCGAAAAGCTCGCTGTCGCCATAATAACGGCCGTCATTATAGAACGACATCGTTGCGTACGTATCGCTGTAAGAAGGAATGTCAATCCAATCGCCACCAACAAAAGCCTGAGTCGTTGCCCAGGTACCGATGATATGGTTTGCAAAGTTATTTTCATCTCCCTCACCACCCTTTTCGCAAGACACAAATCCAACTGCCATAGCACATAGCAACATCAATCCAAAAAGCTTTTTCATAATATTTTGAGTTTTCTATTCATTGAGGTTCTATAAATTCACATTTATCATCTATCAGTAGCTAGAATCCCATTTAAGCTACGGCCGACGACCCGTTATGCAAAGCTACTAAAAAGATTTGAAATAACCATTTATACATCCCTCCAATAACATATTCTTATTCACCACAAAGGACGGTTTGGAGCAAATGTAAAAAAAGCGACTGTCTAAAGACAATCGCTTGTGCGGATAAAGGGACTCGAACCCCCACGCCTCTCGGCATCAGATCCTAAGTCTGACGTGGCTACCAATTACACCATATCCGCATCGGTGTGTCGCCATAGAAGCGAAACGCTCGGCAAAGTTAGTAAAATTATCCGTAATACTATGCCTTGCGCGATGAAAATTTCAACTAATCATCATTTTTCGACCTCTTTGCACTATAAACAGCCCCTTCGTTACGGCCGACATAAGCACCGAGAGAGCTCTCTTGGCTACCCATTACAAAAAAAATGAGGCCGCTCCTTGAGCAGCCTCCCCCTGTGTTTTTCCGATAATCTATTGACCAAAGAGCTCGCGAAAATAGCAGTCCATATAGAACAAGTCTGCCTCTTCACATATCACTTGACTCATAAAAAGCCTATCTTCGTCTGCGATTATTTCGGTTTGAACTTTGTTGTCGACATCTTCCATAGGCATTACCGTTTTCCCTTATAACGCAGCTACGGGAGTTTTATTGTGTCGAACAGCAATTATTTACAACTTTTTACGCTCTTATTCGTTTTTTTTGCCTTTAATTCAATACGATGTCGTTCTCCTTGATCATCTTACGCAGATTTATCAAGGCGTAGCGCATACGTCCCAGCGCAGTGTTGATGCTCACCTCGGTCTGGTCGGCAATCTCCTGAAAGCTCATACCTGCGTAGTAGCGCATAACCACCACCTCGCGTTGCTCCTCGGGCAGGCAGTCAATCAGACGACGCACGTCGGCCTCAATCTGCTCGTCGACCATACGATCCTCCACCGTGCGCTCGGCAAAGCGCAATGTGCCCAATACGTTGTAGCCCGCCTCGGCCTCGCTCACTGTGCGTGAGCCCTTCTGCGAGCGGAAGTAGTCAATAACCTGATTGTGTGCGATGCGCAACACCCACGACAAGAACTTACCTGTATCAGCATAGCGTCCTTCGTCGATGACGCGGACAACTTTAATCAAAGTCTCTTGGAGGATGTCGTCAGCCACGTCGCGATCGCGGACCATCATACGAATGTAGTCGCGTACTCGCGTCGAGTGTCTATCAATGAGTTGTGAAATAGCACTACGATCACCTGAAAGATAGCGATTAAGCAATACTTGATCGCTTAACAACTGTGTGTTCATACTCTCCTAATTTTAAATGTGTTCAAAGAGTAGAAATTTCTTCAATAGGCAAACGTGTTTTAAGAGTTAAAATTTTATTTTTGTGAGTGCAAGATATGCAAAATTATCTAAATACCCAAATTTTTCATCTATTTTTTGCTCTTTTGCCGCCTTCTTGTGTACTATGAGTATCAAATATTATACCATTTTTGCATATTTTCACACTCCTTCGCGCCTGACTTTTTGCCCTCTTGTGGAGCAATAACAGAGCTACGGCAGAGCGGGCGAGCCTGCTTTTCGGGGGATGAAATGCCTCTTTCGGGGTTAGAATTGGAAGTAGATGAATGGCTGTATGCTGCTCGATTTAATCTGCATAACGCACCATACCACTGCAACGAGCATAGCCACCTGCCACCAGAACGAAGCCTCGCCCACCTTGTGTTGTAGGTCGGAGTCGATCTTCGAGGGCATAAAATGCATAAAGTAGCCCAGCACGATAAATGCCATCACCTCCTTGTAGCCCAGCACGAACTGCGGAATAATCGAGGTGTTGAACGAGTGGAATATCTGGTAGAGCATCAGGTGCACCGTATTCATATCCTCGGCGCGGAACAGCAGCCATCCCAGACACACAACGTGGAACGTGAGTATAATGCCCAACACACGCATCAGCGGGTTCATATCTGCACCCTTGGCCTTTGCCCACGGCACAACCGATAGCCACATCTTGTGCAGGGCCAGTGCCACGCCGTGCAGAGCACCCCACAGGATAAATCGCACAGCCGCACCGTGCCACAGACCACCCAGAACCATCGTGATGATGAGGTTCAGGTAGGTGTGTGCGGTGCCACGGCGGTTACCGCCTAGCGATATGTAGAGGTAGTCGCGTAGCCACGACGATAGCGATATGTGCCAGCGGCGCCAGAACTCGGTGATGGTGGCCGACTTGTAGGGCGCATCGAAGTTCTTAGGGAACTTAAAGCCCAACAGCAGGGCAATACCTATGGCCATATCGGAGTAACCCGAGAAGTCGCAGTAGATCTGCAGCGCATAGCCGTAGATACCCATCAGGCACTCGAAGCCCGAGTAGAGGGCCGGCTCGTCGAAGATGCGGTCGACGAAGTTGAGCGAAATGTAATCCGAAATGATGGCCTTCTTCACCAGACCGATGATAATAAAGGCTATGCCTTGGCCAAACATCTCGCGTGTGACAATCAGCGGCTTGCGTATCTGTGGAATGAAATCCTTGGCTCGCACGATGGGGCCCGCCACCAGCTGCGGAAAGAACGAGAGGTAGAACAGATAGTCGGTCCAGCGCTCCAGTGGGCGAATCTGCCCACGATAGATGTCGATGGTGTAGCTCATCGACTGGAACACGAAGAACGATATACCCACGGGTAGGAATATATTCCTAAAGTCGAGAAAACCTGCGCCCACCACTCCGTTGGCTATTTCGATGAAGAAGTTGGTGTACTTGAAGTAGGCCAACATTCCCAAATTTATCAGAGCCGAGAGTGCCACGAGCTGCTTGCGTGCCACCTTATCCTGCGAGGCGGCTATGGCGAAGCCTATCCAGTAGTCGCTCACCGAGGCGAAGAGCAACAGCAGGAAGTACATACCGCTCGACTTGTAGTAGAAGTATAGCGAGAAGGCAATCACATAGAGCAGTCGTAGCGACGTGGCGCGTCGCAGCAACAGGTAGATGCCCATAAATCCCACAAACAGGAACAGGAACAAGCCGCTATTGAAAATTAGCGGTGCCGAGCCGTCGTAAACGAGCAGTTCACGCGCTCGGCCGATGAGTTCTTCTATCTCTATGCCCAGTTGCATCATTATAGTTTGAGGGGAAGTAATGTGTCAATATCAATCTCAGTGGTCTGCACCTCCAGCTCGCGCTCACGCAATACGGGACGCGATGACTCCATTCGCTTGCGCAGTGTAATACTGCGCTGCTCGGCACCCTGCAACAGGGCGTAGTAGAGCGAGCGTGCTATCTCGCGGCCACCGCCATAGTTGATGTGGGTGTAGTCCTTGCCTGCCCAGCCCTGCTCCACAAAGCTGGTCATACCACCCAGGCGCTGCATCGCCTCGTAGGTGTTCCAGAACGCCACACCGCAATTCTGAGCCGCCTCGCGTTGTGAGGCTGTGAGGTCTATGGCCGAGGTCATAGGCACGATGCCCTGCTCGCCACGCTGTGAGCGGTCGCTCACTCCCATCACCAGCACCACGGCACCGGGGAAACAGCTTTGGGCATAGCGAATCATCTTCTCCACCTGCTCGCCATAGAGCGAGTAGTTGTGCCTGTCGGCCTGCATAATGTTCAGACCATACTGCAAAATCACAAGGTCGTAGGGGCGCATCGAGTGTATCTGTGCATTTACCGCCGCCGACGACCAGAACATAGCCTGACCGTTGTTGCTGCGAATCGAGAAGTTGTCTACGGCTACGCCACCCTTCGCCGAGTCGAAGTCGGCACCGATGCCGGTGAAGCCGGCCTCACCCTCGAGCACAGTCATCTCGAGCGAGTGTATATTCTCCTCCTCGACTACAATCTGACGAACCACCTCGTCGGCCTCGAACTCGAATAGGCGCTCCTCGCCATCATTCAGACGCACGGCTATGCGTGCATTCTCACGGCAGATGAACATCAGTCGCGCACGGTTGCACTCCTCCAGATGACGACGCTTCGAGGTCATCTCCCAGCGAGTCGTGGCGTCGTTTGCGGCACGGGCCACCCATCCCGAGATGAAGAAGTCGCCAACGTAGGGCTCGGGAACCGATTTGCGCTGCATTATGTTGTAGGGTGTCCAACCCTTTGCAGTAGTCTTTATTGTCTGGCGGAAACCCGTGAAGGGCGAAGCAAAGGGTACGAAGCCTACACCACCGCCGTGGAATGTGTCCTGCAGCAACTCTCTCAGGTCGGCCGTTAGGATGTCGCCCTCGACAAACGAGTCGCCCATAAAGGCTACACGCACGGGATCAACACCGAGCAGGAGTTTTTCGTAGAGTTTGTTGAGGGGTGTGTCGAACTCGTCGCCACGGAACTCCTCGATGGATACAATCTGCTCGGCATCGGGCAGTATGTCGGCAAATGATACCGATAGCATAGTGCTGTTGCCGAACGGGTCGCTGTCGGGGTAGTCGCCACCTGTTGGCTGCTCATCGAAGATGCCCTCCCACGAGGCCGACGTAGCCTCGCCAAGGGGCGATGCCGAAGCCGTAGTGTTGGCAACGGTCTGTGCCACCTGCTCAAGGTCAACCTCGAACTCCTCGACATCGATCTCGGGTGCCGCCTCGGCCAGAGCCTCGCTTTGCTGGGTGTCGGCCGAGAAGGTTATAAGGTCGGATATGATACTCGCACGACGCAGTCGCATCCCTCCGGCATTGATGGGCGGGATGAAACTTATCACTATAAGCACTGCTAACGTTGCGGTGGCTACCAGCCAGCCGCGCGAGGTGAAATCATCTTCGGGATTAGTCATTTCTGCGCGATATGAGCGAGACGTAGTAAAGTACGGTGGCAATGGCACTCAACGCCGCCACCAGGTAGGTGCGTGCAGCCCAGCGCAGTGACTCGCGGGCATATGAGAGTTGTACTCCCTGCAATGTGCGGCTCGACTCCAGCCACTCCAGAGCACGTGCCGAGGCATTGTACTCAACGGGCAGGGTTACAATCGAGAATAGGGCCGACATAGCAATCAGTGCAATACCAATCCAGCACACTGTCGTGCCGCTACCTGCCGCCATCAGTGCAATACCGCCAATGATAACCCACGTAGCGATGCGTGACGAGAAGTTCACAATGGGCACCAGCGCCGAGCGCATCACCAGCGGAGCGTAGCCACGGGCGTGCTGAATGGCGTGACCGCACTCGTGGCAAGCCACAGCCGCTGCGGCAATCGAACGCGACGAGTAGACGCTGTCGCTCAGGTTGACGGTCATCGTTGCAGGGTTGAAGTGGTCGGTCAGCTTACCCGCTACGTGAGTGATTTTAACGTTGTGTACGTTGTTATCACGCAACATCTTGGCCGCAACTTCGGCACCTGTCAATCCATCGGGGAATGGCACCTGCGAATACTTGGCGAAGACCGACTGCAGGCGAGCCTGTACGATCCAGCCTATGATACCAATCAGACCCATCAGCAAGATGGAGCCACCCGACGAGAAACCCATCGTGGGGTCGGCGTATGAATATGAATAATAATCCTGTGCGGCTTGCAATAAACTCAACATAATTTTCGCTTCTTTAGTTAAACATCGATGGTGTAAAAATAACGTGTAGCCAAATAAAAAAGTATGGACAATGAAATAAATGACCATAAAAGGTGCGCCACACACCATCAATGATGCAAAAGTAAGAAATTTTTGCATAACTTTGTACAGATTTATTATAAATAAGTATCGCCCGCAAGCCATTGTTGCTTGAGGCCCACTGTAGCAGAGGATGTATAACGTCGAATACCTTATAGCCCATCGCACGGCGCAGAGCGACCGCTCGTCACGCTCGTCGGTTATGACCCGCATTGCGGTCATAACTGTGGCGTTGGGTGTGGCGGCCATTCTGCTCACGTTGGCCGTGGTGCGAGGCTTTCGCCGCGAGATGTATGCCGACCTCAGAGGCTTTAACGCCGACATAAGCATTGTCGACGTGGCTGTGCTCTCGGGCTCGGAGCGTCGCTTGCCCTACAGTGAGTCTCTTGTCGAGCGCTGCGCTGCCGTTGAGGGAGTACAGAGCGTAGCCCCATATGTGGTGGTGGGTGGTATGGCCAAGTGTGGCGACAATGTCCTCGGCCTGCAGATTAAGGGTATCGACTCTACCTACGACACCTCGTGGTGGCAGAGCCGTCTGGTGGAGGGTGAGTTGCCCGACTTTGCTGCCGCACAGCGTGGTCGCGAGATATTGCTCTCGCGCAGTACCGCCTCACAACTCGAGGTGGGGGTGGGCGACAAGGTCGAGATGCTCTTTGTCGAGGGTGGCTCACGCCCGCGACGCGACGCCTTCAAGGTGGTGGGACTCTACCACACGGGCCTCGAGGAGATGGACCGAGCAATAGCCTTGGGCGATGTACGCGACGTACGACGTGTGGCATCGATTTCAAGCGATGAGGTGTCGGGCTACGATGTGGCTATTGCCGACGATCGAAAGACTGAACGTATTGCCGAAGCTCTCGACGAGGAGATTTTTGTCGAGGCACAGAGCAATGAACGTTATATATCAACCGTGGCTGCCACGCTGCAGCGACGTCACCCCGTCATCTTCGACTGGATGAAGGCCCACACGGTCATTGCGCGTGCCGTGATTATCATTATGATGGTTGTGCTGCTCTTTAATATGGCGGCGGCTATGCTCATTATGGTCTTCGACCGCATCGGTATGATTGGCGTGCTGAAGGCGCAGGGTATGCGTACGTCTGCCATCCGCCGAGTATTCCTCTATCGTGCGGCGCTGATCTTTGCGCAGGGCGCCCTGTGGGGCAACATCATCGGTGGTGTGCTGATAGCTATGCAGTGGCATTGGCAGGTGGTAAGACTCAACCCTGCGGGATATATGCTCTCGGTCTTGCCCGTCGATGTTGGCTGGTGGTGGCTGTGGCTCAATGTGGGTGCGTTGTCTATTGCTGTGGCGGTGATGGTGTTGCCGTCGATGCTGGTGGCAGGTGTTATGCCCGAGCGTTCGTTAAGATATAAATTGTAAGTTATGAAACCATATAATTCGCAAAAGACAAAAAAGGAGGAGGTGCGCGAGATGTTCGATAACATCGCACCCACCTACGATAGGTTAAATCATATCTTGTCGTTCTCGATCGATAAGTTGTGGCGTCGTCGCGTGGTGCGTATCGTGCGCCGTATGAAGCCCTCACGCATAATGGATTTGGCAACCGGTACGGGCGATTTGGCCATTACGCTGGCCCGCCGTATCCCCAAGGCTCACATTATGGGTGTCGACCTGTCGGAGAATATGCTTGCCGTGGCGGCCGAGAAGGTGCGCCGTCGTGGTCTGGACGACCATATTGCCCTCTATCAGGGCGAGGCCGAGCGTCTGGACGTGGGCGATGGAGTGGTGGATGTGGTTACGGTGGCCTTTGGCGTGCGTAACTTCAGCGACATCGACGCCTCGTTGCTCGAGATTAAGCGTTCGCTCAGCGAGGGTGGCCATATCGTCATCCTTGAGTTCTCGACTCCGCGCAATGCCATCGTGCGCTACCTCTACCGCCTCTACTCGAACCACATAATGAAGCCCCTGGGAGGTCTGGTGTCGAAGGATAGAAAGGCATACGACTACCTGCCCGACTCTATCGAGGAGTTCCCCGACCCCGAGCGCTTCCTCGATATTATGCGTAAGGCCGGTTTCCAGCAGTGCCGTCGTTATGCGCTGAGCTTCGGCATAGCGCAGATTTACGTTGGCCGTAAGTAGTAGGATATGAAAAGCCGTCTGCTCATAGCCTTTGCAGCGTTGTTGCTCGCCTCGTGCTCGGGTATGGCTCTGCCCACTATCGAGAGTGTGGGTGTGGTCGAGAGCGTGGGCGTGAATGACGGATGGCCATCGCACATAACACTTGCCGTCGAGGTCAATAACCCCTCGTCGCGCATAAAACTGCTCTCGGGCCGTGTGCGTCTGAGCTATGGTGGTAGACGTGTGGCAATGTTTACGCTGGAGGATAGGGTGGTGGTGCCCGCCCGCTCGCGAGCCATCGTTGAGGTGCCCCTGCATCTGGCCGTGCAGCGCCATACGCAGACAATGGCCTTTCGTGAGGCTCTGCGTGAGCATCGTGCGGAGTCCATATCGATTGATTGGCAGGTGGCCCTGCGTTCGCGTATGACCTACATCAGCCGTGAGCAGGCAACACGACCCATTGCCGAACTACTCACCCCAGAGCAACAGAGGGCTCTGTGGCAGATGCTGGATAAGATGATGATTGAATAAAGAGATAAGAATATGAAACATTTTGTTAAAATAGTTTTTGTGGCGATTTTTGTCGCCCTGTCAGCTAACGCCTCGGCGCAGAGCGTGGCAGCAATGAAGAGTCGATTGACGCTGGGTGAAAACAAGGTCTCTGTTGTCGAGCAGAGCGATGTGGCCGAGTCGGTACGTCAGGTCGAGGGCCGTGCACGTCGCACCAAGGTCAATGGCTACACCATCCTTATCCTCTCGGACAACTCGTCGCGTGCTAGAGAGAATGCCGTCGAGGCTAAGACTAAGTTCGAGGAGAATTTCCCCGATATCGAGGTGCAGATGTACTACGAGAGCCCCTCGTTCTATGTTGCTGCGGGCCGCTATATGACCAAGGAGGAGGCCATTATCGAGATGATGCGCTTCCGCACTATCTTCCCCAAGGCTATCGCGCAAAATAGGGAGATGGATATATTGGATTTTATCATAAAAGAAGAGTAGGCGATGAGTAACGTTATTGAGCGTATGCGTCGTGGCGATTTGATTACGCATACCGATCCCGATTACCCTCTGCTGTGGCAGGAGTTTGAGAAGACTCGAGAGCTCATAGCCGAGCTCAATGGCAAATATCATACACCCGATGAGATTACTTCGCTGCTCTCGCAGATTTGGGGGCAGGAGTTGGTCGATGTGCGTATGTTCCCGCCCTTCTACACTGCCTTTGGCAAGAATACGCGTGTGGGACGAGGTGTGTTTATCAATTTCGGATGCACGTTCCTCGATCAAGGAGGTATCACCATCGAAGATGGCGTCTTCATCGCACCCGATGTGAAGATTCTCACCGAGGGACACCCCGAGGAGCCTACGCTTCGTCGCACGCTTGTGACTAAGCCCGTTCACGTTGGTCGCAACGTGTGGATAGGCGCTGGTGCTACCATCCTGCCGGGTGTCAGCATTGGCCAGAATGCCATCATCGCAGCCGGTGCTGTGGTGTCGAAGGATGTGGCAGCCAATATGATTGTGGGCGGTGTGCCGGCTCGTGAGTTGCGAGAGATACATCGTGCCGAGGTAGACTCTGCCGCGAGCTGTAGCAAACAAGAGTAGAAAAACCAAATTTAGATAGAAAAATGTTTAACAAATTCCGTTCGATTTACGATGAGGAGGCTCTCCTGGAGCGTCTTGGTCGTATTCGCCACGTTGCGTTGGATATGGATGGCACCATCTATATGGGAATGACGCTCTTCGACTACACGCGTCCATTCTTGGAGAATTTGCGCCAGATGGGTATTACATATTCGTTTCTGACCAACAACCCCTCGACCTCGATTGCCGACTACCTGAAGAAACTCTCGGGTATGGGTGTTGAGGCCACCGAGGAGGAGATGTACACCACTGCCCTTGCCACCATTGACTACATCCGCACTCACTACCCCGAGGCACGCCGTTTGTTCCTTCTGGGTACACCCTCGATGATTGCCGAGTTCGAGCGTGCAGGCTTTGAGTCGGTAGCCGACTCGGCCGATGAGAAGCCCGATGTGCTGGTGGTAGCCTTCGACAAGACGTTGGAGTATTCGCGTCTGTGCCGTGCCGCATATTGGGCACAGCAGGGCGTACCCTACATTGCAACAAACCCCGACCGTGTGTGCCCTACCGACCAACCCACCGTGCTGGTCGATTGTGGTTCAATCTGCAAGTGCATCGAGCACGCCACCTCACGTCAGCCCGACATCGTGCTGGGCAAGCCCGACCCCAATATGCTCACGGGTGTGCAGTCGCGCTATGGAGTGCGCCCCGACGAGGTAGCTATGGTGGGCGACCGCATCTATACCGACATCGAGATGGCCTTCAACGCAGGAGCCTTCGGTGTGTTGGTACTCTCGGGTGAGACTACCCTCGATGTTGCCGACCAGGCACCACGTCAGCCCGACCTTATTGCCGAGAACATCGAGGTGCTGGGCGAACTGCTCCGTCGATCGCGCGAGGCGAAATAGTAACGAAAGTAGAAAATTAAGTAATAAATGGATTATATTCTTTTGATTGTCGGTCTGGCGCTGCTTACCGTGGGTGCCGACCTCTTGACTAAGGGTTGCGTAGGTATGGCAGCCCGCTTCCGTGTGCCCGAATTTATTGTGGGCCTCACTGTTATGGCTGTCGGCACGTCGATGCCCGAGCTAACCGTAAGTACCATCTCTGCTATCAATGGCAGTAGCGATATGGCTATTGGTAATGTTACAGGCTCAAACCTCTTTAATACGCTGATTATCCTCGGTATCTGCGCTATTATCCGCCCGATGGTCTTCACGCGCGAGAATGTGCGTCGCGATATTCCTTTGTGTATTGCCGCTTCGGCTCTGTTGCTTGTTATGGCACTTTACATCGGCTCGCCCGCGGGTATTGGCCGCGTGGAGGGTATCATCCTCTTTTTGATGTATATAGCCTTTGTGGTCTACTCTATACGCTCGGCCAAAAAGGATGCGCCCGATGCTGACGCTGGCACCGACGATGGCAAGCAGAGCCAGAGCACGATGAGCTGGGGCAGGATATTGCTCTTTATCGTTGTCGGCCTTGCAGGTCTTATCTATGGTGGTAATCTCTGCCTTAACTCGGCTACGGCTATCGCCCGTGCGTGGGGCGTGAGTGAGGCTATCATCGCCATCACCATCGTTGCGGCAGGTACATCGCTGCCCGAGTTGGCATCAAGCGTGGCGGCCATCGCCAATGGCAAGCTCTCGCTGGCGCTGGGTAATGTCATCGGCTCGAATGTGGCCAACATCCTGCTTATCCTGGGTCTGAGCGGCTCGATTAAGCCCCTTACTATGGGTGGCATCACTCCGCTCGATATGTGGATGGTCGTAGGCTCGGCCGTGCTGTTGCTGCTCTCGGCCTTGGCCATCGGTCAGCGCCGCATCACTCGCTTCGAGGGTGCGCTCTACCTGGCCGTGTATGTGGGTTATGTGATACTGCTAATGAAATAGAAAACCCTAAAACTAAAATACTATGAAGAAAAATCTGTTTTTCGGATTGAAGCCACTCGCAGTGGTGGCATCAATCGTAATGTTTGTCGGTTGCGGCAATAAGTTGGAGAGTTATATTGCTTCGGGCGAGGAACTTAGTGTGGAGCAGGGAGTAAGCGTTGCTACGGGTGCTTCGTTCGAGAACTTCGTATTCAAGGGTCAGGCTCTTACACAGGAGGGCGCCGAGGCGGCTCTCTTGTTCCACTCTGATGGCGAGTCGGGCTATGAGATCACTATCCGCAACGGTGTGCAGGATGGCTCAATCAAGACCGGTAGCCTTCGCAGCGTGCGTAACCTCTATCGTTCATTGGCTCAGGATGGCGAGTGGTTCGACTTCGAGGTTGCCGTGCGTGGCAAGAATGTAGCCGTGAAGATCAACGGCGTCGATGTGGTATGCTACACCGAGCCTGCAGCTCCCTACCGTGAGGCTGCTCACTCTACGAAACTTATCGGCAAGGGTAAGGTTGTTGTTAAGGGCGTAAATGGCAATGTAGCCTTCCGTAACCTGAGCGTTGAGGCTCTGGCTGCTGATGCTCGCAACGAGGCCGACACTATGCCTCCCATCGACGAGCAGACCGACCACATCATCCGCTACCAGCAGAAGGATTTCCCCGTTATCGACTATCACGTACACCTGAAGGGTGGCCTAACAAAGGAGATGGCTCACGCTATGTCGATGAACTACGGTATCAACTATGGTGTTGCTCCCAACGCAGGTGAGGGAGGTGTAGGCCGTATGTTGGCCGACGATGCCGAGGTACGCTCATACTTCGAGGAGGTGAAGAATCACCCCTTCTTGTTCGGTGTTCAGGGTGAGGGCCGCAAGTGGACTCAGACCTTCTCGCAGGAGGCTTTGGGTATCTTCGACTACCTCTTCACCGATGCTATGACCATCATCGATCACCAGAAGCGCAACGCTCGTATCTATCGTGCCGAGGAGGTTATTCGCGATGGCGTTACTATGGACCAGTATATGGAGCAGATTGTTGACCAGACCGTTAAGATTCTCACCAACGAGCCTGCCGACATCTTCGCAAACGCTACCTACATCCCCGACGATATGAATGCCGACTACGACAAGTATTGGACCCCTGAGCGCGTTGACCGCGTATTGGATGTTATGCAGCAGAACAACATCGCTCTCGAGATTAGCGCACGTTATAAGATTCCCAGCTTCGAGATTATCAAGAAGGCAAAGGAGCGTGGCTTGAAGTTTACATTCGGTACAAACAACGTCGATGCCGACTTCGGTCGCTTGGAGTACTGCTTCGAGGCTGTCGAGAAGTGCGGTCTTACCGTTGAGGATATGTGGTTCCCCACAATGAGTGTTCGCCGTGAGCGTCCCGTGGTTATCTACAACCACTTCGATGCATCGGGTAAGCGCGTAAAGTAATTTCATATGACAGGTTACACCTTCGATTATCCGCTCTTCCTGTGGCTCAACTTCGACGGAGGTGCGGTGCTGGATAAGATAATGCTTGGCATATCGACCCCTTCGGTGTGGGCGTGGCTCTACATCCTTATATTATATATGGTGTGGCGCTCCTACGGCTGGCGAGGTCTGCTCATATTCCTCGTTGCTGCGGCCGCAGCTATCGGCTTGGGCGATATGATTTCGGGTATCTTCAAGCACACGGGTCTGCTCAAAGGCCTGTGGGCCGAGTTCCCCGCACGCCTGCGTCCTATGTACACCCCCGAGCTGGAGGGTCTGGTGAGCAACATCCTCAAGAAGGGTGGCCAGTATGGCACCGTGTCGGGCCACGCCGCCACCATAGCCGCTATGGCTACCATCGCCATCCCTACCATCGCCCGTCGCTGGTTTACGTGGATGATGATTGCGGTGGTGCTGCTGATTTGCTACTCGCGCATCTATCTGGCTTACCACTTCCCCGTAGATATCGTGCTGGGATTGATTACCGGTGTGCTGTCGGGTGGTGCGATGACTCTTGTGTGTCGAGAGCTGATGCGCCGATGGTGTAAGAAGTAAACATATGTTATAATCGAAAAAGAGGTCGCCAAAGGCGGCCTCTTTCTTTTTGTGGGCAAAAACATTTGTCATTCTCACAGGAAAATTGTATATTTGATTATTGAATGACTTTTACCCCGAAGGTTATGACCGATAACACCTATGGTGAGGGCAACGCTCCCCGCCACATTGAAGCTCTATTCATCCGCAACATCGAATCGCTACGCAACGACGAGGTGCGCCTTGTTATGCGTGACCGTCTGGAGCCCTATCCCGTCGACTGCGTCAATTGGGAGGCCTACCCCTATGCTCCCCGTGTGAATGTGCGAGTAGCCCACTCCGATACGGCCCTGGCGCTTATGTTCGAGGTCGAGGAGGAGCACCTACGTGCTGTAACCACCACAAGCAATGGCCCTGTGTGGGAGGATAGCTGTGTGGAGTTTTTCGTCAAGAACCCCGCGGGTGAGGGTTACTTCAATTTCGAAATCAACTGCATAGGCACCGCCCTTGCGGCTCTGCGCCGTTCGCGCACCGATGCCGATCATTTCGATGAGGAGCGTATGGCGCGCGTGCGTCACTTCGGCTCGCTGCCCCACGAGCCTATCGACTCCGTGGGTGAGGGTCAGCGCTGGTGGATGGTCGAGATAATCCCCTTCTCGCTGCTGGGCGTGGAGAGCGCTCCGCAGAGCCTTCGATGTAACTTCTATAAGTGCGGCGACGGCTGTCGCAAGCCCCACTTCCTGAGCTGGTCGCCCATCCCTACGGCCGAGCCCAACTTCCACTGCCCCGAATTTTTCGGTGTGGTCGATTTAGTATAATCAGAAACATAAGATATGACACAGGAAAAACTTCTTAACATTGCCTCGCAGTTTGCTCTTGAGGGCGAGATAGCCTCTATCGATGCTCTGGGCGAGGGTTTTATCAACGACACCTTTGTCGTTACCACCGTGGGTGAGGCCCCCAACTACATCCTCCAGCGCAAGAACCACATCGTCTTCCCCGATGTGCCGGGTATGATGGATAACATCAAGGCCGTGACCGAACACATCAAGGTCAAGGTGGCCGACCCTATGCGCGAGACCCTCACCGTCATTCCTGCCAAGGATGGCAAGTTGTATGTTACCGAGGGCGAGAAATATTGGGCCGTATGCCTCTTTATCCCCGACACGGCAACCTACGACCGTGCCGACTCAACCTCTCTGGCCTATCAGGGTGGTGTGGGCATTGGTCGCTTCCAGTCGCTGCTCTCCGACTTCGACAAGCCCCTTAACGAGACCATCAAGGGTTTTCACAACATACGCTGGCGCTTTGAGCAGTGGGATGCAACCATCGCAGCCGACCCCGTGGGTCGTGTGAAGGATCTGCAGACCGAGATAGAGTGGGTCGAGAGCCGTCGCGATGAGATGCTCGCGTTCTGGTCGAAGGTGGAGTCGGGAGAGATTCCCACTCACGTAACGCACAACGACACCAAGATCAGCAATATCCTCTTCGATAAGCCCACGGGCAACGTTCTCTGCGCTATCGACCTCGATACGGTTATGAGCTCAACGTCACTCAACGACTTTGGCGACGCCATCCGTTCTTATACCAACACCGGCGCCGAGGACGACAAGTGCCTGGATAATGTGGAGATGAGCATCGATATGTTCCGTGCCTATGCCGAGGGTTACCTCTCGGAGCAGCGTGCCACAATGTGCCAGAGCGAGAAGGATTGGCTCGCTTTCTCGGGTCGTTACATTACATTCGAGCAGGTGCTACGCTTCTTGATGGACTACATCGACGGCGACAAGTACTACAAGATTGCCTACCCCGAGCACAACCTCGTGCGTACTCACGCGCAGTATAAGCTCTTGCAGAGTATGGAGCGACAGTATGATGAGATGTGTGCTATTGTGAAGGAGTTAGCATAGCTACGAATAGCCTAATAAGGTGTTTTCTGCGTTAAGTTCCTTTTGGTTGCTACGCTCGGCAAAGTGTGCAAGCACCCTCTGCCCTTGCTTAAACGCAACCTTACGCTTGCCCTCGCAATCCTCTTTTACGCATAGTAAACTGCGGTTTCTCGGGCTGCGCAAGCCTTGAAAACCCTCTTATTATACAATTCGTATGGTTATATGAATACAAAAAAGGGTGCCCAAAATGTTGGACACCCTAATTTATAATTAGTCATTGTCATAAATTGTCATAACGGTAGATTATTTTTGTGCAAAAAGAAAGATATGAAGGATCTCCTATATACATACGCACACGATAGTGATGGCAATTTGGTACACATAGATGATGCACAGGATGGACAGAGATATTTCTGTCCTGAATATGGTTATGAACTTGAAATAAATAATAGCCATATTCCAGAGGGACATAAAAATCATAAAAGAAGGCATTTTGCGAAAAAGAGTAATATAAATAGTGATTGTTCGGAGTCTTTATTGCATAAATTATTCAAAGAAAGATGTTCAGAATATCTTCGTAATAAAATCTCTGCTGACGCAAGTGTGCCTTTTGAGTGGAAGTGTGAAAAATGCGGAGATGTACACAAGGGTAATATGCTCAAAAAGGCAGTAAGAGTCGAGACAGAATTGAATTTGAGAGTATGTCAGCCCGACATTGCTTTGCTTGATAAAGATGGTAAAGTTGTGATAGTCATTGAGGTGGTTGCCTATCATCCCCCAGAGGATTCTGTGTTGAAATATTATGAAGAGAACAAAATTGTCTGTTTGCAGATTAAAGTTAAGGAAGATGAAGATTGTGATAATATAGAAGAAAAATTATTCCACCCCCTAAGAGTGAGTTATTTATGCCCCATCAGGTGTGAGAAATGTGGAGGAAAAAGAAGCCGCTCTAAATTAGTAATTATTGCTGGTGTATGTCCTCGGTGCGGGCAAAAGATAAAATTGGCAATGATAAAGTCTAATTGGACTTTATTCCCAAGAGATTTTAATGCGGAAGAGATAAGGCTTGCTCAATCATTTGGGGTAACTATACGAAAACAATATGACAATAAGATGAATATGTATTACCTCGCAAATACTTGTGGGCAATGCAATGGATTTGTCAGTGATCTTGATATGGCACTGTTGTATTGGCCACAAGAAAATGAAGTAGATTTAGGGTTTAAATGTACGCTTTGTATTAGAAATATGAGGAAGAAATATTTTAGAGAAAATAGTTAAATATGAATACAAAAAAGGTGTCCACGTCGGGACACCTTTTTTATTGTCAAGAGTCGAGCTCTACTTCTTGTTGAACGTATTCATAGTCAGGTCGGCACCCACGCACACGAACGACAGAATAGCATCGCAGAAGACCTTCAGCCTATCGGGCATAGCCTTGCGCTCCTCGTCGCTCCACTCGCCCAGAACATAATCCACCTGATGGCCTTTGGGGAAGTCGCCACCCACGCCGAAGCGCATACGGGCGTAATCCTCGCGACCGAGCAGTTCCGAAATGTTCTTAAGTCCGTTGTGACCACCTGCACTGCCCTTCTTACGCATACGCAACTGACCAAACGGCAGCGCTATATCGTCCGATATCACAAGCACCTTCTCGATGGGAATCTTCTCTTGCTCCATCCAGTAACGAACGGCCTTGCCCGAGAGATTCATATATGTCGAGGGCTTGAGCAGCAGCACCTGACGTCCCTTATGGCGCACGGTGGCCGTTGAGCCATAGCGACCTGCCATAAAAGAGACGTTGGATGCCTCAGCTAAGGCATCCAACACTCTGAATCCTATGTTGTGACGGGTGTCGGTGTACTCGGCACCGATGTTACCCAATCCTACAACAAGATATTTCATCTTCGCGGCTTATTACTTCTGCTGCTGCTGAGCGGCACGAGTTGCACGAGTTACGCGAACGGCGCAAACGGCAGTCGTAGCGGGAGTAACAAACTGAAGGTTCTCGAACTGAAGGTCACCAACGAAGATAGTCTGACCTACGTTCAAAGGAGTTACGTCAACAACGATCTCATCGGGCAAGTTTGCCTCGAGAGCCTTAACTGTGAGCTTACGAGCAGCCTGAGCCAACTTACCACCAACCTTAACACCGGCAGCGTTACCAGTGAGGCGTACGGGGATAGCGATAGCAACGGGCTTACCCTCCTGAACACGGTAGAAGTCGATGTGGAGGATCTGCTCACGTACGGGGTGGAACTGAACCTCACGCATTACAGCCTTCTCAATCTTACCGTCGATGTTGAGCTCAACGATGTAAGAGTTGGGAGTGTAGATCAAAGGCTTAACAGCCTTAGTGTCAACGGTGAAAGCGATCTCCTGACCACCACCATACAAGATGCAAGGGATCTGACCCTCACGACGGCTAGCCTTAGCGGCCTTCTTACCGAAATCGGCACGCGCAGCGGCCTGAATCTGAAGTGTTTGCATAGTTTTTTGTAAAAATTAAAGTTATTACCTACGGCATTACTCAACCTATCGCCTTGCGGGCTATAGATCCCATTATGCCTGAATCGGGTGCAAAGATAGTATTTCGATTGTGAAATACAAAATTTTTTCCGCTGTTTATCAGCATTTTGCCTGCGTTGAGCAAAAAAATGAGGGTGACCAGACCTTGGCCACCCTCTTCTTGTGCGACAAATTGTCGCTTTTTGTATGCAAATGCGTTCTTGTTAGAACAGTGTCAGATTGACTCCCACCATAATGCCGTGCAGAAACTGCTTGTAGTCGACGCTCTCGTCGGGCAGATAGTAACTACCCGTCTGGTTGATTGTCGGACGCACGATTGTGAAACGATAACCGGCCTGAAGGTCCAGACGCATTGACTTCAAAATCAGCACGCGGATACCTCCTCCCACAAGACCCGATGCGCCGATACGCTTGTAGTCGCCCTTGAAGTAGAGCTGCGGACCCACCTCGGCAACACTAAACCAGCGATGACGACGTGCCGCAACGGCGGGGCCGTAGTAGTAGCGGAACGTACCGTGTATGGGCATCGATCTAAGGCCGTTGGCATAGTTGAAACCTGCCGATATACCTGTGGTGATATGGCTGCCAATCTTGTAGCCAAGGCCCATATCAACAGTCACGCCGTGCAGGTCGGTCTCCTGGTCGTAGCGTACCACATCGTTCAAATCCTTGTAGTTAATGCGGTTCTGCATACCGAGCGTCAAATCGTATGAGGCACCCACCGTAAGGGTCCACTTGCGGTCCTGCTTGTGCATATCTGCCTCCGATACGATGCGCTCGCGCTTGTATTTGGGTATGTAGTAACGCTGTGCCTGCGCTGTTGTGTAGCACACCGCCATCAATACCACGAGCATCAAAAACTTCTTCATCTGCTTTCTCTTTATAGCCTCACGCCGAGGCTCTTAAAATGCTTATTTATCGGCCGCATCATTGCGGCACTACTCTTAACGTAACTCCGTGCTGGTTTATTTTATGCCACGCACATTTTTCTCCCACGCCCACGCCGACTGCAGTGTCTCGTCGAGTGTACGCTCGGCACGCCAGCCCAGCTCCTCGTTGGCTAGTGTTGTGTCGGCCCAGATGGCCATCACATCGCCCGGACGACGGGGTGCAATCTTGTAGTTCACCTTCACGCCATTCACTCTCTCGAAACTCTCGATGAGCTCCAGCACTGATACGCTGTTGCCTGTGCCGACGTTGAATACCTCGTAGGCCTCCTTGTTCTTACCCTCAACCATACGGGTGATAGCCACCACGTGAGCCTTAGCCAAATCCACCACGTCGATGTAGTCGCGCAGACACGAGCCATCGGGTGTGGGGTAGTCGTTACCAAATACGCTCAAGCACTCGCGTATGCCTGCTGCGGTCTGTGTAACGAAGGGCACCAGATTCTGAGGCACGCCACGGGGCAACTCGCCAATCAGCGCCGAAGGATGGGCACCGATGGGGTTGAAGTAGCGCAGTGAGATACCCTTAATCTGGCCATAGGCGGTAGCCACGTCACGCAGGATATCCTCGCAAATCTGCTTTGTGTTGCCATACGACGATGTGGCAGGCTTGCGGGGCGTGAGCTCCGTTACGGGCAACTCGTCGGCCTCGCCATATACGGTAGCCGAAGATGAGAAGACCACATTCTCGCGGCCCTCCTCGCGCATCAGCTCCAGTACGTTGAGGAACGAGGTGAGGTTGTTGCGATAGTACTTCATAGGGTCGGTGACCGACTCACCCACAGCCTTGTAGGCCGCGAAGTGAATTACCGAGTTAAAGTTGTACTGCTTGAAGACCTTGCGGAACGCCTCCTTGTCGCAGCAATCGACCTCGACAAAGGGTACATCCACACCAGTAATCTTACGAACACCCTCGACACCGCTCATATCGGCATTTGCGAGGTTGTCGGCCACTACTACATCATAGCCAGCGTTTATTAACTCAACGGCCGTATGCGAACCAATATATCCCGCACCGCCCGATACAAGTACCATTTCTTTCATATATAGATTGTTTTTATCGTGCAAATATACATATAAAAACCGAAACACCACCCACTTGGCGCAATAAAAAAGGGTTGGAGGTCAAACTTACCTCCAACCCTTATGCGGCTTTGCTTCAAAAAACTCTTAGAATGTGATCTCAACCTCGGGATGCGAATCCTTGCCCGACCACATATTCTCAACCTTAACGACGAGCTTGGCCTCCTTCGCCACGGTTGTTCTGATCGAGCAGAAGGGGTTGAGCGTTGTGAGGTTGCCATTGCCGATACGGATGGTGTAGGGGATTGAAGTCTTGTTTGTAAGGCTGACTGTGCGGCTACCGTTAGAGCTGGTAGATACCACATTAGTCTCGATCGATGCCTTGAAGAAATCCTTCAGCAGCGATGCCTCGCCAGCGATTGTGCCAAATGAGTAGGCCAGCGTGCGACGAGCCTTGAGCGCCTCCTTGAGCGATGGCAGCGACTTATCCTTTGCCAGGATGAAGGTCATATTTCGCATCACCGCACCCTCGGTTGTAACGAAATACTCCTCAGCCGATGAGCCGTGGATGTCGGTATTCGAAGCGATGAATACACCCTGCTCGATAGCGTAGTCGATAACTCGGGGGTAGAACTCGCCACCATTCATCACCTCCACACCGTCGATAAGCTTCGCGGCGTATGCCTTTCTCTCGGGCTCCGACATATCGAGGTTCTGACGACGCCAGCCGGGGTGGTTGTTCATCACCAGCGCACCCTGCGCGTGAGCGTTGCGGAACGCCTGCAAGGGGTCTGAGTCGTGAATTGTGTTGTTGTCGGTGGTGAAGAGTGCGTTGAAGTGCCCGATGGTCTCGGGTGTACGAGTAACCTCGATACCGGGGATGATGGTAATACCATAATTCTTTGCTGCTGCCTCGGCCAGACGCACGGGGTAGTTCAAATCCGACTTAATGCCGGCGGCATCGGTCTTGCCTGTGCCGATAATGTTGGTGTTGGTAGCCTTGGTGCCCTCGGGGAGGAGGTCATCCAGGAAGTTAACCATCTTCTGCTCGTAGGGGCGATACTCCAGGTGCTCGGTGATGGCCAACACATCCAGACCCTCCAGCCAAGCCTCCTCGACACGGAACTCGGGCGTTACGCTACCGTCAGAGAAGATAGAGTGGGTGTGAAGGTCCGACTTGTAAATGTTGTAGCCATTAACTACGGGCAGGATAATCTCACGACGCTGGCGCGACTTCTGGTTGTAGTGGCGCACCATATCGACATTGGCATTGTCCTGATAATAGGATTGGGCAGATGCAGCCGATGCTGTGAGCACGGCGGCAATGATGAGTAGTTTTTTCATATTGGTTGTGTTTTATGGTTTATTCTTCGATTACGATGTTGTCAATGGCGAAATACTTTGGTGTGGACATTCCCCACTCGGTCATCGGGCCGCCCGTGATGTCAAACTGCACTTTGGCCACTTGTCCCAGCGACGACAAATCCCACGACTTCCATTGTGTTGTGTAGTCGCCCTTGCGTGCGAGAATCATCTCTGCGGTGGCGGTCTTAGCGCCTGCCGAGTCGTATCCCGTAGCCGAGATTGTAATCTGGTCGCCCTCGCCTAATGGTGCCGAGGCGTAGTTGCCATTCTGAGCTATGCTGAGGAAGTAGGCTGTGGAGTTCACCACACAACCCTTGATGGTGCGAGCCTTGCCATCGGCAAAGAATATCTCGGGCAGTGCGTCATCCGACGGATCCCAGCTGCCAATCACCACAAGGAAGTTATTAGAGCCGTTGTAGCCACCACCCTCGGTGAGTGATTGCGATGCCGAGTTATAGACATAGAGATCTTGCGTTGAGTCGCCGTGGGCGTCGAGGTCGTTGGTGTTGTACGACGAGAGAATCGTGCCCACGCGGATATATGCACCATAGGTGTAGTCAACCAGCGCGCGCGACGAGAGCGAGGTGACGCCCTCTCTCCACTCGTAGCCCTCGCTCACCACGTTTGACGAGTAGGGCTCGCCATAGCTCACGGCCGAGAGTGAGTTCCACTCCTCGCCTTCGAAGTCAATGATATGTTGTTGGGGGCCATCGTCGTTGGAGCAGGATGCCAAGGCCAAAAGCGCCAAGCAGAGGGCAAAGCGAAAAATCTTTTTCATCGGTAAAAGTTATTTGTTATTGTAAAGGTAGGGCATTTCCACTGAGTTTCAAAAAAAATGGCGACAATTTGAAAATTTCCCTTCTTTTTTTGTAACTTTCGACATAGTTCCTGCGACTAATATAGCAGAAAGGAAAAATCACATAAGTTATGGAATTGCTGAAAATTGAAAACATCACCAAGCGCTATTCGGCCCACACGGCACTCGACGACGTGTCGCTGAGCATTCCCCGTGGCTCGATATATGGCTTGCTGGGTCCCAACGGTGCGGGTAAGACCACGCTCATACGCGTGATCAACCGCATCACGTTGCCCGATGCGGGTCGTGTCATCTTCGACGGCAAGGAGATCTCCGACCAGGATATATACCACATTGGCTACCTGCCCGAGGAGCGAGGCCTCTACAAAAAGATGAAGGTGGGCGAGCAGGCTATCTTCTTCGCGCGACTGAAGGGCCTTTCACGCCGTGAGGCTATCATCCGACTCAAGCAGTGGTTCGTGCGTCTGGGCATCGAGAGCTGGTGGGACCGCAAGGTGGAGGATTTGTCGAAGGGTATGGCGCAGAAGGTGCAGTTTATCACCACCGTTCTGCACGAGCCCAAACTCCTGATTTTCGACGAGCCCTTCTCGGGCTTCGATCCCATCAACGCTAACCTGCTTAAGCAGGAGATTCTGCGCCTTAGGGATAAGGGAGCGACGGTGATTTTCTCGACTCACAATATGTCGAGCGTGGAGGAGATTTGCGACCACATAACGCTCATCAACAAGTCGCGCAACATCCTCTCTGGCTCGGTCGATGAGGTGCGCCACCGCTTCGGCGAGAATGTATTCGAGGTAACCTTCCGCGGTGAGCCGGCGACCTTCGAGCAGGCCGTATCGCCTATGGCCGAGATTATCGAGGCTGGCGAGGTTGCCGATACCCCTTATCTCAACGCCCGCATACGCCTAGACGACAACGCCTCGGTGCGTGAGTGCATTGGTGCTGCCAACGAGAGTGTCGAGTTGCGCTCGTTCAGAGAGGTTATTCCGAGTATGAACGATATATTCATCCGTGCCGTCGAGGGCAAGTTATAGAGAATTCAAAATTGGGAGATTGCTATGAATAAGATAAAAATCATTATCGCTCGCGAGTTCAACGAGCGTGTACGCAAAAAGTCCTTCATCATCACCACCATCCTTATGCCCCTGCTTATGCTGGGCCTGATGGCTGCCCCCACGCTGATGATGCTCTTCGCCACGGGCGAGCAGAAGACGCTGCTCGTAATCGACGAGAGCGGAGTGGTGGCGCCGCAGTTGGAGAGTGGCGACGATATAGTGTTTAGCCCCTATTCGGGCTCGCTCGATGAGGCGCGTGCCCAGGCCGATGTGTTCGGTGTGCTGTGGGTGGGTCGCGACGTGGTGGCTACGCCTTCGCAGGTGAGGCTCTACACCAACTCCTCGTCGTCGATGACACTCGAGGAGACCATCATCTCGCAGATTGAGGATGTGATTGAGGCCGAGCGCCTTAAGATGTATAACATCGATGGCCTGAAAGATATTATGAATAATCTGCAAGCCTCGGTGTCGATGACCACCTACCGCAACGACCTCTCAGCCGATGGAGGCGACGAGGAGGCTACATCGTCGATGGTGGCCTACCTGTTGGGTCTGGTGATGGGTATGATGCTCTATATGTTCCTTATCATCTATGGCTCGATGGTTATGACCTCGGTAATCGAGGAGAAGGGCTCGCGTGTGTTGGATGTGCTGGTGTCGAGCGTCAGCCCCTTCCAGCTGATGATGGGTAAGATTCTCGGCGTGGCGTCGGTTGCCGTTACGCAGATTGCCATCTGGGGTGTGCTGGTGTGCGGTCTTGGCTCTACGCTACTGCCCGCACTTATGCCCGACGATGTGATGCAGACCGTGGAGGCCGTGCAGGCAGGTCAGATGACAGCGCTGGAGGCCGATATGGATGTGGATATGCTGTCGGCATTGTCGGTTGCCACCGACGTGTCGGGACTTGTAACGATGTTCGTGTGGTTGCTTCTGTTCTTGGTGGGTGGATTCCTCTTCTACTCGGCTATGTTTGCCGCTGTGGGTTCGAGCGTGGACTCGATACAGGATGCCAACCAGTTGCAGACACCCATTACTATGCCCATTATTCTGGCGCTGATTGTGGCTATGGCCGTCTTCAACGACCCCAACTCGTCGCTCGCTTTCTGGGGTTCGGTCATCCCCTTCACCTCGCCCATCGTGATGATGGCACGCATACCCTTCGGCATCCCGACTTGGCAGATTGGCGTTGCGCTCGTGGTGCTCTATGCCTCGGTGGTAGGTATGGCGTGGGTAGCAGGAAAGATCTACCGCGTGGGTATCTTTATGCACGGCAAGAAACCTTCATACAAGGAGCTCTGGCAGTGGATTAGGCAGTAATGGTGAACAAAATGATGACAATAAACAATAGGGTAATATGAGAAGATTTTTCATTACAATTGTCTCGCTGATTGCAATGACCGCCTGCCACGAGACGGAGCCAATATTGGGCGTGAGTGAGGCAAGAGTGGAGTATCTGCGTGAGAACTACTCTAAGTTTGTTGCCCTATCGTTTGACGATGGCCCCAGCCTCACGACGATGCAGATGTTGGATGTTATGGAGCAATATGATGCCCGAGCATCGTTCTTTATCGTCGGCTCGCGCATCAGCGAGCAGACCGAGGCCGCGATGCACCGTGCGGTTGAGATGGGTTGCGAGATTGAAAACCACTCTCTTTCACATATCCGCCTAAGCCCATTACCAGCCGAGCAACAGCGTGCGGAAGCTGAACGCACGACCGAACTAATCGAGCAATATACCAAACGCACACCTCTGCTCTTTCGTGCGCCGTTTCTTGATGCCGACGATACGACCCACGAGGTTGTACCACAGATATTTATCGGCGGCATAGGCCCATCAGACTGGAATAAGGATGTAACAGTGGAGGAGCGTGTCGATGGTTATTTGAAGGTGGCCGAGGATGGTGTGATCTTCCTGATGCACGACTTTGAAGGTAATGGCGCAACAGCCGAGGCGTTGAAGAGTATTCTCCCTCGCCTTAAAGCCGAGGGTTACGGTTTTGTTACCGTAGCAGAGCTCTTTGCAGTGAAGGGTGTAATCCCTCAGAAGGGTATAAGATATGACAGAGTAGAGTAAATTCGGCACCTATTTCAAACGATATTCTCCGTTTTGGCAAATATGTGAAATCGATACATTATTTTTGCATTTGATAGGAAATAACATATCTTTGCGTAAACAACTAAAATTCCATACACAAATGACAGCAGAACAAGCCAAAAAATTCCAGTATTGGCAATATCGCACCATCATTGCCACTATGTTGGGCTACGCACTCTTCTACTTCGTGCGTAAAAACTTCTCGTTCGCCATCCCGGGCCTTGCGGCCGAGTATGGTATCTCGAACACCAGCTTCGGTATCATTATGACCGTCGTGGGTCTTATCTACGGACTCTCGCGCTTTCTGAACGGTCTGTTGGCCGATCGTATGAATGGCCGTTGGCATATGGCTATCGGTCTGCTGTTGTGCGTTCTGGCAAGCTTCGCCTTCGGCTTCAGCCCCTCGATTCTGGGCGTGAAGTTGGGCGTGGCGCCCCACTCGTTGGTGGTGCTGTTCGGCGTGTTGCTCGTGCTCAACAACATCTTCCAGGGTAGTGGATTTCCTCCCTGCGCGCGTCTTCTCACGCACTGGATTCCGCCCCACGAGCTGGCAACCAAAATGTCGATTTGGAACACCTCACACTCTATCGGCGCCAGCATCCTGGCCATCCTCTGTGGCTATGTGATGGGCTCGATGGGTAGCGATATGACAGGCAATGTGGAGGCCGTGGAGGCTATCCGCACCAACCTCACAACCCTGAACCCCGCCTTGCTCGACAACCCCGCCGAGCTTGAGGAGCAGGTGGCAAGTGCTGCCGCACACGTGGGTGCTTGGCAGTGGTGCTTCTGGGTACCTGCGCTCTTTGCGTTGGCAGGTGCCATTGGCTTGGCCGTATTCCTTCGCGACACACCTCGTTCGGTAGGTCTGCCTGAGTTGGAGGGTACACACACCAAGGTCGAGGAGAACACCTCGTCGGCCGAGTATAAGGCTTTCCTTCGCGAGAAGGTGTTCCGCAACCCGCTGATTTGGATTTTGGCCTTCGCCAACTTCTTCGTATATGTAGTGCGCTTTGCTGTGCTCGATTGGGGACCCAAGTTCCTGCAGGAGGCACGCGGTCTGGACCCTGCCGATGCAGGTTGGATTATTGCCGTGTCGGAGATTATGGGTATCGTGGGTATGCTCGTAGCAGGATGGGTAACCGATAAATTCTTCCGTGGCCGTGCTCACCAGACCTGCGTATTCTGTATGTTGGGTGCTGCCGCCTTTATGGCTATCTTCTACTTCCTGCCTGGCACAAGCCCCGTAGTGGTACTCGCAGGCGTGTTGGGTATGGTGGGCTTCTTCATCTATGGTCCGCAGGCGCTCATCGGCATTGCAGCGGCTAATCAGGCAACGAAGAGTGCCGCCGCTACTGCCAATGGTGTTACGGGTATCTTCGGCTACTTGAGCACCTTCGTATCGGGCTTGGGTATCGGTGCTATGGTCGACTGGGTGAATAGAGTAAACCCCGGCCAGGGCTGGAACTATGTATTCCTTATGATGATTGCTATGGCCGTGACGGGTATGCTTATCTTTATGCTTATGTGGAGAGCCAAGGCCACGGGCTACGACCAGGAGTAATTGCCTAATAAGGTTTTTCTGCGTTAAGTTCCTTTTGGTTGCTACGCTCGGCAAAGTGTGCAAGCACCCTCTGCCCTTGCTTAAACGCAACCTTACGCTCGCCCTCAAAATCCTCATTTACGCCTTAGTAAACTGCGGTTTTTCGGTCTTCGCAAGCCTTGAAAACCCACTTATTATACAATTCCTACTATAGAAGAATATCTATCGTATGGAGAAAAAAAAGAGTGCCTCGGTTGGGGCACTCTTTTTTTGCGTTATGCGGGTGGATTAGACGCAGGTGTAACCGCCATCCACTGCGATGTTAATCACGCGGCCATAGCCAGCCTTGATTATCTCCTTGCCAAACTCGCGTGCGCAGAGGAAAGTACCGAAGAGGTCGATCTCCATCTCGTGGCGGAACTGGTCGTCGGTGATCTCCTCGGCGGGACCTACGGCACCTGTACCGGCGTTGTTAACCAAAATATCTACGCGGCCAAACTTTTCGATTGTCGCCTGCACTGCAGCGGCAACATTGTCGGTCTTGGTAATATCGCAAGCGAAGGGCAACACCTCCACACCAAACTCCTCGCTGATAGCCTTGGCATTCTCCTCCAAAAGATTCATACGGCGTGCAAGCAATACCAAGTTTGCACCCTGATTTGCAAATGCCTTAGCCATCTGAAGGCCAAGGCCTGTTGAGGCGCCAGTGACAACAGCAACCTATCCTGAAAGGTCGAAATAGTTTTTCATAGTTCTATAGTTTTAGCATTAAATTATTACTCAGTCGTTGCATTCTTATGCTTTTTTCGAGCAAGAATAGGGCAAGGTTATGAATAATTTTTCTAAATATCCAACTTTATGGGATAAATATGCATAGAATTTTATTCTGCGATGTAGACTGGCCGTCACGCCGTGCATTGTAAATCCCCTTTTGCATCGTCGTAAATTGCTCTTACTATGGCTTGGCGCTTGGTCGGGTAGGTGGCGGATGTAGTGTGGTGTGGTAAATAAATATGCAATCGGTGGGCAAATAAAAAAGGCTGCTAACCATCAGGTTAGTCAGCCTCTATGCCAATAGTTGCTTTCTGTGCTAAACCTTGTTCAAAGCCTCGAAGCCCTGACCATATACACCCATTACCGAGCCCATCGTGATGAAGGCGCGCTCGTCGATGCGACGTGCAATCTTCAGAATACCCGATGCGTCGCGCTTACGGCATACCACCATCACAATCTTGCACTCGCTTTTCGAGTACCAGCCCGTGCCGTCGATTACCGTAGCACCACGGTTGGCCTCGTGGATGATGGCATCGGCAATCTTCTCATACTCGGGCGAGATGATGAAAATCTGGTTCGACTGCTGGTTACCCGACTGTATGAGGTCTACCGTGTAGCCAAACACTGCCACCATAATATAACCATAGATAACGGTTGCAATACCCGATGCGATGTCGTTTGCGATGAACAACGAACTACCGATGATGAAGAAGTCGCTCGAGATAACGATTTTGCCGTAACTGATTGTCTTGTACTTATTTATAATCATCGCAACGATGTCAGTACCTCCTGTCGAGCCGCCCTGGCTGAAGCTCAGCGCCACGCCGGCACCTGCCAGCACTGCTCCCAGAATAACGAGCAGGATGTTGTGCGAGTCGATGCTCTCGGTGTAGATTGCCAATATATTTTCGGGCAACACAATTCCCCACACATCCATCGCTACCGATAGTATCGAGATGCAGAAGATAGTCTTAATGCCGAAGTTCCATCCAACAATAAATCCTGCCACGATGAGCAATATGGCGTTGATGATAAATACGAACGTACCAATCGAGATGGCAGGGAAGATAGCGTTGAAGATCATTGACAAACCTGTTGCACCACCACCCATACCTCCTGCGGGGATTACGCAAGCCACCCATCCGAAGGCGTAGAGAAACATACCGACCGACATCAACAGATACTCCTTGACGCCTACGGCAACCTTTGATAATGATAAATTCATAACCTAACCACTTATAAATTGTAATTCGAAAGGCGTTAATACATTACTAAAAGATAGTATTATCGCATTTCGGGCGCAAATATATTAAAAAATTCTCCTTGATATGCATTTTTATCCTCCAATCTTCTATCGAGCATAGCCAAAAGTTGCTCGTTGCGTACCAAACCCCACCCTTGGGTGTGGTGGTAGCGGGGTGGCGCCTCGCCTGCGAAGCGCTCTACGACTATGTCGGGACGCAGTCGGCGTAACACCTCGATGAAGAGGTCGATGTACTCCTCCACGCTCCAGAAGCGGAACCGCTCGGGGTGGGCGTCGTACTCGGCCGCCAGCGCCGTACCTCGGAAGAGTTGCAGCTGGTGGAACTTTATTGTTGTCAGCGGCAGGGCATTTATCTGCTCCACCTGGTTGATTAACATCTCGTCGCTCTCGCCCGGCAGACCCAATATGAAGTGTGCCCCGCAGTGTATTCCGCGCTCGGCCGTCAGGCGTATGGCCCTCTGGGCTATGGCAAAGTCGTGGCCTCGGTTGATATGCCGCAAGGTTGAGTCGTAGCACGACTCCACGCCATACTCTATAGTTACATATTTCTCGCGCGCGAGCGAGGCGAAGTAGTCGAGCTTCTGCTCGTCTATGCAGTCGGGGCGTGTGCCTACCACTATGCCCGCTATAGAGGGGTGTGCCAACGCCTCGTCGTAACACTTGCGCAGGCGCTCAAGCGGAGCGTAGGTGTTGGAGAAGGATTGGAAGTAGGCCAGGTACTGCTCGGCGGTGCGGTAGCGGCGGCGGTGGAACTCCACCCCCTCGTCAATCTGCTGTGTGATGCTCTTGCCGCTGTCGCAGTATGAGGGTGTGAAGGCGGCATTGTCGCAAAAGGTGCAACCACCCCTCGAGAGTGTGCCGTCGCGGTTGGGGCAGGTGAAGCCCGCATTGATAGTCACCTTCTGCATTCGGTGGCCAAAAATGCGTTTGAAGTGTGCCGCGTAGGAGTTGAAGCGGCGGCTATCGCCCCAGGGATAAACCATTGTTGCTCAGGTTTGTTATTTCTTTTCTTCTTTGTCTTTGCTCGCGGCGGCATACATCGCAGCCAACGCCTCGTCGAAGCGGCCTGTCATCAGTCCAAGCGAGTAGCTCTCGCCATCATAGGAGGCCATTATCATCTGGTTCTTCTTCTTACCCTTGTGGAAGAATACTCGTGCGGTCTCAACATCTCCCGTATCGATAGGCTCAAAATCATCTATCGTTAAACTCTTCATTGCCGTTGCAAAGGCCTGCTTGTCGGCACTGCTGCAATCCGATAAATCGAGTATTGTCATCGATGTTATGTGTCTGAGGAACTCCATCGCCTCGCGGGGCATATCCTTGTCCTCGTCGGCAAAGGCCAAGGCCATTTTCATCAGTACTCCTGGCACCTTGAGCACCTCGGCACCCTTCTTGTCCTCGAACTTCTTTACAACCTCGTCGAAACTTTGGGCATAAGCTGCTGGTTGCAGGGTTCCAATTATAAGGAAGATAAGTAGAAAAAGTTTTTTCATATTGCTGATTATTGTTCCACAAATGTAATTATTTTGCAAAGAAAAAAGTTCGCTCGCCCCGTTTTTATTCTCGAAAATTCTTATCTTTGGCTTCAAATGCCACTTTTTGCCGACATAGTACTTCCCTTGGCGCAACCCGCCTACTGTTACTCCATCCCCGAGGGGGCGGAGGGCGAGGCTCTGCGCGTAGGTGATGCCGTGGCGGTGCAGTTTGGCCCGAAGAATATCTACACGGGCATCGTCTGGCGCCTGCACGATGAGCGCCCCAGCGTAAAGCGTATAAAGCCCGTAGGCCGTCGCCTCTACGACCACCCTCTGCTCGACGCCGAGCAACGACAGTTGTGGGAGTGGATGGCCGACTACTATATGTGTACTCTGGGCGAGGTTATGCGTGTGGCCCTGCCCTCGCTCATCAAGCCTCGTGGCTCGTCCGACGAGGAGTTCTCGCGCGAGGAGTTCTACCCCCGCACCGAGGCCTATATCTCGCTTACAGAAAAGTGGCGCGCGAGCGAACAACTCGCAGCCGAGTGCGACCGCATTGAGCGTCGTGCGCCACGCCGTAGTCAGATTTTGAGGCAGATACTCACCTTCGATGCTTCGAAGCTCAACTCGCTGGGCGAGATGCCGCGCCGTCTGCTCGATTGCGACTCGGCGCAGATTGCAGCCCTGCGTAAGGGCGGATACATCGATGTGGTGCAACGTCCCCGCTCGGTTGAGCGCAACGCCTGCGTGGGCTTCTCGGCTCCTGCGCTGACCGAGGCGCAGCAGCGTGTAGCCGACGCCATCCGCTCCTCGCAGAAGGTGCATCTGTTGCGTGGTGTTACAGGCTCGGGCAAGACCGAAATATATATGAACCTCATAGCCCAGGTGCTGGAGCGTGGAGGTGACGTGTTGTTGCTGGTGCCCGAGATTGCTCTTACAACACAACTCCTTGACCGTATGGAGCGAGTCTTCGGCTCACGCCTTACGGCCTACCATTCGCGCCTAACGCCCCTGCGTCGCTCGGAGACCTACCTTCGACTGATGGGCAGCGAGGGTGGCGAGCTGGTTATCGGTGCTCGCTCGGCATTGTTCCTGCCACTGAGGCATTTACAACTTGTCATTGTCGACGAGGAGCACGACTCAAGCTATAAGCAGAGCGACACTGCTCCCCGCTATCAGGGTCGCGATGTAGCCATCGTTTTGGCCTCGCTCTACGGAGCGCGCGTGGTGCTGGGTAGTGCCACTCCCTCGCTTGAGAGTTATGCCAATGCGCAGTGGGGCAAGTACGACTACTCGACCCTCGTCGAGCGCTATGGCTCATCGCGTGAGCCCCGCATCATCATATCCGACACTATGCGCTCGGTCAAGCGTGGCGAACGCCGTGCGCACTTCAACCAGATACTCATAAACTCCATCTCCGATGCCCTTCAGCGAGGCGAGCAGGTTATGCTCTTCCAGAATAGGCGAGGCTTCGCCCCCTTCGTGCAGTGCCGTGGCTGTGGCTGGACACCACGTTGCCCTTCGTGCAACGTAACCCTTACCGAGCACCGCTCCTCGGAGCGGATGGAGTGCCACTACTGTGGCTATACGGCCGCCGTGCCCCGCTCCTGTCCGCAGTGCGAGACGATCGATTTGAAGGCTATGGGCTTCGGCACCGAGCGTGTCGAGGAGACTATTGCCGAACTTTTCCCCGTGGCTCGTGTGGCACGCCTCGACCGCGATACGACCACTTCGGAGAGTGCCTACAACCGCATCGTGCGAGCCTTCGAGCAGGGGCAGACCGACATCCTTGTCGGCACGCAGATGATTACCAAGGGCTTCGATTTTGGAGCCGTCTCGGTGGTGGGTGTGCTCAATGCCGACAACCTGCTCTATGCCCCCGATTTCCGTGCTTCTGAACGTGCTTTTCAGCTGCTTATGCAGGTGGCAGGACGTGCCGGACGACGCGAGAGGGAGGGCGTTGTGGTGGTGCAGACCTCCGAGCCCGAGCACCCCGTAATAGGGTGGCTTTCAAGGGGCGACTATGAGGCAATGGCTCGCTCGGAACTCGCTGAACGTCACGCCTTTTCGTATCCCCCATATTCACGTCTTGTGCAGCTCACGTTGCGCGACGAAAACCGTCAGCGGTTGTATGGCGCAGCGGCATCGCTGGCTCAAACCCTGCGCGAGAAATTCGGTCGCCGAGTGGCGGGGCCTGTAGCTCCTGCCGTGGATAGAATTCGTGGCGAATATATCTTGACAATTCAGCTCAAAATCGAGAATGGTCGCTCAATGGCGCGGGCCCGCGAGATTCTGCGTCAGGTGATGGATTCGTTCTCTGCAAGTAGCGACTACAAACAGGTTAAGTGTTCGATCGATGTCGATGTTCAGTAGTCTGTGGGCCGATGTGCGCTCACTCTTTCTGCCTCGCATATGCCCCGTATGTGGCGGGGAGTTGCCACCCACGCGTGAGGTGGTATGCTCGCTGTGTGAGGCTACGGCACCTCTGACCAACCTGTGGCTTCAACCCTCCAATCCGATGATGGAACGCTTCTGGGGTCTACTGCCCGTGCAACACGCCTCGGCCCTGTTCTGGTATGTCGAGGGGAGTCCGTGGCGCGAGGCTGTGCATCGTTTCAAATACTCGGGCCGTTGGCTTACGGCCTATCGTTTTGGCCGTTGGTACGGAGCGCTGATGCGTGAGTCGGGCCTCTATGCCGATGTCGATGTTGTTGTGCCCGTGCCACTGCATTGGGGACGCAGGATGTGGCGAGGCTACAATCAGTCGGAGTACATAGCACGCGGCATAGCCCGCGAACTTGGCGTTGAGGTCGATACACGTAGCGTCAAGCGCCACCGCTACAACCGGAGCCAAACCCGTCAGCACCCCATTCAGCGTTGGGATAATGTAGAGGGCATTTTCCGTGTTCGATGTACCGATGCGCTCAGAGGCAAACACCTTCTTTTGGTGGACGATGTCTTCACCACGGGTGCCACCATAATCTCGCTTGGCGAGGCCATCTTGCAAGCCTTGCCCGATTGCCGATTGAGCGTTGCGGTGCTGGCCACCACTCGCCGAAGTCTGCATCAGCAGGGATAATGGTTATCAATCGCGGCAATGTTCATAACTTTCTTCTCTTTGTCACTTGTCGTTTGCTCAAAATTTTATAATTTTGAATTCTGAAAATTATACCCTTTTCCGAGGAGGCTTTTTGGTGCCCGTTTTTCTGGGCCCGAGGTTGCTTCCCATAGCCAAGGCAGGGCGGAATGAGGGTGTGATTGGGAAAACAAAACCACAAGCAAATTATGGCAAAAGATTATAACCCTTCATCGCGCAATCGTGCTGCGTTTGAGACGCTCACCGATGCTGCAGGTGTTGTGCCCCCTCAGGCTGTCGAGCTCGAGGAGGCCGTGCTGGGCGCTCTTATGTTGGAGAGCGACAGTGTCATCGCCGTGCAGGAGTATATCACCCCTGCGGCATTCTACACCGAGGAGCATCGCCTCATCTATCAGGCTATCGAGTCGCTCTCGGCCGAACTCAAACCCATCGACCTCTACACCGTCACCGAGCGTCTTAAGTCACGCAAGGAACTCAAGAAGGTGGGCGGTGCGGCTTACCTTGCTCAGCTCACCCAGCGTGTGGGCTCGGCGGCTAACGTTGAGTTCCACGCCAAGATTATTGCGCAGAAGTATGTACAGCGCGAGCTTATCCGCTCGGCCACCGAGATTCAGCGTCGCTCCTATGACGAGGATCAGGATGTGACCGATCTGATTGGCTTTGCCGAGAGTGAGATCTTTGCCGTTGCCGAGGGCCACGTCAAGCGCTCGGTGCAGAATGCCAAGGATGTGTTGCGCCGTGCTATGGACCAGATCGAGGAGGCCAGCAAGAACACCTCGGCCTTCAACGGTGTGGCGTCGGGATTTATGGCTATCGACCGTGTGACGCTCGGCTGGCAGCTCAGCGACCTTATCATCGTGGCGGCACGTCCCTCAATGGGTAAGACCGCTTTCGTGCTCTCGATGGCTCGCAATATGGCTATCGACCACGCCTCACCCGTAGCCTTCTTCTCGCTTGAGATGTCGTCGGTGCAGTTGATGATGCGATTAATTGTTGCCGAGACAGGCTTGCAGGGAAATGACGTTAAGTCGGGCCGTCTTACGCCCGAGCAGTGGCGCCATCTGGAGAGTGCCACCAAGCCTCTGGGCGAGGCTCCGCTCTTTATCGACGACACGCCTGCGCTCTCGGTTTTCGAGTTCCGCTCGAAGGCACGCCGACTGCATATCCACGAGGGTATTAAGGTTATTATCATCGACTACCTGCAGCTTATGACCGGCAACGCCGACTCGAAGGGTAACCGCGAGCAGGAGGTGGCCTTCATCTCGCGTACGCTGAAGGCTATTGCCAAGGAGCTCAACGTACCTATCATCGCTCTGTCGCAGCTCAGCCGTGCTACGGAGACCCGTGGTGGCTCAAAACGACCTCAGCTTAGCGACCTGCGAGAGTCGGGTGCCATCGAGCAGGATGCCGACATTGTAGCATTCATCCACCGTCCCGAGTACTACGGCATACAGACCGACGAGAATGGTATGCCCACGGCAGGTATGGCCGAGATTATCCTCGCGAAGCACCGTAATGGTGCCGTGTGCGACATCCCGTTGCGCTTCCTCAAGGATCAGGCTCGTTTTGCCGATATGGATGCCGATGCAGGCTCAACGGCAGGTGGCTATCAGGAGATCGCCAGCAGCATAGGCAGTGACGACGAGATGGCAGTGCCTGCGGCGGGTGGCTTGGGCTCATCGATGGGAGGAGAGTTCGACCTCAATCAAGGCCCTGTGAATATGGATAAACAACGCCCTCTCACGGACGAGGTGCCGTTCTAAATGCAAAATGTAGAATTCAAAATTCAAATTTGGGTTTTGATATATAGACCTAACCTTTGGCCCTGCGCCTACGGAGCGTAGCGACCAAAGTTCCTGCCTGAGGCGGGGATTTAGGGGTAATCCGCATACGCGGCTTTTCACCGCCTCGGCTTGGCAGAGGTTACAAGCAACCTCTGCTCTCGCCTTAATAGTGGCGTTGGGTAAGATTTGTAGATGCGGCTCTGCCGCAAGGTATGCCGTCGGGAGCAAACTGACATAAGGATTAACGAGATAAGCTATACAGACATTTACCTCTATAACCTTTGGCCCTGCAACACGGAGCCACGTGTGGCGACCAAAGTCCCTGCCTGAGGCGGGGATTTAGGGGTGGGTAAGACTTATAAATGCGGCTCTGCCGCAAGGTATGCCGTCGGGAGCAATACAGCATAAGGATTAACGAGATAAGCTATACAAGAGAGATACTATGGTAATTCGCACACATACGGGCACCGTGGCAGGCATCGGAGCTGTCGAGGTTGTGGTCGAGGTGAGCATCACGGGCAGTGGCCTGGGGCTTTTCCTTGTCGGCCTTCCCGACAATGCTGTGCGCGAGAGCGAGCAACGCATACGCTCTGCTTTCGAGAATTCGGGTTACCGTATGACCGCACGCAAGTGCGTCGTAAACCTTGCTCCTGCCGACCTGCGCAAGGAGGGCTCGGGCTTCGACCTCCCCATTGCGGTGGCTATATTGGCCGCTACCGACCAGATTGTGGCCGAGCGCCTGAAGGATTCGTTCTTCGTAGGCGAGCTCTCGTTGGATGGAGCTATACGAGGAGTCAGAGGAGTGCTTCCCGTTGTTGCCGAGGCGCAACGTATGGGCTTTAGCCGAGTATATGTCCCCTGCGAAAATGCCGACGAGGCTGCTGTGGTGGAGGGCATCGAGGTGCTGCCCGTGGCAACACTTCGCGAGGTGGCCTCGTCGCTCAATGGCGAGGTGGAGATAGCCCCAGCACAGAGCACTATGCTGCAAAGTGTGGAGGCGCAACCCTATGCCGACGACTTTGCGGATGTGAAGGGTCAGTCGCACGCCAAGCGAGCGCTGGAGATTGCCGCCGCAGGTGGCCACAACGTGATTATGATAGGCCCTCCGGGCTCGGGTAAGACTATGCTCGCCCGACGTATGCCCTCGATTATGCCCCCTATGAGCACCGAGGAGGCGCTGGAGACCACCAAGATTCACTCCGTGGCGGGTAAGCTGGGAGCCGTGAAGGGTCTTATGTGTCAGCGTCCGTTCCGTGCGCCCCACCATTTGGCTTCGCCTATGGCGCTGATTGGCGGTGGTAACTCACCCCAGCCGGGCGAGGTGTCGCTGGCTCACAACGGAGTGTTGTTCCTCGACGAGATGCCCGAGTTTGGACACTCGGTGCTGGAGGTGTTGCGTCAGCCTATGGAGGATAAGCATATCACCATCTCGCGTGTGCGCTACACGGTCGACTATCCGTCGAACTTTACGCTGGTGGCATCGATGAACCCCTGCCCCTGCGGATATTATAACCACCCCACCAAGGAGTGCAGTTGCTCGGCGGCAGCCGTACACCGCTATGTGGGACGCATATCGGGTCCGCTGATGGACCGCATCGACCTGCACGTCGAAATCACTCCCGTCAGCCGCGAGGAACTTGCCTCGGAGCAAGCCGTAGAGTCGAGTGCTGCTGTACGCGAGAGAGTTACAAGGGCACGCGAGCGTCAGGCTGAGCGTTTTCGTGGCACGGGTATTTACACCAATACGATGATGACATCGGCAATGTTGCGTGAGTTCTGTCCACTCTCGGCCGAGGCGCGCCGGCTTTTGGATATGGCAATGGAGCGTCTGCAACTATCGGCTCGCGCTTACGACCGCATCATCAAGGTGGCACGCACGATAGCCGATTTGGCCGGTGAAAAGGATATTTCGCCGCTCCATATTTCGGAGGCGATAATCTACCGCACACTCGACCGCGAGAGTTGGGGACGGTAGCAAGACAACATACGGATTAACGAGATAAGCTATACAGACAATTACCTCTCCAACCTTTGGTCCTGCAACACGGAGCGCAGCGACCAAAGCCCCTGCCTGAGGCGGGGGTTGGGGGTGGGTCAGACTTGTAAATGCGGCTCTGCCGCAAGGTATGCAGTCGGGAGTGAACCGACCGTGAGAATTATGAAACTATAGATTAGAAAGACTATAATGAAACGAGTAATACTATCCGGTGGCGGTACGGGAGGCCATATCTACCCTGCCGTGGCTGTGGCCGAGGCTCTGAAGCGCAAGTGGAAGGAGGATGTCGAGATCCTCTTCGTGGGTGCCGAGGGCAAGATGGAGATGGAGAAGGTGCCCGCCCTGGGTTACAACATAGAGGGTCTGCCCATCGCAGGCCTGCAGCGCCGTTTGGAGTGGCGCAATATACTTGTGCCGTGGAAAGTTGTGAGCAGTATTCTCAAGGCTCGTCGCATCATTCGCGACTTCTCGGCCGATGTGGTCGTGGGCTTTGGCGGTTATGCCTCAGCGCCCGTATTGTGGGCAGCACAGCGTATGGGAGTGCCTACTGTTATTCAGGAGCAGAACTCCTACGCAGGCCTAACCAATAAGATTCTCTCGCGCGGAGCACGTCGCATATGCGTGGCGTACGATGGTATGGAGCGCTTCTTCCCCGTCGATAAGATTGAGCTCACGGGTAACCCCTTACGCGGACACTTCGCCCCCACCAAGGGTAAGAGCGCCGAGGCGTTGGCTCACTATGGCCTGAGTGCCGACAAACCCACGGTGCTGGTTGTGGGTGGCTCGCTCGGCACACGCACGCTCAATGAGATGATGAAGCATTGGATTCTCTCGCTCGACTCAGCGCCCGAGGTGCAGGTCATCTGGCAGACGGGTAAGTTCTACGAGCGTGAGATGAAGGAGTTCTTGGCGGCACACCCCGTCGAGGGACTCTGGCAGGGAGCATTTATCGAGCGTATGGACTACGCTTACGAGGTGGCCGATGTGGTTATCTCGCGTAGTGGCGCCTGCACGGTCTCGGAGCTATGTCTGGTGGGTAAGCCCACGTTATTTGTTCCCTCGCCCAACGTTGCCGAGGATCATCAGACCAAGAATGCCCGTGCGCTGGTGGATAAGGATGCGGCACTGATGGTGAGCGATAAGGAGGCTATCGAGCGAGGTATGCCCGTGGCTCTGGAGCTGCTTGCCGACACTAAGCGTATGGCTCTCTTGCGCGAGAATGTAGCACGCCTTGGCGTTAAGGATGCAGCCGATAGGGTGGTGCGACAGATTGAAAAAGAGTGGAGCCGCTTTTAATTAAAAATTGTCAAACAAGGCTCTTTTGGCGTCTGGCTTGGACTCGAAATGCTCATTTACGTTCAGTAAACTGCGCTTTCTTGTCCTGCGACCAGCCTCAAAATAGCTCTTGTTATACAATTTTTGGTATTGAATTGAATGGAACATAATAAGAATATGGACAAGTATTATAAAAACATATACTTTATGGGCATTGGCGGCATTGGTATGAGCGCCTTGGCGCGTTACTTCCTGCACGAGGGACGCCAGGTGGCGGGCTACGACCGCACCGAGACACCGCTCACTCGAGCCCTGCAGGCCGAGGGTGCCTATGTGACCTACGACGACGAGGTGGAGAATATACCCACCTGTTTCCGCGACCCCGCTACGACAATGGTTGTATACACCCCTGCCGTGCCGGCCGACCATCCGCAGATGGCATTCTTTCGAGAGGGTGGTTTCCTTATCGAAAAGCGTTCGCAAATGCTTGGACACCTCTCTGAGGGAAAATATGTTATGGCCGTTGCTGGTACTCACGGCAAGACCACTACCTCGACTATGATTGCGTGGCTCAACGCTGCAACCGATATGGGTGGCAACGCCTTCCTTGGCGGTATCTCGAAGAACTTTAACGGCAATATGGTCCTCGGCCAGGGCGACCGCTTGGCTGTTGAGGCCGATGAGTTCGACCGCTCGTTCCTGCGCCTGAAGCCCAATGTGGCCGTTATCACATCCGTTGCACCCGACCACCTCGACATCTACGGCACGTTCGAAGCTGTGGTGGAGGCCTTTGGTCAGTTTGCGGCACTTATCAAGAAGGGCGGTGACCTTATTCTGAAGCAGGGTGTGGAGATACCCCTTCCCGAGGGAATCGACATCTGGCGATATAGTTACGACGATAGCGCAAGCGACTTCTACGCCACAAATATAGCCCTGCAGCAGGGTGGCTACTACCGCTTCGACATAGTAACGCCGTTTGGCACTTACTCAAACCTTACGCTCGGCATCCCCGGCTGGGTGAATATCGAAAATGCAGTGGCTGCCGTAGCCTCGTCGGTATGTGCTGCGCGCAAGCGTGGCGAGCAGCTCGATGAGCAGAAGTTGTCGAAGGCTTTGGCCGAGTTTTCGGGCGTGAAGCGTCGCTTCGAGTTTTATGTGAACACACCCCGTCAGGTCTATATGGACGACTACGCCCATCACCCCGAGGAGCTGGAGGCTACCATCACCTCGGTTAAGCGTATGTTCCCCGAGCGCCACCTTACGGCTGTCTTCCAGCCCCACCTCTATACCCGCACGCGCGACCTCTACCGTGAGTTTGCCGCCGCCCTGTCGCTGGCCGACGAGGTAGTGCTGGTGCCTATCTATCCCGCCCGCGAGGAGCCTATCGAGGGCATCTGCTCGGAGCTTATCGGCGAGTATGTCACCGCTCCGTGGCATATATGTGAACGTGAGGCACTTGCTTCCGATTTGGGAGCCGCTGCAACCGATGTTGTGGTGAGCTTCGGAGCAGGAAATATCGATGTATATTGCGAGGCCATAGCCTCAGAACTTATTAAGAAAGCATAATGCCCCGCTACCTGAAAATACTCCTTAACGCATCGTTGTGGGTCGCCATTGTGGCGTTTGTGGTCTTCTTCCACTCGCGCGCCGACGAGCACCGAGCCACAACACGGGTGCATACGCTCTCGGTCGAGGTGGTCGATAGCTTGCGCGACGAGACTCTGGTTACGAGCCAGACCGTACGCGAATGGATCGAGATGAGTGGCATTGCCATCATCGGCGAACCGGTTGGCGAGGTTGACCTTGCAGGCATCGAGCGTTGCATACGAGGCAAGGGCTTTGTCGACAGAGCCAGCGCCTATCTCACCTACGATGGTGAGTTGCGTGTGGAGGTGAGCCAGCGTCGTCCGCTTCTTCGTATGATTGTCGATGGCTACGACTGCTACGTCACAGCCGAGGGCTACATCTTCCCTGCCCCCAAGCTGGCGTCGGTCTATGTGCCTGTGGTTACGGGTAGTTACTCGCCACCCGTGCCGCGCGATTATGTGGGCTTTGTAGGCGACTATGTGGCCGAGCGCAATGCCGAGCGTGAGGCTGTTATCGACACCCTGCAGTATGAGAAGGTGCCCCTGTTCGAGCAGACTGACATCATTGCCGACTCGGTGCGTGCCGTGCGTCGTATGACCGTCGAGCGCAAGGGTTGGCTGGGTGGATTTAAGGGCCCGTTTGAGGATTATGACGAGTACGACGAACGTGTCAAGGCCAAGCGCAGAGAGAAGGCCGACCTGCGCCGTCACTTGCGATATATGGACCGCGAGAACGAAAAGCGTATTGCCCGCGTAACAGCACGTCAGGATGCCGAGCGCGAGAAGCAAAAAAAGTTACAAAAAAGGTATGAAGATTTCTTGAAACTGATTAACTTTGTAAAATATATAGAAGAAGACTCTTTTTGGCGTGCCGAGATAGTGCAAATTGTGGCCTCTACGATCAGTAGCGGCGATTTGTGTTTGGAGCTCATACCTCGTTCGGGTACTCATACCGTGCGTCTGGGCACGTTGGACGATGTGGAGCAGAAGTTGTCTAACCTGCTGTCGTTCTACGAGAATGGCCTCAGCAAACTCGGTTGGGATAGTTTTCGTACCATCTCGGTTGAGTATCGTGGTCAGGTGGTATGCACCAAATAGGCACGTGAGCCCGTGGCATAGGGCTGATTGGAATTGCAAAAATAGAAAAAACAATATATTGTGGATAACTTAAAGAAATATGTCGTAGCCGTCGATATCGGTTCATCCGAGGTGACTATAGCCGTGGGTACTATGGTCGAAGACGGTATAATCAACATCGAAACCGTTGTTAGAGAGCCCATTGTGGCTGGTGTTACAGCAGGACTTATCGATAATAGCCAGACCGTGGCCGAGGCTCTGCGCAAGGCGCGCGAGAGAGCCGAGGATGAGGTTGGTGTGGCCATTACCGATGCCTATGTTTCGCTCTCGGGTAAGTTCGTGCGTTGTGCCCGCTATACCGACCACGTCTTCGTGGAGGATAAGGACAACTGCATCTCGCCCCGCGACCTGGCGGCTCTGCGCGAGCGTATGTGCAACGTGAAGGCCACCGACGGAGAGACCATTATGGACTTCTTCCCGTTGTGCTACAAGAACGACATCGGCACCGAACTGAAAAATCCCGTGGGTTGCTACAGCAAGCAGCTCTCGGCAACATATAATTTCATCCTTTGCGACAACACCTCGAAGGACCGCTTGCGTCGTGTCTTTTTGGAGGCAGGCATCAAGATTCGTGCGACGTTTGCAGGTGCAGCCGTTGTGGCCGACTCGTTGGTTACCTCCGACGAGAAGGAGGATGGTGTGGCTATCGTCGACATCGGTAGCGGTGTGACCGACGTGGCTATCTATCGTGGCGGAGTGTTGTGCTACGTAGCCTCAATCCCGATGGGTGGCTCGGCTATCAATACCGACATTTTGGCCTACAACAAGAATATCCCCTCGAAGACTGTCGAGAATCTTAAGCGTAAGTGTGGTTCGGCAGTGGTGGAGCTCACCCCCGACGACATCATCAAGGTGGTGCGTACGCAGGGCCGTCCCATCAAGCCTATCCCTCGCTTGAACCTTGCCGCCGTTATCGAGGCCCGTATGACCGACATCGTCGAGTATGTGTGGGCGGAGATTCGCGAGGCAGGCTACAGCAAGCGCCTTGGTGCAGGTATCGTGCTTACGGGTGGTGTGGCTAACCTGAAGAACGTGGCCGAGTTGTTCCACCGCAAGACCGAGCAGGAGGTGCGTGTAGCGTGTGCCGAGATTGGTATTACAACCGAGTCGTTGGAGAAGGTTGCAGCTACAGAGTCTACTCTGGCCGTGTCGTTGCTTTTGCGTGGTGCCTCGGTTGGCCCTTGCCCCGTAGGTAACCTGATAAGAAAAACCGTTGTGGAGCCACAGCCCGCTCCCCAGCCTCAGATAGTAGTGCCCCCCGTGACACCTGTTCAGCAGCCTGCTACGCCGCAGCCTGCGGTTACACCCGCACCCGCGGTGCAGACTCCCGTACAACAACCCATTCAGCAGACAGTGGCTCAGCCAGTGCAGCAGCCCGTGGCACAGCCCGCAGTGCCCCCTGTTCAGCAGCCTATATCGCAGGTTGAGAATAATGAGGATGATGGTGACGATATCGAGGAGAAGCCCACTCGCAGAAGTTTCTTCCCTAAATGGGGTTTGGGAAAAAAAATCACGGATGCTATCTCGAAGGCTTTCCCCGAGCCGGGCGAGGAGTTAGATGCTGATGATGATTATTAATGAGTAGAGAAAAATGGAAGATTTGATGAATGAACTTACGGCGCAGAAGAAGGCGTCGTCGATAATAACCGTAATCGGAGTAGGTGGTGCAGGTGGTAATGCGCTCGACCATATGTGGCGTATGGGTATCAAGGATGTTAACTTCCTGGCTTGTAATACCGATATCCGCGCTTTGGAGAACTTGAGCATCCCTGCCGAGGATAAAATCGTTATGGGTCCCGGCCTAGGAGCAGGTAACGACCCCGAGGTGGGCCGCGAGTATGCTACGCAGTCAATCGACCAGATTCGTGACTACCTGAAGGCACACAACACCGAGATGGTATTCATCGCAGCAGGTATGGGTGGTGGTACAGGTACGGGTGCTTCGCCCGTTATCGCCAAGCTCGCCCGCGAGATGGATCTCTTGACCGTGGCCAACGTGACCTCACCCCTTTTGTGGGAGGGTCCTTCGCGTAGCGAGCAGGCTCGCAAGGGTATCGAGGAGTTGCGTAAGTATGTCGATTCGCTTCTGGTTATCGACAACGAGAGCATCATCGAGCAGTTCGGTAATCTGCCCGTAACAAAGGCCTTCGGTAAGGCCGACGATATTCTGGCTTCGGCTACAAAGGGTATCGCCGAGATCATCACCGTTGAGTCAGCCTTCATCCGCGTGGACTTTGCCGACCTCAAGCGTGTTATGAGTGGCAGTGGTCGTGCCCATATGGGAGTGGCGTCGGCCGAGGGTGAGAATCGCGCCAAGGAGGCGGCTCGCAAGTCGTTGTGCTCGCCCCTTTTGAACGACAACCTCATCTCGGGTGCAAAGAAGATTTTGCTCAGCATCTCGGCTGCGAGTGTCGATAATATCAGCTATAAGGAGGCTATGGAGGTACTTCAGTACATCCAGTCTTATGCAAGTTATAAGGACGAGGAAGGCATTATGCATCAAGCCGATATCATCTGGGGTGCCAGCAGCAAGCCTCTGCCCGATGGCGTTATCGAGGTGGTTGTCGTAGCCACAGGTTTCGATAAGGACCAGCAGGATATTGCTCTTCCGCAGGGTATCGCTTCGTTGCCTAAGTTGCAGATTGAGGCAGAGCCTCGCATCCCCACTTTGGAGCCCGTGCAGGAGACTTCACGTCAGACACCCGCTATGCCCGCCGTGCTGGAGCGTAAACCCTCGAAGTACGATAAGTTGACCGAGGAGTTGCGTATCCCCTCATATCAGCGTCGCAATGTCGAGCTTGTAGTTCACAACGATAGCGTGCCTCGCCGTAAGGAGGTCGTACGCGACGAGACCGAGGAGACTCCTTTGGTAGGTAATGATAAGGAGTTGTTCAATTTCTAAGATTTGGACTCTGTAGGAATAATATATCAGGGATTTACCGCAGAGATTGCCCTTATGCTGGCCATCTCGTTGGTATTGTTGCTTATCTCGGCATTGGTGTCGGGCTCGGAGGTGGCGTTCTTTTCGCTCTCACCCTCCGACCAGCAGGCTATGCGTCAGAGCGGCGATGCTCGCGACGAGGCCGTGCTGGAGCTCCGCAGTAATGTCGATTCGTTGTTGGCTACAATTCTTGTGGCCAATAATCTTGTCAATATCTGTATCGTAATCCTCACCTCGAAGATTATGGACTCGATGTTTCTCTTCACGCGCTTCGAGTTCCTCTTCAAGACGGTGCTGGTTACCTTCCTTTTGCTTTTGTTTGGTGAGATTCTGCCCAAAGTCTTCTCGCAGGAGAACCCTCGCTGGTTTGCTCGCGTGGTGGTCTATCCCATCAAGTTTTTCAAGCTATTATGCTCGCCTTTGTCGTATGTGCTTGTTCGCACGGGTGGCCGTCTGAGCCGTATGGCTTCGCGTGGTGCCGAGATTTCGATGGAGGAGCTGGCCGATGCAGTCGATTTGACTCGCACAGCCTCGCAGGAGGAGCATCAGATGCTCTCGGGCATTGTCAACTTCGTCAACACCGAGGTTGAGGAGATTATGCGCCCGCGTATTGATATTACGGCCATCGATATCAAGGCCTCATACGAGCAGGTAAAGCGTATTATCATCGAGTCGGGCTACTCGCGTATCCCGGTCTACGACGAGGACCTCGACAACATCAAGGGAGCGCTCTATGTCAAGGACCTCCTGCCCCATATTGGTTGCGGTAATGAGTTTGGCTGGCAGCAGTTGCTACGCAAGATATACTTCGTGCCCAAACACAAGAAGATTGATGACCTGTTGCGCGACTTTCAGGAGAAGAAGATTCACGTAGCCATCGTTGTCGACGAGTATGGTGCTACGCAGGGCTTGGTTTCGCTCGAGGATGTGCTGGAGGAGGTCGTAGGTGAGATTTCCGACGAGAGCGACGAGGAGGAGAGCTTCTACGAGCGTCTGGGCGAGAATACCTACCTCTTCGATGGCAAGAGTCACATAGTCGATTTCGAGCGTGTGATAGGTTGCGACGAGGATATCTTCGCCGATGTGCAGGGCCGAGCCGAGACTCTGGCCGGTCTTATGCTTGAGCTTCGTCGCGATCTGCTGCACAAGGGCGATATGGTCGAGGCGCACGGCATACGCCTCACCGTTCAGGCTATGGATGGCCACCGTGTCGATAAGATTAAAGTCGAGGTAAATAATGACACCCCTCAAAATAGATAAGCTCCTTTGCACCGACGATGAGCTGCTCATCATCTGTGACGCTCCGCTCTCGCTCGAGGAGCTGGAGGCCGAGGCTGACGATGAGGATCGCCTTGCGGTGGAGGGCTTCACCTCTTGCTCACGTCGCCGAGAACGTCTTATGTGGCGACGTATGGTGCGCGAGGTCGTCGGCCACTCAATCAGGGTGGAGTATTCGGCCGAGGGAGCACCGCATATCAACGATTTTCCGTGGAAACATATCTCCGTATCGCATTGTCAGGGCGTGGTTGCCGTGGTGGCATCGAGTCGTGTGTGTGGTATCGACGTAGAGCGCAAAGATAGAAATTTCGAGCGTGTAGCTCCGCGCTATGTTTCCGACCAGGAGTGGGCCTTGTGCCCAAAGACGTGTGACCGCACAAAGTTTCTCGCCACGGTGTGGTGCGTCAAGGAGGCGCTCTATAAAATGGCCGCCGAGCCAGGAGTTGATTTTTGTCGCGATATGCGCATCACGGCCCTTAACCTTGAGCAGGGCGTTGTCGAGTGTAGAGTAAAAGACGAGGCGCCCGTTCAGATGCATATTATTGACCGCGAAGGTTATCTGGTTGCCTATCATTGTTAAATATGTGAGCCTCGAGGTATAAGATATGATATTTTTTCGTATCTTTGCCGCCGTTATGAGTTCGCAAGATTCCCCCCTTTCATTAGGTACCGACTCCATATCGAAGTTGTTGTTCCGCTACGCTCTGCCCGCCATCATTGCGCAGGTGGCAGCGTCGTTGTACAACATTGTCGATAGTATCTTCGTCGGACAGGGCGTGGGTCCGTTGGCTATCACAGGCTTGGCGCTGGCTATGCCTATGATGAACCTCTCGGCCGCCTTCGGTGCTATGGTGGGTGCAGGTTCGGCGGCTCTTACCTCAATCCGTCTGGGTCAGGGCAACAAGGCTGCGGCGGAGAATATCCTGGGCAATGTGGTGCTGCTCAATCTGGTGTTGGGCTTTATCATTATGCTCTTTGGTCTCTACTTCATCGACCCGCTGCTCTACTTCTTCGGTGCCAGCGAGCAGACCATCCCCTATGCGCGCGAGTATATGCGCATTATCCTCTATGGTAACGTAATCACTCACCTCTTCCACGGACTCAACAATATGCTCCGTGTGGCAGGCTATCCCAATAAGGCTATGGTCATCACGCTTGTGTCGGTGGCGCTCAATGCTGTGCTCGATGCAATCTTCATCCTCGGGCTTAAGTGGGGTATTGCAGGTTCGGCGTGGGCTACGGTGCTTTCGCAGGTCATTTCGCTTGTTCTGCTCTTCTCGCACTTTGCACGCAAGGATAGCTTCCTGCGCTTCCGTCGCGAAGGCTTCCGCTTCCATTGGGATTTGATCAAGGGAATTATCACCATCGGTATGGCGCCCTTTATGATTCAGTCGTGCGCCTGCATTGTGGTTATCATCGTTAATACTACGTTGCAGAGCTATGGCGGCGACCTCTCGATTGGTGCCTATGGTATTGCCAACCGTGTAGCCTTCCTCTTTACTATGGTGGTGCTCGGCTTCACGCAGGGTATGCAGCCCATCGTGGGATATAATTATGGAGCCCGCAAGTACGACCGTGCGCTGAAGAGTATGTGGATGACCGTCGGCTGGTCGATGCTCACCACTACGCTCGGCTTTGCTCTGTGCGAGCTGTTCCCCTATCAGGTTGTGGGTCTGTTCGTGAGCGAGGATGGCTCGGGCGACGCAACGGCTCTTATCGAGGCCTCGGCACGAGGCCTGCGTATCTTGGTTGCTATGCTCCCCATCGTGGGATTCAACATTGTGGCGGGTAACTTCTTCCAGCATATTGGTAAGCCCAAGCGTGCCATCCTGCTGTCGGTAGCACGTCAGATGTTGTTCATCATTCCTCTGCTCTTCATCCTGCCTCCTATCTATGGTGTCGATGGCGTGTGGTACTCGATTCCTATTGCCGATTTCGTCTCTACGGCTTTGGCAGGTTTCTTACTCGCTGTGCAGATTCGTAAGCTGCGCCAGAACCCTTCATCTGAGATCAGCATCTAAAATTCAGGGATTCATAATCGATTTACTCGGGTGGTGTAGGCATAGGCCTATGTCACTCCGTATCTCTACATCTTTGTGCCTTCGGTCTTTCAATTATGCATTAAAAAAGGCCGCCCCACAGGAGCAGCCTCTTGCCCCGAAGGGCTATCAACTTAATACTTAGTACTACTTTTTCTTCTTGGGGGTAGAGACAACCTTCAGACACTCCTCGTAGGTCATATCGGCAGCCTTCTTACCTGCGGGCAGGCGGTAGTTCTTGCCCTTGTAGGCGATGTACTCGCCATAGCGACCATTCTTCAGAACCATATCCTTATCCTCGGCAAAGGTCTTCAGGGGTGTAGCCGTAGCCACAGCGGCAGCCTTCTGCTCGGTGATAAGCTCCACGGCACGCTCATATTGAATGGTGTAGGGGTCGTCGCTCTTTGCCAGCGAAGCGAACGAGTTGCCGTAGCGGACGTAGGGGCCAAACTTGCCGATACCTACCATCAGATCCTGACCCTCATACTTACCCAGGTTACGGGGTAGGGCGAAGAGCTCCAACGCCTCCTCGAGAGTGATTGACTCGATGAGCTGACCCTTCTTCAGCGACGCGAAGCGGTTTTTGCCACCGTCCGCAGCCTCAATCTCCACCATAGGGCCGTAGCGACCGATACGTGCCTTTACCTTCTGGCCCGACTCGGGGTCGATGCCCAGCTCGCGAATCTGCGAGTTCTTGTCGGTCTGAGTCTCGATGGCGCGGTCGACCATAGTGTGGAAGGGCGAGTAGAAACGCATAATCATCTCGTCCCACGTCATCTGGCCATTGGCAATGTTATCGAACTCCTTCTCCACCGATGCAGTGAAGTTGTAGTCCATAATCTGAGCGAACTGAGTCTCAAGGTAGTCGTTCACCACCATACCGATGTCGGTAGGTGCCAAGCGGTTCTTCTCCTTGCCGAATGACTCGGTGTGTGTCTTCTCGCTTATCTTGCCAGCGGGGGTGTGAGTGAGGGCAATGTAAGAGCGCTTCTGGCTCTCCTTGTTCTGCTTAACCACGTAGCCACGGTTGATGATAGTGGTGATGGTGGGAGCGTAGGTCGAAGGACGACCGATGCCCAACTCCTCAAGACGCTTTACGAGCGATGCCTCGTTGTAGCGCGACGGCGCAACGGTGAAACGCTCAGTAGCCACAATCTGTCCCGCCTCTACCTTGTCGCCAATCTGCATCTTGGGCAGGATAGCCTCGCTCTGCTCCGAAGTTGCATCCTCGTCGGTTGACTCAGAGTACAGGCGCAGGAATCCGTCGAAACGAACAACCTCACCCGTAGCGGCAAACTGCCAAGAGGTGCCGTCCATATCGATGGCTACGCTTGTGCGGTCCATCTCGGCGGCTACCATCTGCGATGCAACGGTACGCTTCCAGATAAGGTCGTAAAGACGCTTCTCGGCTGTGGTACCCTCAATCTGCTGACGGTCTATGTATGAAGGGCGGATAGCCTCGTGAGCCTCCTGTGCGCCCTTGGTCTTTGTCTTGTAGTTGTGTGCGGCTGAGTACTTCTCGCCAAAGAGCTTCTCGATCTCGGCCTTGCACTGACCTATAGCCTGTGCCGACAGGTTAACCGAGTCGGTACGCATATAGGTGATAAGTCCCTGCTCGTAGAGGTGCTGCGCAACCGACATAGTCTGCGCAACCGACATACCCAGCTTTCGACCAGCCTCCTGCTGCAGTGTCGATGTGGTGAAGGGTGCTGCAGGGTAACGCTTGGTGGGCTTCTCCTCGGCCTTCGATACGGTGAACGAAGCGTTGGTACAGCTTGCAAGGAATGCCTCGGCCTCGGCCTTGGTCTCGAAGCGCTGTGTGAGTTCAGCCTTGAAGAGAGTGTGGTTGTCGTCGGTGGTGTAGAACTGCGCCACTACACGGAAGTAGGGCGTAGAGTTAAAGGCGATAATCTCGCGCTCGCGCTCAACGATAAGGCGCACGGCAACACTCTGCACACGGCCAGCCGAGAGCGACGGCTTAATCTTCTTCCACAACACGGGCGAAAGCTCGAAACCTACGATACGATCCAACACACGGCGAGCCTGCTGTGCGTTTACCAGGTTCATATCGATGGTGCGGGGATTCTCTATAGCGTTAAGGATTGCATTCTTGGTAATCTCGTGGAATACAATGCGCTTGGTCTTATCGATAGGCAGGTCCAACACCTCGGCCAAGTGCCAAGCAATAGCCTCTCCCTCGCGGTCCTCATCGGATGCCAGCCATACGGTTGAAACCTTCTGTGCGAGTCGTGACAACTCATCCACCACCTTGCGCTTGTCGGGCAACACCTCGTAGTCGGGGCTGAAGCCCTCGTCAATCTTTACTCCTAAGCCTTTCTTTGCCAGATCGCGAATGTGACCGAAACTCGACTTAACCACATAATCCTTACCCAGGAATTTCTCGATGGTTTTTGCCTTTGCCGGTGACTCGACGATAACTAAATTCTCTTGCATTTACACTTTATTCTTAATACGACAAAAACCTATGAGCGAGCCATAGGTTTGTCGGTGGTAATATATCTTGTTCTATTTCACCAATGTATAGGTGAGTTCCAATTCTACACTTGCGCGGTTGAGTGTGTGGTCGCTACCCTGCAGTATCGAACGCGAGAGCGTGAACTGATCGCTGGCATCGGGTGCGATGTACATCGTGCGCGGAGCCTCCAACTTCGAGAGATCTACGTTGCCGTTGGCATCCTCCTCAAGGGCAAGCAACGCGTTTATAATCTCCTGAATGAATGCCGAGATATTCATCTCATACAATGCACGGCTTCGATTCAGGTAGCCGTTGTAGGCGAGAACGTATGTATCCTCCTGGTCGTACATATAGTCCAACACGGGAGTCAGTGACTTGTAGTTGGTGTAGAGTCCCAGACGCGGAATAGCGCTGTTCATTGCATCGGCCAGTGCAAGCGGGTCGAGGTTTGCGTAGTCGTAGTCCGACTCCTCGAGGTAGAAGCGTAGCATAGCCTGATTGATGGCAGCCGAAACATAGTCATCGTCGTCGCTGTTGATATTGCGCAACGAGAGTAACAACTCGTCGGTAAAGTAGAGCTCTGTCACTACGCCACCGCAGCCATCCACATAGGCAATCTGCACCTCGGCACGCTCCTCCAATGACTCATCCATAGGAAGTTCGGCAAGGTCAGAGTTCGAGTAGTCGTGCTTCACGCTCTGTGCCCACACGTTACCCCAGTCGCCCGAGTATTTGTTGTAGAACACATACGAGATGTCGAGTGTATCGGCAATGATGTCGGCATCGGGACCTGTGTTACGCACACGGCCGTAGAGCTCGAGGCTGGTGTCGGTGATATCCAACGAGTAGATAGCGCCCTCGCCATCGGGAGTATCCTCGGCGGGTTCGAACCACAAACCCTTGAAGGTCTCAAGGAAGAGCGAGTCCGACTTATATGCTTCTACGTTGTTGTTTGCCAAGCCATTTTCGTCGAGCTTGTCCATACAAAGCAGACGGTCGATAAAGCTCTTGGTCTGGGGAGTCTCCTTAAGACGAAGCTTGATATCGTTGGTATAGATGCCATTCTCCTGGTCGGGGAAGGTGAAGGTGAAGATGGGCTGTGCATCGGCCTTCAGGTGACCTGCCTTGCGGGGGTCGTATGACGAGTAAATCAAAGTGTCGGTAGCATCGGCCTCAACCAAAGCCTCGTCCAACCAATATACGTTGAACTTGATAGGCTTGGTGGTGTCGCCTGCGAAGGTGTCCACACGGAAGAGGAACATCATCGAGTCGTAGATGGGGCGATAGCCAAAACCGATTGAGTCATCGGGCAATACCATATGCGTAAACTGGCTCACGAAGCCCATCTTACGCACGCCAAAACGCTCGTTGTGCTGCAAACCGATGTTGAAGTGTGTGACGTCGGTCGATTTCACCGAGTCGGTCTTGAAAAGACGTGTCTCGAAGATACGACACGGAGTCTCCTCCATCGAGGCCTCGCGGACCATACCGCCCTTATAGGAGCGGGTACGCATAATCATCTGCTGGTTTGAGGGTGCATACTCATCGCCGAGCGTATAGTCGGCCGTAGTAGTACAACCCGTAAAAGTCATCAGCATAACGATGACAATGGCTGCCACCGAGGCAAGCAGGCTATTGAGTTTATTGTAGCTCTTCATAGAAACGGTTATAATTATCGAACATCTCGGCCTCATCGCACTCCTTGTACTCGAGCATAGGCTTGCCACTCTGGCGTGCATACTCAACAAGTGAAGAATCGGCATCTGCCGAGGCTACAACAACAGCATCGGCATAATCAATAACGAAACGATAGAGGTTTTCGTATGAGGGGGTTGATAATTCCTTGAGTTTTTCATCTTTTACACCCTCGTTGGCCACCTTATTGGCAAAAGCCGAGTCGAAGGGCTTCTCAAAACGGTCGTTGCAGAGTGATACTACAACCTTCACATCGCGGAACAAGGGGTCGTCGTTGAATACCTGCTTGAGGTAGATAGGCGTAATGGCCGACATCCAACCCATACAGTGTACAATCGAAGGCGACCAGTTGAGTTTCTTAACGGTCTCCAACACGCCGCGAGCGAAGAAGATAGCACGCTCGTCGTTATCCTCGAACTCGTTGCCCTCGCCATCGGTCAATACAGCCTTGCGAGAGAAGAAGTCATCGTTGTCGATAAAGTAGATCTGAATACGGGCCGACGGAATCGAAGCCACCTTGATGATGAGCTGGTGGTCGTTGTCGTCGATGATGAGGTTCATACCCGAGAGGCGGATCACTTCGTGCAATTGGTTACGTCGCTCGTTGATACATCCGTAGCGGGGCATAAACGTGCGAATCTCGTTGCCACGCTCCTGCATTGCCTGCACCAGACGACGGCTCAAAGTAGCGAGCTCGGTCTCGGGCAGGTAAGGCATTATCTCCTGACAAACGTATAGTATTTTGCGTGATGCCATTTTATTTCTAATTTACAATATGCAAAGATAATAAAAATTTTTCAATAATGCGGTGCTTACTTATATTATAAGATAAGCATTGCATCACCATAGGTGCCAAAGCGGTAACCCTCCTGCTTGGCAACCTCGTATGCCTTCATCACACGCTCGTAGCCACCGAACGCCGCCACCATCATCAGCTGTGTTGAGCCCGGCAGGTGGAAGTTCGACACCATAGCGTTGGCTACAGTAAAGTCGTAGGGGCTGAAGATGAACTTGTTGGTCCAACCCTCCTGTGCCTTAATCATACCGCCTGTCGAAACCACAGTCTCGATGGTACGCATTACGGTTGTGCCGATAGCCACAATCTTGCGGCCCTCGCGCTTGGTCTGGTTAACCTTCTCGGCAGCAGCCTCGGTCACTACAAACTGCTCAGAGTCCATCTTGTGCTTCGACAGATCCTCAACATCAACGGTGCGGAAGTTACCCAAGCCAGCGTGCAGGGTGATAAATGCCGACTCGATGCCCTTAATCTCCATACGCTTCAGGAGGTGCTTCGAGAAGTGCATACCTGCCGTGGGCGCAGCCACAGCACCCTCGTGCTGTGCGAAGATGGTCTGATAGCGCTCGGCATCCTCCTCCTCGACCTTCTCGCGTACCCAGCGGGGTAGCGGAGTCTCACCCAAACGGTAGAGAGCCTCCTTGAATTCCTCGTACGAACCATCGAAGAGGAAACGCAGTGTACGACCGCGTGAGGTGGTGTTGTCGATTACCTCGGCACCCATCATCTCGTCGGCACCGAAGTAGAGTTTGTTACCAATACGAATCTTACGCGCGGGATCAACCAACACATCCCACAGACGAAGCTCGCTGTTGAGCTCACGCAGCAGGAAGATTTCAATCTCGGCATTGGTCTTCTCCTTGTTGCCGTAGAGGCGTGCGGGGAACACCTTGGTGTCGTTGAAAAGGAAGAGGTCCTTTTCGTCGAAATACTCGATAATATCCTTGAAGATGCGATGCTCAATCTCACCCGTAGCACGGTTAAGCACCAAAAGACGCGATTCGTCACGATTCTCGGCGGGGTATTTAGCCAGCATATCGACCGAGAAATCGTATCCGTATTGAGATAACTTCATAACTTTTTCAACCTTAAGGTTTAACGGTGAAAGACACAAATATCAATAAGTAATACGAAATTTTTTCTATTTTGTTTCACACTCAATCAATTTTTCCATAAAATTTTCCAGTTTCCAGCCATTTTCCACTGTGAAACCGCCACTGCGAGTGCGTCTTAGCCCTGTGAGGTGGGCTCCGCTATCGAGCGCGAGGCCTATCTCGTGAGCCAGCGAACGGATGTATGTACCCTTGCTGCAACGCACGCGGATGGTGAGATGGGGCATCTCGAGTGAGAGAATCTCTATCTCGTAAATGTTGATGAGTGCTTTTTTCAGCTCCACCTCCTCGCCTGCGCGGGCAAACTCGTAGGCGCGTACTCCCTCGACCTTCTTGGCCGAATAGATAGGGGGTGCTTGCAGACGCTCGCCCGTAAGCTCGCCGAGCGCCTTCTCGATCATCTCGCGGGTGATATGGTCGGTGGGGTAGTATTTATCGATGGGGTGCTCAAGGTCGTAGCTCGGAGTTGTTGCGCCCAGCTCGATGTTGGCGATATACTCCTTCTCCTCGGCCTGCAGGTCGTTGACCATCTTTGTGGCCTTGCCTATGCAGACAATCAGCACTCCCGTAGCCAGCGGGTCGAGTGTGCCGGCGTGGCCAATCTTTATCTTCTTGTAGCCCAAGCGGTGCTGCAGGGCATACTTTATCTTGCGTACCACATCGGTCGAGGTCCACTCCAGTGGCTTGTCGATGATGGCGATGTAGCCCTCCTTGAAGTCCACATCGCGAAGTGAAAGGTTTTCGTTCATTCTATATGAAATAACTTACGATAGAAACCACACCTGCCACTGCACAATAGAGTGCAAACCAGATGAGTTTGCCGCGCTTAACGATGCCAATCATAAACTTGCAGGCCAGGCATCCCACCACAAAGGCTGCGATGAAGCCTGCCAGCATAGGCACTAAGCCGATTGATGCAAATACCACCTCGCCCTTTACGATGTTGAGCAGCATCTCGCCCAGAATAGGTGCCAGCACCATCAGGAACGAGAACTGCGCCATCGACTCCTTCTTGTTGCCGAGCAGCAGACCCGTAGCGATGGTTGAGCCCGAGCGTGAGAGGCCGGGCATAGCGGCAATGGCCTGTGCCAGGCCGATAATGAAGGCGTCGCGATATGATATCTGCTCCTTCTCTCGCGGGTGAGCATAGTATGCAAAGGCGAGCAGGGTGGCTGTCAGCAGCAGCATAGCACCTACGATGGTGAGTATGTAGGGTGAATTGAGCATTGCATCGAGGTAATCCTTCAGTGCGAAGCCCACGATGCCGATGGGAATCATCGAGAGCAGAATCTTAAGCACATAGGCCTGCTCCTGGTTGAAGTGGCGAGAGAAGACGCCCACCACGAGGCGTTTGATTTCGGGCCAGAGTATGACTATTGTGCTGAGCACGGTTGCTGCGTGCAACGTGGTGTCGAAGGCGAGATTTTCCTCAATCTCCACGCCCAACAGAGCCTTGGCAATCTGCAGGTGGCCGCTGCTCGATACGGGCAGAAACTCGGTCAGACCCTGCACGGCGCCAAGTATGATTGATTCTATTACGGTCATCTATTGTCTACTACGTTTTGTTGAGAGTTTGGCCACGATGTGTGGCTTAGAACTAAAACTTCTTTAGCAGTGCGTAAATCTCGAAGGCAAAACCACCCACGATGAGGATGGGTGCGAGCGTAATGCGACGCCACGAGAACATATCGTAGTTAAACACCTCGGGGTTGTCGCTACCGCCGCCGGCCATCAGCACCATACCGAGGATGATGACCACCAGGCCTGCGATGATGAGTATGTAGTTGCGCACGGTCAGAGGCATCTGCTCGTCGTTCTTATCGGTTGCGGCATTGAAGCGTGCACGCATCTTGTCGAGTAACTGTTTCATTAATATAAGTATATCTTGTTTGACTTCATATTTACAAATTTATTCACCGCAAAGGCCGTAAAGAGTAGCGAGATGAGCATACCTCCCACGAGCATTGCGCCCACGGTAATGGCTATCTTCATCAGCTCCGAGGTGGAGATAATCTCGGGCATAGCACCGCTGAGTGCATAGAGCGAGGCGATGAACATCACACACGCTGCCACGCCAGCCCATATACCCTGCTTGGCCGCCGTAGCGAGGAAGGGACGCATAATGTAACCCTTCGTTGCGCCCACCAACTTAAGGGTGTTGATGAGGTAGCGACGCGAGAATATGGCCAGACGAATGGTGTTGTTGAGCAGGATGAGTGATATGATGAGCAGTGCACCGCCAAAGGCCAGCAGGCCGTAGATAATCTTGTTGATTGTTGAGTGCAGACGCTCGATTGTCGAGGCAGGGTAGGCTACATACACTACGCCCTCGACTGTGGCTATGCGGTCGGCCATAGCCGCTGTGGCCTGGCTCTCCATTGCGCCAATGTGTACCTCGTAGCTGTCGCGCAGAGGGTTCTCCGAGAGGATATTCTCAATCTCCGATGCGAACATACGGCGGAACTCCTCGTCGTTTATCTTATCCTCCTTGGCTACGAACTCCACTCCGGTAACGCCCTCGATTGAGAGCAGCTCTCGCTCGATAGCCGAGCGACGCTCGGTGCTTATGCTGCCCTCCAGCTCGGCCGACAGTGTTACGCTGTTGCGCAGTGTGTGTGCCGTCGAGAAGGCTGCGGTGAGCATATATCCCACCGAACCTAACAGGAAGAGTACCAATGCTATGCTTATGCTCGAAACTATATACGAGCGGCGTACTTTACGCTTAATTCTCTTGTCGTCGCGCATTGCGGAATAAGTATATTAAGGTTAGTAAAAATGCACCCAGAACCACAATCGAGCAGACCCAAGCTATGCCCTCGACAAGTGCCCAGTTGGGGGCTCGGTAGCGCCACTCGATAGCGTGCTCGCCTGCGGGGAGCTCCACAGCGCGCAAGATGTAGTTGGCACGCAGGGGCTTGGCCTCCTGTCCATCGATTGTAACCGTCCAGCCCTGCTTGGTGAATATCTCCGAGAATACCACCAGTGCATCGCCCTCGGCCTTAGCCTTGTAGCGCAGGTAGTTGGGACGATACTCCTCGAGCTCGACGCTTCCCGCCGAGAGGTTGAAGTTCTCGGGCAGGTATTCGTTGCTAATCACCGCCTCGCGTCGGGTGTCAATGCGGCCTACAAGGTCAATCTCCTCCTGCGGCGATGAGGCACGCACGATGCTCTCCACCATCCACGCTGCGCCGTTGGCCGTCTCGCGGACGAAGACACCCTCGGCCGTAGGCTGGTCGATGATGTAACGCACGTTGAGCATATCGAGCACCTCTTCGTTGAGAGTCGACAGATGGTTGTCAATCATATCCTGATAACGCGAGAGCTTGGCTCCGTGATATCCGCCCACCGAACGGTGGAAGTACGATGTGGTGGCGTCGTTGAAGGGCGACACCGTAAGGTTTAGCACTCGGTACGCAGGGTCTTTGTCCTGCATAATCAGAAGGTCGGCCTCCGTGGGTGTTATCTCGGCTGTGTAAGCATCAACAAATGAGTCGTGGTTAAGGTAGCGGGTGTCGATATTGATAAGATCGGCCGCCACAATCACCGTCAGCACTATGCAGAGCACTTTGCCACTCTTAATCACCTTGCGGCTCATATATGCCGCTACGGCAGCCGCCGCCAGCAGAACGAATATGAGCGAACGCCACGCATCGGCCTGCATCACCTCCACACGCTCATCGGCCATAGCCGAGGCTGTCTCCCAGGCAATCTGCTCGTGGATGCCCTGCTTGATGTACTCCTGTGCACCTTGCTGCTCGAGCATCTGACGCAACTGCTCCGAGAGCATTGCGCCACCCTCCTGCATTCCGTAGTCGCCAAGAGAACGACCGCCCACAATCATTATCAATAACGCCGACGCAGTGATACCTGTAGCCCAGCCAAGAGCGCGGTACAGGGTCTTTTTATCCACCTGCTCCGATATGATACGAGCCACACCCAGTGCCGCCAGCAGGGGTACTGTCCACTGCACCACGACCAGAGCCATCGACAGTGTGCGGAACTTGTTGTATCCTGGTAAAATGTTGAACAACAACTCGGTAAACCACATAAGGTTGTTGCCCCACGACATAAGCAGCGTGAATAGGCTCGCCGCCACGATCCACCATCTCTGGCGGTTGGGCAGAAGCACCAGTGCCAGCACGGCAAGGAAGATTGCCGCAGCACCCAGATAGGTGGGGCCGGCAGTGTAGGGTTGTTCGCCACGATAGCGGGGCAGATATTGTGCCATCTGCTCAAGGCCGAACTGGCTCAGGGCCGTAGCCACGGGGCCATCGGCGGCGAAGGTGTCGCTCGAGGTGCCGCCCATAAAGTCGGCCACGAACATATTAAGACTCTCAGCACGACCATAACTCCACGCCGTAGCATACTCCAAGTCGAGTCCATCGGCACCGCTCTTGGCATCGGCTGCAACCAACTCCGAGCCTCCGCGGATGGTATCCTTCGAGTGCTGCATAGTCTGCCACAGGGGCGAGAGGTTAGAGCCTACGGCCAAGATACCCGCTGCAAGCAATATGGCTGTGCGTTTGCCAAAATCCTTTATGGTTTTCTGTTTCCACGCCACGATGCCCTCGCTAATCCATAGTGCGGCCATCGCCAGCAGGAAGTAGTATGTAATCTGGGGGTGATTGGCTCCAATCTCGAGCGAAGTGAAGAGGGCTGTCAGTGCACCACCCACCAACGCGTTGCGTCGCAGGGTGTAGTATGCTCCCGCCATCATAAGCGGAGCGTATACCAGTGCCCACATCTTGGTGATGTGACCCGCACCGATAATCAGCAGGAAGTAGGTCGAGAAACCATAGGCCAGCGCTGCAATGAGTCCCACCCATGGGCTCAGACCAAAGAGCAGCATCGCCACCCACATAGCCGTCATCGCAAAGAATAGGAACGAGGCAGGTGTGTCGATAATCTTCACCACCTTGCCGATGGTGCCTTTGACCGCCTGCGACGGATACTTCACGTTTATGAGAAATGCAGGCATACCGCCAAACATACCGCCCGTCCATTGGGCATCCTCGCCCGTAGCCTCACGGTTGTCGAGAATATCCTTTGTCATACCCTCGTACTGCTGCACATCGTGCTGCACGAGCACCTCGCCACTCATCTGAGGCGCAAAGTAGAGCAACGACAGCACGAAAAACAGAGCGATGGCTGCGGCGTATAAAAAAATATTTTTGCGAGTTTCGGAATTAAATTTCATTTTATAGTCAATTTACTGCGTCAAAGTTACGAAAAACATTCCTTTTTCGCGGTGTAATTGCGAAAAATTACTATATTTGCGACATAAAGTATATGTGTTAAAGCGATAATATGATATCTCTGGACTCAATTCGTACCCCCATTGCAGCCGATATAGCGGCTTTTGAGGAGTTCATACGCGGCCATTTTATGGCCGATGGCCGATTGATGTCGGAGATGTTGGAGCACGTGCTGGCATCGCGTGGCAAGGGTATTCGCCCGATGATAGTTATGCTCACCTCCATTCTCAACTCGTCGGCTAATTCGCGCGATTGGGTCGAGGGCGAGCGCAACTGCACCAAGCGCACCTATCTGGCCGCTATGATGATTGAGATGCTGCACACCACATCGCTCATTCACGACGACGTTATCGACAACTCCGACCAGCGTCGTGGCAAGCCCTCGGTCAACGCCCTGTGGCAGTCGCGTAACGCTGTAATCTTGGGAGATTATATCCTGGCTCGTACGATGAGCCTCGGTATGGAGAGTGCTCAGTACGACTTGGTGTCGCACGTCATAGGCTCGGTGGCTACTCTCTGTGAGGGCGAGATTTTGCAGAGCCAGCACACAGCCGATAAGGATACCACGCGTCAGGACTACCTCGAAATCATATATAAAAAGACAGCCAGCCTCATCAGCATCAGCGCTTCGGCAGGTGCGGTGTCGGTTATGGCGTCACAGCGCGACGTCGAGCGTATGCGCCGCTTTGGCGAGGCCTTAGGTATGGCGTTCCAGATTCAGGACGATATCTTGGACTACAGCCGCTCGGCAAATACGGGCAAGCCGTCGAACAACGACCTAAGGGAGGGGAAAATCACCCTGCCTCTTATCGAGGTGCTGGAGAAGTGCTCGCCAGCCGAGCGTCTGCAGTTGCTCGATAAGTTGAACCAGTGCAAGGATGACGAGTCGGCGGTAGACTTCCTGCAGGGTGTGGTGGAGGCTACGGGCGGTTTGGCAATGGCAGCCCGCACGATGCAGACCTACATCGACCGTGCAACATCGATTTTGGCCGAGTATGAGGATTCGCCCTACCGAACAGCGCTTGTTAACCTATGTGCCTACATAGCCGAGCGCGACAAGTAGCGGAAGAGGGGGAGAAAAAAGGAAAGTAAAACTTACTAAATAATTTATTCACTAATCTAATAATTTTTCTATGGAGACAAAACAGAAAAGTAATGTATTTGCGATTGGCGTGATGTTCTTGCTCTTCTTTATGATTGCATTCGTTACCAACTTCGCAGGTTCAATGGGTGTTATCGTGCAGAACCAGTTCGGCGCGTCTAACGCAATGGCACAGTTGGGTACATTGGCCAACTTCATCGCTTATGCTTGTATGGGTATCCCCGGTGGTTTGATCCTCAAGCGTAAGGGTTACAAGTTCACCTCATTGTTGGCTGCTGCCATCGGTTTCGTAGGTGTAGGTATCCAGTTCGCATCAGGTTACGCTGAGTCATTCGGTGTATACGTTTTGGGTGCATTCGTAGCAGGTTTCTCTATGTGCTTGCTCAACCTCGTTGTTAACCCTATGTTGAACACACTCGGTGGTGGTGGTAACCGCGGTAACCAGCTCATCCAGCTCGGTGGTTCTTGCAACTCTATCGGTGGTACTATCGCTCCCATCTTCTTGGGTTACCTCATCGGTGGTCAGGCTGCAACTGCTAGCGTAGGTGATGCTGCTCCCGCAATGATCGCTGCTATGGCTATCTTCGCTTTGGCATTCGTTATCATCGCATTGTCTGCAATTCCTGAGCCTCACATGGAGACAGCAGAGGAGAAGGCAGCTCGTTTGAGCGGTACA
>JAGBUB010000031.1 GCA_017631035.1 Alistipes sp.
AACGGTCACCGTCAGTACCTCACCCAGATTCTCGTGGAGGATATTGTTGCATAATTAAAACTTTTAGAGAAAATGGCACACAAAAAAGGAGTAGGTAGTTCAAAGAACGGCCGTGAGTCAGAGAGCAAGCGACTCGGTGTAAAGCTTTTCGGTGGTCAGTTCGCTAAGGCCGGCAACATCATCGTTCGTCAGCGTGGTACTGTTCACAACCCCGGTAACAACGTGGGTATGGGTAAGGATCACACCCTCTTCGCATTGGTAGATGGTACTGTAGAGTTCTGCAAGAAGTCTTCAGGTAAGTCTTACGTTAGCGTAACTCCTCTTGCAGAGTAGTTGCGTCATCGCAAAAGCAATAGCGGAATCCAGTAGGGTTCCGCTTTTTTTGTTTTGGGAGTCTTATGACAAAATAAAGGCTGCACCGTTTGGGGCAGCCTTTGTCATATCTCTTACCAGCCCATCTCGCGGGCGTACTCTATGGCTCGGTTGAGTGTGTCGTTGAACTGACGTGTGCGACTGAACTGCTCGGCCGCGCGCTCAATGAAATCCTCGCGTAGGAAGAACTCCTTATCCACCATCTTCACCAAAAGGTAGTTGCGCAGTCGGTAATACTCCGAGTGTGCATCCTCGGCCGACCATCCCTGTGGCATACGCTTCAGGGCCGATGACCAATCCACTTCAAAGCCCTCGGCGGCCTTGATCGTAGCTTCGAAATTCTCGCCCTCGGTCATAATCTCCTCACGTACGCTCTTTATCTCGCCAGGCGTGGGGCAGTAGGCTCCCGTGCAGAGCATATAGTGGTTCTGGTCAGGCTCGACGTGCATATAGTATCCCGAGAGGCCCGACTTCTTGCCTCGCGGACAAACATAAACGCCAAACCAAGTCTTGTAGGGTGTCTTGTCTTTCGAAAAGCGTGTGTCGCGGTATATGCGATAGGTGGCATCCTTAGCCTTTACACCCTCCACCGTAGGGTCGAACTCCGCCATAGCCGCGATGAACGCCTCGGCCACTTCGTCCATACGGATCTTTACGTGTTTGTAGCGCTCACGGTTGGCCTCAAACCAGGTACGGTCGTTATTCTGGGACAGATCCTGCAGAAAATCCAATATCTCTCTCATCGTTTCCGGTGTTTACTCCTTGATAAATAGCCACTTGTCGGGTATAGCCTGTCGTGGCAGGCTGATGCTCTCGAGGCTAATCTCTAACCCCTCGCCCTGACAATCTTCGTAATATACAACGCGAATATCGTGATAACCAGCGTCAAGTGCCACCTTCGCCTTGGCTCGGTTGTCCATCGAGTGCGACTCTCCGAAGTCAAGCACCAAACGCCCGTCAATGTAGAGCAGTGCGCCATCGTCGCAGACAATATGGAACTGATATACATCGCGCTGTGGGATGGATATAATGCCCTCGAACTCATAGCCATAGTAATCCTCTGAAGGGGCATCTGTGACGATGAAGTTTTTCATCACACCCTCGCCAATGCGCTTGCCCTTGTGTGGGAAGTCGGGCAGATTCTTGTACGCACCCTCGTAGTATGTGTATGCTACGCCCTGCTGTGAGGGGGTGTATGTCTTGGCGGGGAGGTACTCCATTTCGTTGATATCGTCCTCGGTGATGCCGATGGGGTAGTGGTAGAGCAGTTCGCTGAAGGAGGGTGTCGAAATCCACGTGTCGAAGCGTCGCTCGCCCTCATAGAGGTCGATGATACGTGCTCCGCGTGGCAGGCCTCCGTAGGCGTTGAAGCCCGATACGCGTCCGTAGGCAAGTGCTATGTCGAAGTGCTGACCAATATAATCGTTCTCGTGGTCGTGACCCACGAACATTCCTATAACATCGCCCATCTCCACGGCTGAAAGGAGAAAACCGCTATTGAGTTCTGCCGAGCCGATACCTGAGCCATCGCCATTGCGGCCATACATCTCGGGGGCTTGGTCGATGAGACGATATTCGGGTGTGGGGATATGGCAGAATACCAGCGCAGGTATAGGCGTGCCGCCGTTTTGTGCGGTGTAGCGGGCGCTCTGCTCGCGATACCACGATGTTACCTCCCACGGCATCCAAGCGTAGGTGCCGAGTTGTGCCCAGTCGGAGGTGTAGTCGCCCGAATCGAGGCAGTAGAGCAGTGCACTGACTTTGTCCGAGTCGCTTGCCAGAACGGGAAGAGTGTAGTTGCCACAGCCACTCAGCTCAGGGCCCTTCTCGCCGATGAATAGCGGATCGGTGGCGAGGATGTCGTATATAGAGTCGCGTTGCATCACCTCGGGGTCGTGGTTGCCCATCGTTACGGCATAGGGTATGCCGGCGCGTTGCATAATGCTCATAATGTGTCGCCATCCCTTCTCGGCGGGCTGGCTTGTGACTATGTCTCCTGTGAGAATCACCACATCGGGACGCTCCTTCGCAATTACAGCGAGCAGTGTGTCGGCTACTGGAGCACTCTTGGGGTCATCTGCCGAGAGGTGTATGTCGGTGAATTGGGCAATGCGCAGTCGCCCATCGTGAAAACGTAACGTAGGCTTGTGGGCCGATGGCGACGAGCAGGCTACCAAACCAACGAAGAGCAATAGGAATAGGATTGTTCTTCTCATAGGGCGTCTATTTTTCCGCTGTGTGGTCGATGTCGCACGACGAGCAGTTGCCGTGACAACCCAAGTCGGCACAATCGGTACCGGTGTCTTCGCGTGACTCCTGCACGGCACATTTAATGCCCAGGCGCTGCATATTCTTGTTGGTAGCAATCTCCGAGTCGATGTCGTGTCCTTTGAAAATCTGTGTGAGCGACATACCCAAAAAGAAGAATCCGACCAAGCCGATTGAGATGAGTACGACTACTAATATGGTGGAAAATGATGTTGCCATAAGGTATATGGTGTTAAAAATGGTTATTTAGTTGAATTTCTCTCGACAAATTTATATATTTGTATGTTAATTTGCAAGATTATATGCCTTTTGCTGCTCGATGTGGCGCAAAGGTTGCCGATGAGCATTAAGATGTAAGCGATGAAGATAGTAATTTCAGGAATTGGAGAGATGGGTAGCCACTTGGCACGTATGCTTAGTGGTAATGGCCACGATATTACCGTAATCGACAGCGACAGCAAGGCGCTGAACGAACTCGGCAACCTGGCCGACTTGATTACCGTTGAGGGTGACACCACAACCTTTGCCGTGTTGCGTCGTGCCGGCGTAAGACGTTGCGATCTGTTCATTGCCGTTAATCACGACGAGAATATGAACATTCTCTCTGCAATTATGGCCAAGCAGCTGGGCGCTAAGAAGTCTATCGCCCGCATCGACCATAACGAGTACCTCGAGCCAAATAACAAGGAGATGTTCATCGATATGGGTATCGACTACCTCTTCCACCCCGAGCAGGTGGCCGCCCTGGAGGTTACCAACCTTTTGGGTCACACCTCTACAACCGACTATGTCGACTTCTCGGGCGGATTGCTGGCGCTGGTAGTAGTTAAGTTGGAGCCCACATCACCATTGATTGGTCGCAAGTTGATGGATCTTGCCGACGATGGCTCAATCTCGGAGTTCCGTGCCGTAGCCATCACACGAGGCAGCCAGACTATCATCCCCCGCGGACAGGATGTCTTCTTCGAGGGCGATGTTGTGTATATCATCTCGCGTAAGGATGCAGCCAAGCGAGTGACCGAACTTTCAGGTCAGAAGAGTGTCGAGGTTAAGAATCTGATGATTTTGGGAGGTTCGCGTATTGGCGTGAGAGTTGCTCTGGAGCTTCAGGACGATATGAATGTGAAGATGATTGAGTATAATGGCGAGAAGGCTTATCGCTTGGCCGAGGAGCTGGATCGTACGCTCATCATTCACGAGGATGGCCGTAATCTCGATGCAATGCTGGAGGAGGGACTCTCGACTACTGATGCATTCCTTGCCGTTACAGGCCGTAGTGAGACCAATATCCTTGCTGCTATGCAGGCCAAGCGAATGGGCGTGAAGAAGGTTATTGCCGAGGTGGAGAACCTGAACTATATACGTCTTGCCGAGAGTGTAGGTATCGACACCATCATCAATAAGAAACGTGTCACGGCGTCGAATATCTTCCGCTTTACTATGTCTACCGATGTGCAGGCCATACGTTGCCTGTCGGGTAGCGAGGCCGAGGTGCTGGAGTTTATCGTTAAGCCCAATTCGCCTGCTACCAAGTGTATGATTAAGGATATGCGCCTGCCGCAGGATGTCATCATCGGTGGTATTGTGCGAGGCGACAAGGTGTTCATCGCTGTGGGTGATACACGTATCAATGCCTACGATAGAGTGGTTGTCTTCTCGATGCCGGGATCGATTGCCACCGTGGGCGAGTTCTTTAACTAGAAGTTCTTACCAAACTTATTATAAACAGAAGACCGAACAGAGTGCTTTTTTCTGCCCCGATAGTGGAGGCGGATAACTAAAATGTACTTTATATGTCGGTTTTGGGAGTATTGATGCGACGTGCTATGCTTTCGCGTTGTAGTCGTATCGAACGTGCAGTGCGACGTGCTGTCGAGGAGCAGTATTCGACACTCTATAGATTGATTGAGCGTGGCCGTAATACATCCTTCGGTTGCGATGTGGGACTCGGTCGGGTGCACAATGCCGAGCAGTTTGCCCGCGCGGTGAGGCGCTTCGACTACGCCTCCTTTACGCCATACATCGAGCGTATGCGTGGTGGCGAGCCAAACGTTGCTGTCCCGGGACGGGTCGATATGTTTGCCCGCTCGTCAGGAACATCAGCTCGTAGTAAATATATTCCCATCACGCGCCGAGCCTTGTATGGCAACCATCTGCGAGGTATGGCCGATGCTGTGGCCTTGTATCTGAGGGCTAATCCATCGTCAGAGCTTTTCGATGGACGCACACTCACGATGGCAGGCCATTGCCAGCGCGAGGGCAGAGCCCTGGTGGGCGATTTGTCGGCACTGCTGGTTGTAGCCACGGGCCGTTGGGGTGAGTTGGTGCGAGCACCGAGCCGTAGGGCGGCACTCATCGAGGATTTCGATGCAAAGTGCGAGGCTATCTGCGAAGAGTGTGCGGTTGAGGATATCAGAGCCTTGGCAGGTGTGCCGTCGTGGAATATGGCTCTTGTAAGACGCCTGTTGGAGTGGTCTGAAAAGGAGCACTTGTGTGAAGTGTGGCCCCGCATAGAACTCTTTATGCACGGTGGAGTCAGCTTTCATCCCTATCGAGCCGCTTTTGAGAGTGCGGTGGGGCGGAAGATTAACTATTGGGAGAGTTATAACGCCTCGGAGGGTTTCATTGCCGTGGCCGAGGAGTGTAACTCGGATGAGATGTTGCTTATGCCTCACTATGGGTGCTATTATGAGTTTGCCCGAGGCGAGAATGTCGTGCCATTGGAGGGAGTGCGTTGTGGTGCGGAGTATGCCGTGCTGATGAGTAGCGAGAATGGTCTTTGGCGCTATGAGTTGGGTGATATGGTGAAATTTACATCAGTCGACCCATATAAGATAAAGATTGTTGGTCGTACCAAACAATATATAAATGCCTTCGGCGAGGAGCTGATGATTGGCAATGTTGAGCAAGCTCTACTCTACACTTGCTCGGCGACGGGCGCTGTGGTGGAGGAGTTTACCGTCTCTGCGCAGTTCCTGCCCCGAATGGGTGGTTATCATAGATGGGTTGTGGAGTTTGTGCGTCGGCCCGATAGCGTGGAACGCTTTGCCGAGGTGTTGGACTCCAAGTTGCGAAGCCTAAATTCGGACTACGATGCCAAGCGCAAGAGCGTGATGCAACCTCTACGGGTAGTGGTCGTGCCTCGTGGTACATTCCATCGCTGGCAGATCAAGGAGCGTAGACGCAAGATACCCCGCCTTAATGGTGACTCGGCTATGAGCGATGCGCTGATAGCAATGAGTAGGGCAGAGTCCTTATGAGGCCTAGAAAAGAAAATAAATGAAGAATAGATAAATATATGTATGTAGCAATAGCTGGAAATATTGGTAGCGGTAAGACTACGCTTACGGAGATTCTTACACGCCGCTATGGTGCAAAGGCATATTACGAGGAGAGTGATAACCCCTACCTCGGCGATTTCTATGAGGATATGAGCCGCTGGGCTTTTCAGTTGCAGATATCGTTCCTTGGAAGCCGCATTGAGCAGACTTTGGATATGCTCCGCTCGGGCGGGAAGGATATATTTCAGGATCGCACCATCTACGAGGATGCCCATATCTTTGCCGACAATCTGCATCGTATGGGACTTATCTCGTCGCGCGACTTTGCTACCTATATGAAAATCTTCGATCTGACAACAACGCTCATCCCGGAGCCCGATGTGCTTATCTACCTGCGTGCGAGCATCCCTACTCTGGTTACACAAATCAAGCGTCGAGGACGTGCCTACGAGATGAATATCGACGAGGGGTATTTGCAGCGCCTTAACGATAAGTATGAGCATTGGATTAATAATATATATAAGGGTAGGGTACTTATCATCGACAAGGATGTCGACGACTTTGTGGCCGACGAGAGTGTTGTCGACCGCATATGTGAGCAGTTGGATCAGTTAGCCGCCGAGTTGTAGTTATGCAGTTACCAGAACTCTTTGTTGAGCGAATGCGTCGCGAATTGGGCGAGCAGGAGGCCGCGCTTCTGTGTGAGGCACTTGTGAGCGAGCCTTCAACCTCGGTCAGACTCAATCCGTGGAAGATGACTGAGCCACAGTGGCCGTCGGATAAGGTGGCGTGGAGCCGTGATGGCTATTCGCTGCACGAGCGTCCCAACTTTACGTTAGACCCAGCGTTCCACGCTGGTGCATACTATGTGCAGGAGGCAAGTTCGCAGTTCGCGGGTTACATAATGGCACAGGCCGTTGGCGGACGTGAACGGTGCGAGGGGTTGCGAGTGCTTGATATGTGTGCCGCGCCCGGAGGCAAGAGTACCCACTATGCCTCGCTGGTTGGTCTGAGCGGATTGGTCGTTGCCAACGAGATAAATCGTAGCCGTGCCGCTGTGCTTGCCGATAATGCCCGTAAGTGGGGCTTGGGAAATATGGTCATCACGTGTAACGACTCCTCGCGTGTAGCCGAGTTTGAGCAGTGGTTCGACGTTGTGGCCGTAGATGCGCCTTGCTCGGGCGAGGGAATGTTTCGCAAATCGGAGGATGCCTGCGAGCAGTGGAGCGAAGCCAACGTGAAGATGTGTGCCGAGCGTCAGTGGGAGATTGTGCAGAATGCCTTTGCAGCATTGCGCCCTGGTGGCGTGTTGATATATAGCACTTGTACGTTTAATCGCGAGGAGGATGAGGCCCTAGTTGGCCGCATCTGCGAGGAGTATGGTGATGAGTTGGAGGCGGTAGACGCCATTCACGTATCCGATGAGTGGGGCGCTGTTGTAGGTCGCGAGGGTGTGTTCCAGACCTTCCGCTTCTTCCCGCATAGAGTCAAGGGTGAGGGTATGTTTATGGCCGTTGCACGCAAGCAGGGCCTGCCTACGTCGCGACGTCGTGCACCCAAGTCTCGCCGTGAGGTTATAACCGCTGTGGATAAACAGGCTGTAAAGGAGTTAAGTCGCTGGGTGATGGAGCCCGAACAGATGCGTTTCTTTGCTGCCGGTGAGATGCTATATGCTTGTAGAGATGAGCATTATGACGAGATAAAGGCCTTGTCGTCGCGTCTGGCCGTGATTTATTCGGGCGTGGCTATGGGACAGATTTTTAAGAATAAACTAAAGCCCGATGGAGCGTTGGCCTTCTTCGTGGGGCTCAATCGTGAGGTATTGCCGGCGTGTGAGCTACCGCTCGAAGAGGCGTTGCAGTTCCTGCGTAAGCAGGATATGGCGCCAGGAGAGTTTACGGAGGGACTTAATTTGGTGCTCTATGAAGGTCGTGCGCTGGGTTTTGTAAAGCGAGTGGGTGGCCGAGTGAATAATATGTACTCAAGTTCGCTCAGAATTTTGAAATAAAACGAAAAAACCGATATACAATGGCTGTTAAAAAAATCTATTACTCGATGGGCGAGGTGTCTGAGATGTTCGACGTGCGTCCGTCGCTTCTGCGTCATTGGGAGTCGCAGTTTGCGTGTCTGAAGCCTCATAAGAATCAGAAGGGTAACCGAATGTTCACCGAGGCTGATATCGAGAAACTAAAGCAGATATATCATCTGGTCAAGGAGCGAGGTATGACCTTGAAGGGAGCTGCGCAGGTTATGCGTCGCAGTTCGCAAGACGAGCTTGCCCGCGAGACCCAGCTTCTGGAGCGTCTGCAGCGTATCCGTGCCGAGTTGCTGGAGGTGCGCGAGGAGCTTAAGAGTGCAGATGGCGAGCAGGTTATTGCCGTGTCGGATGGTGATGCGGAGCCTGCGGAGGGTGTAGAGATGCCCAAGAGCGTTGAGCCCAAGCCTAAGCGTGCGTCAGCAAAGCGAGTGAAGCAGCCCGCTCAGACAGTTGAGGCTGTGGAGGCTGTTGAGGAGGTTGCAGCGGCCGTTGAGCCTGCAGCCGAGAAGGAGCCTGTTGATGAGCAGCCCGTGCGTCGTTCGCCCCGCCGTAAGAAGAAGTCGGATGACGATAACAAGGAGTTGTTCCCATTTTATGAGCAGTCGCTCTTTTAGCCTATGAAAGTTAGAGAAATAACTTCGCTCATTGAGGCTTTTGCCCCTCTCTCCCTGCAGGAGTCGTACGACAACTCGGGTCTTATTGTCGGACGTGATGACGATGAGGTGCACGGCGTACTTCTGGCCGTTGATGTTACCGAGGAGGTGATTGCCGAGGCTGTGAGTGAGGGTTGTGATATGATTATTACCCACCACCCGATAATCTTCCACGCACTCAAGCGCTTTAACTCTGCCTCGCAGACCGAGCGTTGTGTCGAGGAGGCCATTCGTCGTGGCATAGTGTTATATGCGGCACACACCAATCTTGACTCCACGCCTCAGGGTATGAGCTGGCGTGTGGGACAGATGCTTGGACTGGAGCATATGCAAGTCTTGCAGAGCAGTTCGCCCGAGGGAGCGGGCTTTGGTGTGGTAGGAGAGTTACATAGTGCCCTGCCCTCGGAGGTGTTTATGCGCGAGGTGATGGAGCGCTTCGGTGTGAAGGCTCTGCGACATAGCGATATTGTCAAGGAAAAAGTGCAGCGAGTTGCAATCTGCACAGGCTCGGGTGGCTCGCTTATCGACCAGGCCCGAGAGTCGGGTGCGGACATCTATTTGACGGCAGATTTGCGCTATAACGACTTTATGCGACACGAAAATGCAATTATTTTGGCTGATATGGGCCATTTTGAAAGCGAATATTGCGCAATTCAAATTTTATTTGATATTTTATCAAAAAAAATACCTATCTTTGCAGTTCGCAAGAGTGTGCGCTCGCGTAACCCGATAAATTACACTATTTGAGGGTGAAATTTAAGTGCGTCTAAAATAAATTTATAACATATGGCACAGAAGAAAACATCTGAAGTTGATTACTCTATGCAGGAGAAGATTATGGCTCTTTACGAGTTGCAGAAAATCGACTCTCAGATCGACGAGATCAACAAAGTGAAGGGAGAACTGCCCTTGGAGGTGCAGGATCTCGAGGACGAAATCGCAGGTTTGAATACTCGCATCGAGAACATTAATGGCGAGGTTGAGGAGTTCAACTCACTCACCAAGCAGCGTAAGCGCGAGATCGATCAGGCCAAGATTCAGATTTCTCACTACAAGGAGCAGCAGAACAACGTTCGCAACAACCGCGAGTATGATGCCATCACCAAGGAGATCGAGTATCAGGAGTTGGAGATCGAGTTGGCAGAGAAGCGTTTGAGAGAGTATTCTACCGCCATCAAGAACAAGAAGGCTCAGTTGGAGAGCGCCGAGGCAGTTGTTGCCGATCGTGGTATCGACTTGGCTGCAAAGAAGGGCGAGTTGGAGAGCATCGAGGCTGAGACAGCCGATCAGGTAGCAGCACTTGAGGCTAAGGCCGACAAGGCTAAGTCGAAGATTGACGAGCGCCTGCTTACAGCCTACAACCGTATCCGTCGCAGCGTGCGTAATGGTTTGGCAGTGGTGACTGTAAAGCGTGATGCTTGTGGTGGTTGCTTTAACCGCATTCCTCCTCAGCGTCAGGTAGATGTACGTCAGGGCAAGAAGCTCATCGTGTGTGAGTATTGCGGTCGTATCCTGGTAGCCGATGGCGAGGAGTAGTTGGCTCGAGTAGAATTATCGAAACAGGGGTAGAATCAGTTGTGGTTCTACCCCTTTTTTAGTGAAAAATCACAAGGGATTATTCCTTTGTTTATAAAATAATTACTACCTTTGCGGCGTATTTGTATTGGAATGTTATTTAACCATTTCACCTTAAGATGAAAATTGCTCTCGCCCAATTAAATTACACTATTGGAGATATTGACGCCAATGTAGCGAAAATTATCGATGCTATCCGCAGAGCCGAGCGTGAGGGTGCCGATTTGGTCCTCTTTGCCGAGTATGCCATCAGCGGAACACCGGCGTATGATTTGTTGCGTAAATCAACTTTCCTCACACTCTGTGAAGAGGCTCTGGAGGAGATTGCAGAGGCTTGTACTCGTGTTACAGCAATTGTTGGTTCACCCTATTTGACCGAGCGTGGCGCAGTAAGTGCAGCCGCAGTATTGCGTAACGGATGTGTCGATCATATTGTCGCTAAGCAGCACGTTACGGCTCGTCGTGAGATGGGTTTCATTGTCGAGGGTGAAGGCTATCAGACTATCGACATCTGCGGTAGCAAGGTGGCTGTTTTGGTGGGCAACGATGTGGCGCACCTCTCGGAGATTGATTTCAATGCAGATCTCGTTGTTAATGTCAATTCACGCCGATATGGTAAGGGCCTGCTCACACGCCGTCTGGAGATGTTGCGTAGCTTGGCTTTCACCGAGGGTCGCAGTATTATTATCATCAATCAGGTTGGTGGCTCGGGCGATATCGTCTATGATGGTACGTCGGGCATTCTAAACAAGGAGGGCAAGCTCGCTCTCATTATGAAGAGCTTCGAGGAGGATTTCCGCATCTACGACACTGAGGCCGAGAATACCCCCATCGAGGTTCCCTACACGACCTACAACGACCGCACACGCCTGGTGTATGAGGCAGCGTGCTTGGGTCTGCGTGATTACTTCCACAAGAATGGTTATAAGAAGGCTTGTATCGGTCTTTCGGGCGGTATCGACTCGTCGGTTGTCGCTTGCTTGGCCGTAGGTGCTTTGGGCAAGGAGAATGTCAAGGGCCTGATGATGCCTTCACGTTTCTCGCCCGATGAGTCGGTTGAGGATGCAAAGGCTCTGGCCGAGAACTTGGGCATAGAGTTCAGCGTTCTGCCCATCAACGAGGCATACTCAGCCATTATGGATACACTCAAGCCTGTAACAGGTGGTACCGAGTTTGATGCTACCGAGGAGAATATTCAGTCGCGTATCCGTACCGTGTTGCTGATGGCTTTGCAGAACAAGGATGGCTATGTGTTGCTGAACTCATCGAATAAGAGTGAGAATGCCATCGGTTGGTGTACACTCTATGGCGATACAGCCGGTGCATTCAGCCCTACTGGCGATCTTTACAAGAGCGAGATGTACGATTTGGCTCGATATATCAACAGCCGTTTCAATAACGTTATTCCTGATATCATCCTCAAGAAGGAGCCTTCGTCGGAGCTTCGTCCCGACCAGAAGGATAGCGACATCCTGCCTCCCTACGAGGTTGTCGATGCCATCCTCTATCGTATGATCGAGAAGGGTCAGCACCGTGAGGAGATTATCAATGCAGGCTTCGACTCTGATGTTGTCGAGAAGATTCACTCGATGGTTATGACCAACGTAAAGAAGCGTTACCAGTATCCCCCTGTGTTGCGACTTTCTAACCGCTCGTTCCGCCACGAGTGCCACTTCCCATTGGTAAATAAGTACGGCTATTAATACATCTCTTATGGCATCAGTCAAACATTGCGGTGAGGTTGTGCGTATCGAGGACCAGAGTGTCTTCGTGCGAATGACTGTCAATAGTGCTTGCAGTGCTTGTCACGCCAAGGGAGTATGTGGTGCGTCGGAGCAGATAGATAAGATAGTAGAGGTGACTACAGCGGATGCTTCTGCCTATAAGGTGGGGGAGAGTGTCGAGGTTGCACTTATGCGAAATGATATGGGTCCCAAATCGGTCTTTTTGGCCTATGTGGTGCCCTTTTTTGTTTTGACCATAGCACTTGTCGGTGCATTAGCCGTGGGTGCAAGCGAGGGTGTAGCCGTTGTGGCTGCGCTCGTTGGTGTGGTTGTATGGTACGTGGTGCTGTATGCGTTGCGCTCGAAGATTAAGGATAGAATAAAATTTATAATAATTAAACAAACAAAATGACGGTATTATTATCAACAATTCTGACACTCTGCGTAGTGGGTATTCTTGCAGCCGTTATCTTGTACTTCGTGGCACAGAAGTTCAAGGTAGAGGAGGATCCTCGTATCGACGAGGTTGAGAAGATGCTCCCGGGAGCTAACTGTGGTGGTTGTGGATTTGCCGGCTGCCGTGCTATGGCCGAGGCTATGGTTGTGCGTGACGACATCTCTACACTGTTCTGCCCCGTTGGTGGTGCCGAGTGTATGAAGAAGATGGCTGCTTACCTTGGTAAGGTAGCACCTGAGAAAGAGCCTACCGTAGCAACTGTTCGTTGCGGTGGCGTATGTAGCAAGCGTCCTCGTACTAACGAGTACAACGGCACCAAGAAGTGTTCTGTTGCTGCTTCGTTCTATGCTGGCGAGACTGCTTGTGCTTATGGTTGTTTGGGTTATGGCGATTGTGTCGATGCTTGCCAGTTCGACGCCATCAAGGTTAATCCCGAGACTGGTATTGCCGAGGTAGATCCCGACAAGTGTACCGCTTGTGGTGCTTGTGTTAAGGCTTGCCCCAAGGGTATCATCGAGCTTCGCAAGAAGTGGCCCAAGAACCGCGCCGTGTATGTGAGCTGTGTATCGAAGGACAAGGGTGCCGTTACGATGAAGGCCTGCAAGGCTGGTTGCATCGGTTGTGGTAAGTGTGCCAAGGTTTGTGCGTTCGGTGCTATTACAGTGGAGAATGGTGTTGCTTACATCGATTCACAGAAGTGTAAGTTGTGCCGCAAGTGCGTTAATGAGTGTCCTACGGGCGCTATCGTTTTGAAGGGTATGGATCCCCTTCCCAAGGAGCCCAAGGCTCCTGCAGCAAAGCCCGCAACACCCGCCGCTGAGCCCAAGAAGGCTGAGGCAGTGGAGAAGAAAGAGAGTGTAAACGAGCAGAAATAAAGATTTTGGTATGAAGACATTTCCTATAGGCGGAGTTCATCCGTCGGATAATAAACAATGGAGCTGCAATAAGGCTATCGAGACTTTGGCTCTTCCCGATGTCGTAAACATTCCGCTCGGACAGCACATCGGTGCCCCCGCAACAGCTAAGGTTGCTAAGGGCGACAAGGTACTCACAGGTCAGCTCATCGCTGAGGCTACAGGCTTTATGTCGGCGAATATCCACTCGCCCATCTCGGGTACGGTTACAGCCGTTGATATGTTGCCCAATGGACAGGGCGTGCGCCAGATGATGATTACCATCAAGCGCGAGGGCGACGAGTGGATGCCCGAGATTGACCTCTCGAAGGATATTAAGCGCGAGTGCGAGTTGGACTCAGCCGCTATCATTGCAAAGATTAAGGACGCAGGTATCGTAGGTATGGGTGGTGCTACATTCCCCACTCACGTTAAGCTCTCGATTCCTAATGGTTGCAAAGCCGAGTACTTGATTATCAACGGTGTAGAGTGTGAGCCCTACCTTACTTCAGACCACCGCACAATGTTGGAGCGTGGTGAGGAGTTGCTCATCGGCGTTGAGATCCTGAAGAAGGCATTGAACGTAGATAAGGCTATCATCGGTGTTGAGAACAACAAGCCCGATGCTATTGCTAACCTTAATAAGATTATCGCCGAGAAGAAGTTTGCTATTTCGGTTGAGCCCCTGAAGGTGCAGTACCCCCAGGGTGGTGAGAAGCAGCTTATTGCTGCCGTAACAGGCCGCGAGGTACCCCCTCCTCCTGCACTCCCTATCCACGTAGGTGCCGTAGTGTGCAACGCTTCTACAGCCGTAGCGGTGTATGAGGCTGTGCAGAAGAATAAGCCCCTGATTGAGCGTGTAGTAACCGTAACAGGTAAGGATGTTAAGCAGACTCGCAACCTGCTCACTCGTATGGGTACACCTATCTCTACGCTGCTTGAGATGGCTGGTGGTCTGCCCGAGGGCGATGTTAAGGTTGTTAATGGTGGTCCTATGATGGGTCGTGCCATGTCTAACGTAGACTCGCCCGTAACAAAGGGTTGCTCGGGTATTACAATCTTTAGTGGCGAGGAGACTCGTCGTGTGGCCGAGAGCGAGTGTATCAAGTGTGCCAAGTGTGTGGCAGCCTGCCCGATGGGCTTGGAGCCCTACTTGTTGCAGCGCTTGGCTGCAAAGCAGATGTGGGACGAGATGGAGACTGAGCGCATCCCCGATTGTATCGAGTGCGGTTGTTGCCAGTACACCTGCCCCGCGGGTATCCCCTTGTTGGATTATGTACGCTTGGGTAAGCAGACCGTGATGGGTATCATCCGTGCACGTGCCGCTGCCGCAGCTGCTGCTAAAAAATAACGAAAATAAAAGAAGAGAGATATGGCAAATAAATTTATTGTTGCGCCTGCACCTCATATGCACAATCCGCACTCGACACAGTCGTTGATGCGCGATGTGATTTTGGCCTTGGTACCTGCTCTGCTGGTATCGGTCGTGGTGTATGGTTTGAGCGTACTCTACGTTACGGCTATTGCTGTAGCGAGTTGCGTAGTGGTGGAGTTCTTGATTCAGAAGTATCTTGTCAAGGGCAATCCCACCATCGGTAACCTGTCGGCTGTGGTTACAGGTCTTTTGCTTGCATTCAACCTCCCCGCCAGCATTCCTTGGTGGATTATCGTTATCGGCTCGGTGGTTGCTATCGGTGTTGCGAAGATGACCTTCGGTGGCCTTGGTCACAACCCCTTCAACCCTGCGTTGGTAGGTCGTGTGTTCCTGCTTATCGCTTACCCCGTGCAGATGACCTCATTCCCTGAAATTGAGCCCGTTATTGGCGGCATTGCCGATGCATTCTCGGGTGCTACTCCTTTGGCAGCCATCAAGTCGGGTGCTATGTCGGTTACCGATGCTAACCTTATGACTATGTTCGGTGGCTTCACCTCTGGTTCTATGGGTGAGCTCTCGGCTGCGGCTCTGCTTGTGGGTGGACTCTATATGTTGTGGCGTCGTGTTATCACTTGGCACATCCCCGTGGCTGTGTTGGGTTCGATGGCAGCTTTCGCCTTTATCGTAGCCTTGATGCAGGGTGGTGGTGCTGAGTTGTATGCTCTGCCTTTGTTCCACCTCTTGGCTGGTGGTGCTATGCTCGGTGCAATCTTTATGGCAACCGACTATGTAACCTCGCCTATGACTACCAAGGGTATGGTTATTTATGGTGTAGGTATTGGTGTGATTACAATGGTTATCCGTTTGTGGGGTGCTTATCCCGAGGGTATGTCATTTGCAATCTTGTTGATGAATGCCGTTACACCTCTTATCAATAAGTATGTGAAGCCTCGCCGCTTCGGTGTAACAACAGCTAAAAAATAGGAGGACGGAGATATGAAGAGTACACTTTTTAATATGGTTGCCGTCCTGTTCACCGTAACCCTTATCGCTTCGGCTGGTGTGGGTGCAGTGAATATGATTACGGCTGATGCTATTGCCGAGGCTAACGCTGCGGCTACTACACAGGCTGTGTCGAATGTTCTGCCCGAGTTCGATAATACCGAGATCAGCGAGCAGACTATCGACGATATGACAATCACTGTATATACTGCAACCAATGCTGGCCAGACAGTAGGCTACGCCGTTGAGTCGATGACAAAGAACGGTTTTGGTGGTGTTATCCGCCTTATGGTTGGCTTTGGTGCCGATGGCAAGATTCTTAACGTAAACGTATTGCAGCAGTCGGAGACTCCTGGTCTTGGTACCAAGATGGCCGACGAGGGCAACGCATTGCTTTCAAGCATTCAGAATAAGAATTCGTGGGAGATTGAGTTTAAGGTGAAGAAGGATGGCGGTGAGCTGGATGCTTTGACGGCTGCTACTATCTCTTCACGCGCCTATTACGAGGCTGTAGCTCGTGCCTACGAGGCTTATAAGGTAGCGTGTGGTTATCAGGAGTCAGCCGACAGCGTGTCGGGTGCTACTGCAACTGCCAACAATGCGGGCCAGCAGGCTCAGAAAGGAGGTCAGAATGAATAAGATGCAGATCATACTTAATGGTATTTTGAAGAATAACCCCACCTTTGTGCTGGTGTTGGGTATGTGTCCTACGTTGGGTACTACCACCTCGGCCGTGAATGGTTTGGGTATGGGTGTGGCGACTATGGCCGTGTTGATTATGTCGAACTTGGTTATCTCGCTCATCAAGAACTTTATCCCCGATAAGGTGCGTATCCCCGCATTTATCGTGGTTATCGCATCGTTCGTTACCATCATCCAGATGTTGATGCAGGCCTATGTGCCTTCGCTCTATGCAAGCTTGGGTGTGTTTATCCCCTTGATCGTAGTAAACTGTATCATCTTGGGTCGTGCCGAGGCCTTCGCGTCGAAGAATGGCGCTATGGACTCTATCCTCGATGGTGTGGGTATCGGCTTGGGCTTTACCATTGCGCTTACACTTATTGGTGCTGTGCGTGAGATTTTGGGTAGCGGTGCTATCTTCGGTTTCTCGCTCGGTATTGCCGATTATATGCCTTTGGTATTCGTATTGGCTCCTGGTGCATTCTTTGTGCTGGGCTATATGATGGTGTTGTTTAACAAATTAGCTAAGAAGTAGTTATGGAGCTTTCATATTTCGCAATTATCATCGGTGCGATTTTCGTTAATAACGTTGTTTTCGCACAGTTCCTCGGTATCTGCCCCTTCCTGGGCGTATCGTCAAAGGTGAATACCTCGCTGGGTATGGGTGCTGCCGTAACCTTCGTTATGGCGTTGGCTTCGATTGTGGCGTGGTCTATCCAGACATTTATTCTTGTGCCCCTGCACATAGAGTATATGCAGACTATTGTCTTCATCCTCGTTATTGCTGCGTTGGTGCAGATGGTAGAGATCGTGTTGAAGAAGGTATCGCCCTCATTGTATCAGGCATTGGGTATCTTCCTTCCCTTGATTACTACAAACTGTGCTGTGTTGGGTGTTGCAATCCTTATGATCCAGAAGGAGTTTAACCTCTTGCAGAGCTTTGTTTACTCGGTATCTACTGCAGTGGGTTTCGCTATGGCTTTGGTGCTCTTCGCTGGTATCCGCGAGCGTTTGGAGTTGGATGGTGTGCCCTCAGCATTGAAGGGTAATCCTATTGCACTTATCACTGCTGCTATCCTTGCAATGGCCTTTATGGGCTTCTCAGGCTTGGTTTAATAGAGTGTAATAAACAATATACGACCGACAGGCTTTGCGGCTTGTCGGTCTTTTTTTTGTGTATGAATGGTGAGTAGGGTATAAGCGGAACTTATAGAACTAAAAATTCTTTTTATCGTTTTTGTGATTTTTTACTGTTTTTATGTATTACTTTTGCAATAGAGAAAGATAAACATTCATTAACAAACAAAAACAATAAGATTATGGATAAGTACGTATGTAACCCCTGTGGATGGATTTATGACCCTACAATTGGTGACCCCGAGAATGGCATTGAGCCCGGAACATCTTTTGAGAATCTGCCCGATGATTGGGCGTGCCCTTTGTGCGGCGCTGGCAAGGAGGATTTCGACAAGATATAGTGTAATTAAAGTTTATTGATGAGCCTGTCTGACTTAACGTTGAGACAGGCTCTTTTCTTTCGTTCTTGTTCTGATGTAATAGACCCCGTTTCGTTAGTTATTTTAAGGCTATTTCTCTCTATTCACAATGCTGTCGGATAAAGTCTTTGCCGTTTTAAAGTAATAGCATATCGGGCTTAAATTGCACAAAAAAAGAGGATGTCCATTGGGACACCCTCCTTTAATTATATTGAGTATATTATTACTCGAGAGCCTCGTTGTACTGAGTCTCGTGCAAAGGAATAATCCATACCCAGTCGTTAGTTGCCTCAGCGTTAGGACCGATGGTCTTAGCGAAGTTAGCACCGAATGTACCACCGTCGATTGTAGCACGACGTGAGATAGAAGCACCGGTACGCTTCAAATCGAACCAACCGTGACCCTCGCCCCACAACTCTGCACGACGATAGAGCATAATCTCCTCGATCAACTCATCACCAGTCTTAGTAGACTTAGTGTATTCGGGATCACGCTGTGAGTTAACTGCGAAGAGCAAGTCCTGAGCTGTAGCATAGTCGGGAGTAGCCTGCTTACACAAAGCCTCAGCCTGAGTAAGGTACATCTCAGCAGCACGCATATAAACTGAGTGGTGAACACCGGGAAGATCGAATACACCAAACTTGAACTGCTGGTAAGCTGCCTGATAACCGGGATAGTAACCAGTTGCAGAGATGTTTGCTGAAACGCCAGGAATAGAGAACATATAGTCCCAGATATCGTTTGCCAAAGCGTAACCTGCTTCTGTGTCTGTGTCGGGCTCGCAGTACTCGTTAAGGTTACCAGTTGCGAACAACTCGTCAATCTCCTCCTTAGAGTAACCCATCAAAGCGGGGTCAGCGAACAACTGACGACGAACATCAGTAGTTGCAATTGCGTCAGTCAAATCACGGTTACCAATGATGTTGTAGCCATTAGCACTGTAGTAACCATTGTAGCCGTAGTATGTACCATATGTGTAGTACCACATATTCTCACTTGCGCTACCCCAGCCACCGAAGATCCATTCGTCGTTTGCTGTGTGGAAACCACCCTGGAACTCATCAGCTGTCATAACATCGTATGAGCTTGTAACCTCGTTAGCGCAAGAAGCTGCTGTCTCCCAATCCTCGCGGCAAAGAGCTGCACGTGCCTTAACACCGTAAGCCAAAGCCAAGCTGGGCTCGTAGAAGTTCTTAGCGCTCATACCAGACTGCTTGAACAATGTGATGGCATCGTCGCAATCCTGATAAATCTGAGTGTAGCACTCTGCCAATGTAGAGATGTCCTGATTTGTATCAGTGTACATACCCTCCTCGTTAACGTCGGTGTGAAGGCGAAGGATAACGCCATCAGAAGCACCATTGTTAGAGTCCATCCAACGCTTGCTGAAGATCTGTACCAAGTACTGGTAGCAGTAAGCACGATAAGTCAAACCCTGAGCCTTGTAGAATGCCTTCAAGTCCTCATCACCCTGTGCGTTCTCAAGCTGTGCAAGCATACGGTTTGCCTGACCAATAATCTGGTAGAGGAACCACCAAGAATATGCTGAGTAAGCAGCGTTGTTGTTAGTTGTAAGAGTCATATTAGCTGAGTTGTAACCACCGAAAGCAACACCTGACCAGTCGTTACCACACTCGTTACCCAACTTGCTCAACAGGTTCATCATACCGCAGTAACCCTGACCGTATGCACCCTGCTGGTAAACCATCAACAAGTTGATACCGTTAATATAAGAGCCGAAGTTCTCTACACTCGAAGTCAACTGACCAGCGTCAAGTGCGTTGGTAGGAGAAGTCTCGAGATAATCCTCCGAACAAGCCGTCATCACCATCGCACCGAGGACGAGGGCGGCAAAATATTTCATCAATTTTTTCATAATTTCTTACCCTTTCTTTTGATTAGAGTTTGATGTTAAGACCAAATGTCCAAATGCGAGCAGCAACATATGTCTGATCCTGTGAACCAGAGAATGAGTACTGGGGGTTCAAACCGTCACGCTTTGTGAAGATGAAGGGGTTCTCAACGTTGAATGATACATTGATGTTGCTCAAATCAATAGCCTGAGCCCACTTCTTGGGAAGGTCGTATGAAAGGCCGATGTTCTTAACGATGAAGTAAGAAGCGTCAACCAACCAACGGTCTGATGCTGCATATGTGTAGTTTGAAGCAGCAGTATCATTACGAGGGAAGATGCTGTTTGAGATACGATCAGCTGAATCAGCACTCATACCAGCGGGAGCCGCTGTCCAAGAGTTCAAAATATCAGTGTGCAATGCCTGGGGACCCTTAAGGTAGGGGTACATCAAGCCACGGTATGTACCATCGTAGATCTTACCACCGATTGAGTATGAAGCCAATACGTTGAAGTGCAAGCCCTTCCATGAGAGGTTAGTCTGAACACCACCATATACCTTGGGCAATGCCTCACCTGACCAATCTTTCTTAGCGTAAGTAGTGTTGGTAGCATAGTATGTATCACCAATCTTGGTTGCATAGCCGTAGTATACCAAAGCATCAGCCAGATCGCCGTAATTTACATCATCCAATGTGTAGAGAGCATCACCGGTCATCTGATCAACACCCTGATACTTGTACAACCAGAACTCGTACATTGAGTGACCCTCCTGGAAGCGGTAGTTACCAGAGATGTAACCGTTACCCTCCTCAGCAGTTGTGGGCAAAGTCTTAATCTTGTTCTTCACGAATGAAGCGTTAGCACCAATGCTCCACTTGAAATCGCGCTTCTTGAAGATGTCAACGTTTACAGCAACCTCAATACCTGAGTTGTCAACAGAACCGAGGTTCTGAGTCAATGAAGGATAAGTTGCATTGGGCTTCAAAGTACCATTAGAAGAAGAGTAGCTCTTTGAGAAGATAAGGTCCTTAGAACGCTTGTTGAAATAATCCAAAGTTACGTCAACAGTATCCCACAAACGAGCATCGAGACCGATGTCGAATGACTGAGTTGTCTCCCACTTCAAACCTAAGTTAGCGAACTGTGACTGTGAGTAAGCACCGTTACCGCCGTTTGTAGAGATTACAGAGTACAGACCCTTTGATGCAAAGTAACCTGCTGATGAGTCGTTACCTACCTCACCATAAGATGCACGAACCTTCAAGAAGTCAACCCACTGAGCATCCTCCATCCACTTCTCAGAAGAGATAACCCATGAACCACCGATTGACCAGAAGTTACCCCAACGATTATCCTTAGAGAAACGAGAAGAACCGTCGCGACGGAATGAAGCCTCAACGAAGTAACGCTCGTCGAAGTTATAACGTGCACGAGCCAAATAAGACTCTGAACGATACTGGTTGATATAACCATCGATGTACTGCATAGTAGAGAAGCCATCGAATACACCAGTCTGAAGTACCTCACCAACCTTCATTGTGTAGTCATAGTTGTATCGGTACTCGTAGTTCTCGTGACCTACCATTGCGTCAACAGTGTGCTTGCCAAATGTCTTAGCATAAGAGAGCTGCTGCTGCAAGTTGATAGTGTTGTACTCGTAAGTATCCTTGCTCAAACGACCACCGTTAGAAGCACCGTCACCAATGTTCTGGTTGTTGTAGGCCTTAGATGTCAAGTGACGACGATCGATAGAACCACGAAGAGTGAACTGGAAGTCCTTCAAGAAAGTGATAGTAGTGTAAGCAGAAGTATTCAAAGTAGTACGATAGTTGCGATCGTAGTCTGCGCGCAACTCGTAAGCGATGTTACGGTTGTCGAGGTACGATGCGTAGTTCCACTGTGCCTCACCATTCTCATCGCGTACGATAGCACCATTCTCATCGTGCTCGTAGTAAGGATATACGGGAGCCTGCATACGTGCTGAGTAGAAGGGGTTAGCATAGTATGAAGAGTATGCTGTAGCACGGTAGTTCTGAGTCTGCAATGAACCAGAGAGGTTTACACCAGCCTTGAACCACTTCTTGGGAGTGAAGTTAGCAGCTACACGAGCAGTAGTACGCTCGAAACCTGTGTTGATAACGTAACCCTCCTCGTTCAAGTAGTTAACTGAAGCGAAAACGTCGTAGTTGTTGCCAGCAGCATCCAACTGAATGTTGTACTCACCACGGTAACCAGTCTTCTCAATAGCGTCGAACCAGTTAAGGTCAGTATAGCCATCCTTAACAGCAGCCTGAACCTTACCAGTTGCGGGGTTGATGATAGCATCGTCAGCAGCATCGTAGATGTTGTTCTTGATGCTTGTACGGATGAACTGAGAGTTGGTGTAGTTACGAACCCACTCATCACCATACTTAGCGCCGTATGACTGAGAATAGTCGTTATATGCTGTATTCCACATAACCTCCATCCAGGGGTCTGCTGTCAATACATCGTACTCCTTCAAACCGCGAGTGTAAACACCCTGCTTAGTAGATACGTTAACGTTCAACTTACCGCTCTGCTTACCCTTCTTAGTAGTGATAAGTACAACACCCTGAGCTGCACGTGAACCGTAAAGAGCTGCAGAAGCTGCATCCTTCAAGATTGACATTGACTCGATATCGGCGGGGTTGATGTCGCTCATATTACCAGCGAAGATGTTACCGTCAACAACGTAAAGGGGAGCGTTGTTACCGTTGATTGAACCGAAACCACGGATCAAGATGTCGGTAGAAGCACCGGGCTCACCATATGAGCTGCTTACCTGCACACCAGCTGAAGCACCCTCGAGTGCGCTGGTTACGTCAGAAGTAGTACGCTGCTCAATTACGTCAGACTTAACCATTGTCACTGAACCGGTCACCGCCTCCTTAGAAGAGGTACCGTAAGCTACGACAACGACGTCGTCGATTGACTGAGTATCGTCCTGAAGAACGATCTCGATAGAGGTACGAGCACCCACAGCAACTGTCTGAGTCTCATAACCGATGAACGAAACCACGAGATTGGAATTAGCGGGAGCCTCCAATCGGAATGATCCGTCCGCACCTGTAGTGGCACCTACGTGAGAACCCTCAATAACAACGGTAGCACCGATGATAGCCTGACCGGCAGAGTCCTTAACCGTACCACTCACTTGTCTGTTCTGTGCAAATGCCACAGCGGCAACTGCCAAAACAGCGAAGATAGAAAGTACAATTTTCCTAACCATAAGCATTAATTTTATTTGTACATATAAATAATAATAAGTATATTTTCACTCTAATGTAAAAATACAACTGCAAAGATAAGAATTTAATCTTTTATTATCAAAAAAATTTAATATAAAATTAACATTGTTAAAAAAATGCTAATGCTGTGGCTCAGCAAGTTAAGTTTTGTAAGCAAAGTTTGCGAAATTATGACAGTTCGCAATGAGTTTGGATGTGGTAATTATGCTGAATACATTTTTATTCATTAGTCACAGCTGTCATAATGCCCAAATATTGCTAATAAACATTGCTTTTTGGCCATAATCTAGGCTTTTTTGCACCCATTCCGCGCTGACAGGTTACAATTTTCTATGCCTGAAACGACCAAATACAGACATCTCTTCAGACGTAATTTTCAAAATACATATCAATTTGGTCTGATACTCGGGTCATTTCTGAATTTATTGTGGTTTTTAGCACCTTGGCATATATTTGGGTGGTTTTAATGTCAGTATGTCCCAACATTCGGCTCACAATCTCGATAGGCACACCATAGGCCAGAGTAACCGTTGTGGCAAACGTGTGTCGAGCAGTGTGAAATGTCACTCTTTTGGTTATGCCTGCGCGCGAGGCGATGCTTTTAATGAGTTTATTGCACCAACAATTTGTAGGCAGGGGAAATATCGGTGCATTATTATTCCGCGAATAGCGCTTCTGTAATATACGCAACGGCAATTGCAGGAGCGGAACGTCGACCGAGGTGCGGGTCTTTTTTCTGCGGATAACGATGTGCCACTGCTCGCCAATCTTAACAACATCATCATACGTAATTCTTTTTATATCAGCATAGGCCAATCCGGTGAAGCAACTGAACAGGAAGGCTTCTAGCACGATACTCTCCATTTCGTTTCGAGGGAGTTCATTTGCCATAGAGCGCAACTCCTCCTTCATCAAGAAACAGCGCTGCGAACTCTCGCTATGGAGCTGATAGCCCGTAAATGGGTTGATGGGGATCTCTCCTTGTGTAACAGCCAGCATCAAAATATGCTTAAAAGCAGTGAGGTAGGTGCGTGCAGTATTGACGTTGCATCCAGCCTCTACACTAAGGTAGCGATGGAAGTCATATATAAACTCTCTATCAACCTTCCTCAGGGGTAGATCGGTCGCCCGCATATGCGACATTATAAAGTTTTGAAGGTGGTTGCATACATACCTATATTTATATAAAGTACTCGATTGACGAGTTATTCCAACCATTTTCTCAAAATCCTGATTGTGGCGGTTAAAGAAGTTCACAATGCCCTCCGATGTGTTATGTCTACCCTGATGCATACGTCGCAACTCTTGCGGCGAGGGCTCCATTTGCGAACGTAGCAGTGTTTGATAATCTTCGTGAAGCGAATAGTAGATCTTGTCGAGTAATGCGTTTGTGCGTCGCGCAACCTCATCACGCCCTTTTACCCGTCTGCGGATGTTGTTCCATCGAAACTTCTCGACCGAGAGATGCGTTGAGAAGGTGCACGTTTTCTTGTTGATGGATATGCGACAGAAAATAGGCAGTTTGCCACATTTGAGAGGCTGCTGCTTCTTCACATAGAAGAATATGCTAAAGTAATGTCTCATAAAACGTATGGGATTAAGTAATAAAATGAAACCTACGTGACAAAAGGGCAGTCTGCTATATAACTGAGATATAGCAGAAAATGTTATGCGACCAAGGTCACAAATAGGTAACATTTTACAGTATTTAGGGCATAAATTAGGTTGTGCACCCCTTTCATAGGCAGATCTAAGGGGTGTTTAGTTTTTACATTAGAGTGAAAATATCATTGTTTTTTTATGTATCAATAAATTTAATGCTTATGGTTAGGAAAATTGTACTTTCTATCTTCGCTGTTTTGGCAGTTGCCGCTGTGGCATTTGCACAGAACAGACAGGTGAGCGGTACGGTTAAGGACTCTGCCGGTCAGGCCGTTGTTGGCGCTGCTATCGTAGTTGAGGGTTCTAACGTAGGTACCACCACCGACGTGAACGGAGCATTCCGCATTGAGGCTGCTGCTAATGCGAATCTGATTGTTTCGTTTATCGGCTATGAGGCACAGACAGTTGCTGTGGGTAGCCGTACTTCAATTGACGTCGTTCTTGCTGACGACTCTCAGTCTATCGACGAGGTTGTGGTAACAGGTTACGGCGTACAGCGTAAGGTATCGTTTACTGGTGCTGCATCAGTAATCGGCGAGGAGTTGCTTGACAACAAGACCGACGCCAACTTCGTTAAGTCGTTGGAGGGTAGTGTTGCCGGTGTTCAGATGAACAACTCTAACAGTATGCCCGGTGCTTGGGGTGAGATTTTCGTACGTGGTCAGGGTTCGCTCTCTTCTGGTAGCGCGCCTTTGTACGTTGTCGATGGTATGCCCGTTAACTCTGACGTTGACGGTCTTCAGACAAACCTCTACCTCGATCCTATGGCTGCTATCAACCCCGCTGATATCGAGTCAGTAACCGTATTGAAGGATGCTGCTGCAACTTCTATCTATGGTGCTCGTGCTGCTAACGGTGTTATCATCGTTACTACTAAGAAGGGTACCGAGGGTCGTGTTAACGTTAATGTTGACATCAAGCAGGGTGTGACTTCAATCGCTAACCACAACATGAACTTCGCTAATGCATCAGAGTCTATGGACTTGTTTGCTCGTGGTTATGCTGCAGCTTATGGTGCAGATTATGACGAGGCTTATGATTATTTGAGTGGTGTATACGGTTGGGATGGTAAGTCATCATACGACTGGATGGATGCTGTTACTCGCGAGGGTTACTACCAGGACTACAACGTTAACATTCAGGGTAAGACTGGTAACACTGGTTACTTTGCCAGCCTTGGTTACCTCGATAGCGAGGGTATCGTTATCAACTCTGATATGACTCGTTTCACTGGCCGTTTGAACTTGGATTCTAAGTTTAAGATTGTTACCGTTGGTGTTAACTCTTCTTACAGCTACTCTATCCAGAACGGTTTCTCTCAGTCAACAGGTGGTTCAATGACTAGCCCCATCGTAGGTGCGTCAACTCAGATGAAGCCTTTCTATCCTTTCTACAACGAGGATGGTACTTATAACACTACATCAGCAACATACAACCCCTTGGCTGTATGGGATGAGAAGCTTGGTGATATGAGCCGCGTTTGGAACCAGACTATCAACATCAATCCTTATGTACAGCTCGACTTCGGTTACGGTATCTACGCTAAGTCTACTTTGGGTGTAAATATCTCTAACCAGCGTGAGTATCAGTACTGGGGTGCTATTTACAATGCACAGGGTGTTAGCTACAATGGTTTGGGTCAGCAGTACAACACCAACAACCACGTTATCACTTGGAACAACGTATTGGGCTGGAACTACACATTCGGTGAGAAGCACGACGTAAGCTTCTTGGTAGGTCAGGAGATGCAGCACAAGATGTCAGGCTACGAGTACTTGAGCGGTAATGACTTCCCCTTCGCAACTAGCGGTATGCGTGATTTGTCAACCGTAGGTACTTGGGGCGATTCTGAGTACTACACATCTGAGGCTAAGTTGGCTTCATACTTCCTCGATGCTCACTACTCATTCAACGATCGTCTTTACATCTCTGGTTCATTCCGTCGTGATGGTTCATCAGTATTCGGTGCTAACCACCGTTGGGGTAACTTCTGGTCAGCAGGTGCTAAGTATCGTTTCAGCGAGGACCTCTTCGCCGACAACGAGATCTTCACTAACGCAGCTTTGCGTGCATCTTATGGTACAGTAGGTAACCAGGATATTGGTTGGTATGCAGCTCGTGGTTTCTATGTATCTGGTTACAACTACGCAGGTGTTCCGGGTATGGTTCCCACATCAATCTCTAACCCCGACCTTACTTGGGAGGTATCAAAGAAGTTGGATATCGGTATCGACCTTTCTTTGTTGGATCGCATCCACTTCACTTTGGATTACTATAACGAGCTTACCGACGATGCTCTCTACAGCGTGCCTTTGTCTTTGACTACAGGTATGAGCTCTGCAATGCAGAACATCGGTTCTATCCGCAACAGCGGTTGGGAGTTGTCAGTTAACGCTAACATTATCAACCGTGGCGATTTCGCTTGGAATGCTTACGCAAACTTCTCTTGGAACAAGAACGAGGTTGTTCGTTTGAACGGCGAGCCTATCGAGGGTACTATTACCATCGTTGAGGAGGGTCGTCCTTACAACCAGTTCAAGATGAAGGAGTGGGCAGGTGTTGATTATGAGACTGGTCTTCCTTTGTGGTACAAGAACGAGTCAGGCGAAGAGACTACTTCAGACTTCAACGAGGCTGCTAAGCGCTATGTAGGTTCTGCTGAGCCTAAGATGGTAGGTGGTTTCGGTACAAGCCTTAACTGGAAGGGTCTTGACTTCAACGCTTCATTCACATTCCGTACAGGTGGTAAGGTATACGACTACGGTGCAGCATTTACCGGTTTCGGTATGGCATTCCGTACTCCCCACAAGGACATTGTTTACGATTCTTGGACTCCCGAGAACAAGGATGCTAAGCACCCCGAGTATATCTATACTGACCCCTATTCAACAACTGACGACTCTTCACGTTTCCTCTATGATGGTGACTACTTGAAGCTCAGCAACATTTCATTGGGTTACACATTGCCTAAGAAGTGGACTCGTAAGTTTGCAGTTGAGAAGTTGCGTGTATACGTATCAGCTGATAACCTCTATACATTCCGCGCTAAGAACTTCGTTGGTTACACCTCTGAGACCTACTCTGACGGTTATATCTCTTGGCAGTATCCTTCAACCAAGACTATCACTGGTGGTGTGCAGATTACATTCTAATGATGCGCTTAGTAAATGTTTAATTTAAAGACAAAGTAACAATGAAAAAATCGATATTGAAAATTTTTGCTGTACTTGCTCTTGTTGGCGGCGTGTCGAGTTGTGGTAACGGTTACCTCGAGACAGATTACTCTCGTGGTATCGACATCGACACAGGCCTCAACTCTGTAGCCACTATCGGTACAGCTTTGAACGGTACCTACTACCGTTTGTTCTACTACGGTTTTGCTGGTAACTATGCTATCTCAATTGGTGATGTTCCTACCGATTTGACATACTGGAACTCTAAGACCGGTCACTGGGATAAACTCTATCAGTACACTCACGTTGATACTGACTCTTACTTGAGCGGTATTTGGAACTATGGTTACAAGGTAGTTGACAACTCAGCTCGTATCATCAAGGCTGCTAAGGAGATGTATGAGGGTGCTACAGAGAACGAGCAGGCAGAGTTGGATCTCTATCTTGCTGAGGCTTACGCTTTGCGTGGTTACGCTTCTTTGATGCTTACCAATATCTTTGGTCATCAGATCAAGGTTGCTGGTCAGGACTTCTCTAACGAGTTGGGTATCGTAGTAGTAGATGAGCCCGTTGCTGCTTACGCTGAGGTTCAGCGTTCTACAGTAGGTCAGAGCTATGCTGCTATTTTGTCAGATTTCCAGGATGCTCTTACTCACTTCGCTGCTGCTGGTGGCGACCGTGGCGACCTCAACTACTTCAACGTAGCTGCTGTTCAGGGTTTGATGGCACGTACTTACCTCTATATGGAGAACTGGGGTGCTGCTAAGAAGTCTGCTGCTGATGCTTTGGAGACTGCAGGTATTACATCATTGGCTTACACTGCTTCTGACTACGCTGCTTTGTATGCTTCAGGTGTTTCTAACAACGAGAGCTTCTTCGCTTTGGCTATTGACTCTAACAACAACTGGTCTGCAAACTCTTGCGGTACTTTGTGGTCAACTTATAACTTTAGCCCTAGCCCCAAGTTGCTCGCTATGTATGGTGAGAACGATGTTCGTAACGCTATCTTTGAGTGGGATGCATTGTCAACTCCTGACGTGCCCATCTTCAAGGCTGGTAAGTTCGCTCACAAGTCATCAGGCAACTCAGCTTACGGTACTAACTATATCGTAAACGCTCCTGAGATGTTCTTGATCATTGCTGAGGCTGAGGCTCAGAGCAACACTGATATGACTCCCGCACAGGAGGCTTTGTTGACAGTTGCAAAGCGTAACACTGACATCACTTCAGTTGATGATCTTCCCTCAACTAAGGAGGAGATCTTGTCATTCATCCAGGACGAGCGCGCTCGCGAGTTGTTCCAGGAGGGTCTGCGTCTTTACGACTTGCGTCGTTGGGGTGTTAAGGCAAGCGTGACAGCTTATAAGGCTCCCGCTGTTGATTTCACCTTCAACAACTATGAGATTTCTAGTCTCGTTTATCCTATCCCCGCATCAGAGATTAACGCTGGTTACGGTGTAGTACAGAACGACACTTGGTCATCAGTTCGTCCTAAGAGATAATTGAGTGACGATTAAATAAAAGAACCTGTCTAATCTTTTGGTTAGACAGGTTTTTTTTATGATAACATTATTGTGTTGCAAAAAAAATACCCTGCTAACAACTCTCTGTTAGCAAGGTATTTACGTGTTATAGCTTATTTATCTACTCGGGCTTAACCAACGAGATAAACAACTCATCGAGCTGAGCCTGATCAATTGTCGAAGGTGCATCGAGCATCACATCGCGGCCTGCGTTGTTCTTGGGAAATGCGATGAAGTCGCGGATAGACTCCGAGCCTCCGAAGAGAGAACACAAGCGGTCGAAACCGAATGCCAAACCACCGTGAGGAGGCGCACCGAACTTAAACGCGTTCATCAGGAAGCCGAACTGCTCCTGAGCCTTCTCGGGTGTGAAGCCCAAGATCTTGAAGATAAGAGCCTGCAACTGTGCGTCGTGGATACGGATTGAACCACCACCGATCTCTGTGCCATTACATACGAAGTCATATGCGTTAGCGCGCACGCGACCGGGATCGCTCTCAAGGTAGGGAACATCCTCGGGCTTAGGCGAGGTGAAGGGGTGGTGCATAGCGTAGTAACGCTCTGTCTCATCGTCCCACTCGAACATCGGGAAGTCAACAATCCACAACGGAGCAAACTTCTTGGGATCACGCAAGCCCAAAAGTTCTGCAACGTGCAGACGCAAGGCGCAGAGCTGTGTGAGAGCCTTGAACTTCTTGCCACACAATACGAGCATAAGGTCGCCATTCTGTGCACCCATACGCTCGGCAATAGCAGCCAAATCCTCTGCTGAGAAGAACTTATCGATAGACGACTTGAGGTTACCCTGCTCGTCTTTGCGAATCCATACCAAACCCTTGGCACCCACCTGCGGACGCTTAACGTAGTCGGTCAGGGCGTCAATCTGCTTGCGAGTGTAGCCTGCGCAACCTGTTGCGGCGAAACCTACAACGTACTCGGCATCGTCAAATACGGGGAATGAGTGGCCGTGAGCGAGGTCGGTGATGTCGTGGAACTCCATACCGAAACGCAAATCGGGCTTATCTGAACCATACTTCTCCATAGCCTCAATCCACGGCATACGCTGGAAAGGCTCCGAGAACTCTACGTTCATAACATCCTTGAACATATACTTTGCCCAACGCTCGAAGATCTCCAAAACATCCTCCTGCTCTACGAACGACATCTCGCAGTCGATCTGAGTAAACTCGGGCTGACGGTCAGCGCGGAGGTCCTCATCGCGGAAGCAGCGTACAATCTGGAAGTAGCGGTCGTAACCTGCAACCATCAACAACTGCTTCAGAGTTTGGGGCGACTGCGGAAGAGCGTAGAACTGGTTGGGGTTCATACGGCTGGGTACAACGAAGTCGCGCGCACCCTCAGGTGTAGAGCCCACCAGGTAGGGAGTCTCAATCTCGAGGAATCCCTCCTTGTCGAGGAATGTGCGGATTGCGTGTGCCATACGGTGGCGCAACTCCATATTGCGCTGCAAGGGAGGACGGCGAAGGTCGAGGTAGCGATACTTCATACGAAGGTCGTCGCCACCGTCAGAGTTCTCCTCGATAGTAAAGGGAGGAGTCTGAGCCTCGTTGAGAATCTTAATCGATGAGGTAGCCACCTCTATGTCGCCCGTAGGCATCTTCGGATTTTTTGATGAACGCTCGATAACGGTACCCGTAACCTGCAACACAAACTCGCGACCGAGAGCTGATGCCACTTCGCGTGTTTCGGCGGGCGAGTTCTCCTCTACAACGATCTGTGTCAGACCATAACGGTCGCGCAAGTCGATAAAGGTCATCGCACCAAGATTACGCACTTTCTGTACCCAACCGGCCAGAGTTACGCTTTGGCCTACGTTGTTGATTCTGAGTTCACCACAAGTATGACTTCTGTACATAACTATATCTGTTTTTTTTGATTATTTGCTCTAATAACACGCAAATATACGAAAAAATGGATATTTTCCACCATATTTGGATTTTCCTCGTTAAATTATTAAATTCGCAATCACTTATGGAAAAAGCAAGAAATCAAGCCGAGCAGGATAAAAAATATATGCAGATGGCAATATCCGAGGCCCAAAAGGCGTTAAAAGAGCAGGAAGTGCCCATCGGAGCAGTCATCGTCAGCGGAGGACAGGTTGTTGGCCGAGGTCATAATCTTGTGGAGACATTGTGCGATGCCACCGCCCACGCCGAGATGCAGTGTATAACGGCTGCGGCGTCGACCCTCGGAGGAAAATACCTCAAGGGCTGCACGCTCTACGTTACGGTCGAGCCCTGCATTATGTGTGCCGGAGCCTTGGCCTGGAGCCAGATCGATAGGGTGGTGTATGGTGCCGACGATCCCAAGCGAGGCTATACAACCGTCGAGGGCCGTGTGTTCCATCCCAAGACAAAAGTCGAAAAAGGCGTTTTGCGAGAGGAGTGTGAGGCCTTGATGAAGGATTTTTTTACAAAATTGAGGTAAATTTCCTGAAATTAGGACTGATATAACGCAATAAAAATTGTTGTAATAAGAAAAAAAATATATCTTTGTATTTCGTTTGGGGTGAGCATACCCCTAAATAAGCTGCAAATTTTAACAAATTACTAATAATAAACACGATTTTAGATTATGAGAAAGATTGTTTTGTTGGCAGTCGCGCTGATGGGCTTTACAGCTGCTTTTGCGCAGACTGATGTACTCGCAGTAGCACAAGAGGCAAACGACGCTCTCGGTGCTAAGAATTACGCAAAGGCTGTTGAGTTGCTCGAGCAGGTTATCACCAGCGGTTCAGAGTCTGATGATGAGGCTATCCTCGAGCAGGTAAATAGCGCAAAGAAGAACCTTCCTATTGCTTACTTCCGCGTAGGTCAGAGCGCTGCATCTGCAGCTCAGAAGCTCACCGACGCTGCTGCACAGAGCGCAAAGTATGACGAGGCTATCGCTGCTTTGGATAAGGCTATGCAGACCGGCTCTTCTTACAAGGTTGTTGCTGCTGTGAATAACGCAAAGAAGATGAAGGGTATGGTTTACAACGCACAGGCTGCTGCTCCCTTCAACTCAGGTGATTATGCAAAGGCTGCTGAGCTCTTCGCTAAGGCTTACGAGGCTGATAAGACTAGCAACAGCGCTGCTTTGAATTTGGCTGAGAGCTACTTCAAGTTGGATAAGTATGCTGAGGGTGTAAAGGTTTGCTCTGAGGTTGCTGCTCTTCCCGCAGGTCAGAAGAACGATGCTGCTATCGCACAGGCAAAGGCTAAGATTACTCAGTACACAAACAACAAGATCGCTGCTTTGCAGCAGGCTAACGATTTCGATGGTATCATCTCAATGGCTGAGACTATCGATAACCAGGCTTTGGCTCAGAAGCTTATGGTTCAGGCTTATTTCTTGAAGAAGGACTACGATAAGGTAATCGAGATTGGTGATGCAGCTGCTGAGTTGCAGGCTGACGAGGCTGACAAGAGCGCTGTTTACTTCAACCTCGCTTCTTCTTACAACGCAAAGGAGAACAAGGCTAAGGCTATTGAGACTTTCAAGAAGGTTACCGCTGAGCCTTATGCAACTCCCGCTAAGGAGGCTGCTGCTGCTCTTGCACAGTAATCGTTTGTCGATACAAGTAAAATCCCGTCCTTCAAGGCGGGATTTTTTTGTTTGTATATATCTCTATTTTTGATTTGATTCTATCGCAACGCAACCAGCTCTTTTACGCGGGTGTTAAACTCCTCCTCCTGCAGTAACTGCTCAAGGGGCAGATGCATACGCCAGCGCCAATAATGGTTGGGGTCGGCAGGTATGTTTATGCGCTCGGCATTGGCGTCGGCAAAACGTAGCTTCTCGTCAATAGCGAGCCAATCCTGCAATGGCAGAATGGCAAGCATCGAGTTCGACAGCATCTCTCGCTCAATGATGCGGTGAGCCGTTGTGCCCGAACACTCAGCGGGGGCTGAGCCTGAGTTGTGCAACACATCACTCCAATAGTGCTGTGTAAGTGCGGCATCCTCCTGCCACCAGCCACGAATGGTTGACATATCGTGTGTTGAGGTGGCTGCAACCGACAGATAAGGATAGCGGCGCGTGTCGCCAAAGGCTGCACCCATCTGCTTGGGCATACGCTCAATTTCGAGCGCTAGAATGCTCTCCGAAGCCATCACATCGGGCACGCAGGCGGGAATCATTCCCAAATCTTCGCCACAAGTGAGCATATCGGTGGCCTGCATCAGGGCAGGTAGGCGGCGCATAGCATTCTCGTGCCAGAAGTCGTTATGACGGTGATAGTAGAAATCCTCGTGTAGGCGCATATATGCTGCCTGCTGAGCATCGCTCAGTGCCGAATACATCGTGGTCCTGTAACCCTCGATGCGGGGTGTATAGCCCTCAGCATAGGGGTAACGTACGAAGAGTACATCTTTAGGACTCTCCTCATTTGAGGTATGCAACTCGGCATCGAACTCAAATCCAAACGAGGCTATCTCCTGCTCGGTGTAGGGCTTCGAGGGGTTGAAGTAGCCGAGTATGGCACTCTTCATTGTGCGCGGCACCTCCCATATGCGGAAGAAACCGAGTATGTGGTCGATGCGGTAGGCGTCGAAGTAGCGAGCCATCTTCTTTAGGCGGGCACACCACCACGCATATCCGTCCTCGCGCATACGAGCCCAATTATATGTGGGAAATCCCCAATTCTGACCATCCTCGGCAAAGGCGTCGGGTGGGGCACCTGCCGATGCCGATAGGTTGTATAGATGCGGGGCACACCAAACGTCCACACTGGTTGGTGACACGCCGATGGGAATATCACCCTTCAGCGTAACACCTCTCTTGTGGGCATAGTCGCGTGCTTGGGCAAGTTCTCTATCGAGCAGATATTGTGCGAAGTAGTAGTAGCCAACACTCTCTTTCTCCTTCTGGGCATACTGCTCGGCAAGCGAGGCGTCGTAACTGTCTAACGATCCCCATTGCCTCTTGTCGGCCGAGTGTCTATCTCGCAGCGAGCAGAATACGGCATAGGGCAACAGCCACTCGCGACTCTGCTTCAGGAATTGCTGAAAACTGCGCGAGGCCAGCACTGCTGCGCCACAGAGTGAGTATATCTTGCGAAGGAATTTCTCTTTTAGGTGTGCCGTAGCCTCATAATCCACTTTGGGCAGAGCGTTTAACTCGGCACCACGCTTGGCGCAGGTGTTGAGCACCTCATTCATCTGCTGACGGATGTCGGGTGTTGCGTAGCGGTTGCAAACCTTGATCACCTCGTAGGGGTTGATATAGATAGGATGCAGTGCGAACGACGAAATGGCATTATAGGGATATGAGTCGCGCCACGTGCCACTCGACGTGGTGTCGTTCACGGGCAGGACCTGAATGATTGACATACCTACGCTTGCAGCCCAGTCGGCCATAGCCTTCAGGTCGTGGAAATCACCACAGCCCCAGCCTCGCTGGCTACGCAACGAGAATACGGGTATGGCAACACCGGCTCCACGCCACGGCTCGCGATCGCTTTTTAGGCGCAGTCCGCGCACGATGGCACGTCCGCTCTGCGTGTGAGGCACTATGCGGTTGTCGCCCTGCTCGTAGAATTTAAGAGCGCCCGATTGGGCCTCTCGTACTATGAATTTATACTCGCTACCCATCGTCTGGCGCGGAATTGCTATGCGCCATAGGGGTGCTGCCCAATCACTTAATTTGAGAGCCTTTGCTGTGTCCCAACCGCCAAGCAATGGGTGGGCACCCACCAAAGCTACCTCCTCGTCGCTACGAATCTGTGTAGCCTCCACCTCGATGATTATTTCACCTTCGGTTACCTCGGGCGAGGGCTCCGTACGGCGGAAAACACTCTCGGTGAATAGAGTGGAGTAGAAGGGCCTTTCACCCTCTGAGTCGTACCAACGATCGAATATCTCTACATCACCATCGCCCTTCTCTAAGCTGTGCTGACGGCTCTCTGAGCGCAAGCATTGTCCTTCGGCGTTGAGCACCTGATAGTAGTATTTGTCGCCTTCTGCTATGTCAAGCGAGATGCTCCATTTACCACCCTCGGTGCGGTGCATCGCGTGGGATGCACCGCTCAAGAAGTGTATGTGAAGTGTGTCTGAAGTGTGATATTCGATGTTGAAGATAACTCTCATACAGTGTTGTTTAGAAGTCCTTACCCTCAAACGAAGCGCTTGAAGAGATGGCTCCACCGCCGTGCTCCTTGGTCTTCGAGTTGAAGGCGTAACTTATCGAGAACATAATGTTCGGATATCGCGGCTTTACGTGCGTTTCCGATGTAAGTGTATTGGGTGCGCTACGGTAGTTGTAGTATCGTGCTGTGCGGAATACATCGTGGAATACTACCGATGCCGACACTCTGCTCTTGAATAGCTGCTGACGCAGAGCCAGGTCGAAGTAGTAGTATGCATCCTCGCGACCCTGAGTAAGCACCTTAGGACCTACGAAATTGGCATCGAACTGCAGACGTGTGGTGCGACCGAGGGTGAAGTTGTTCATCATCATAGCCGAGTAACTTGTATTCTCAGCGTCGGTACAACCCTCATAGTCGGCCTCAAACTTATAGTTGAAGAGGCTGGCGTTGAGTGTAATGTTCCACCAGCGAGTAGCCTTGGTGTGGGCGCTGAACTCAACGCCGATGGTGCGGTCAACACCCGCATTGATGAGCGAGTCGAGTGTTACACCGGGCTCGTGAGCCACACGGATGGTCTCACGTACGCCGTCGCGGTGACGATAGTAACCAGTGAGTGAAATAGTGTGCTCCTCGGCAATGGTCTTGCGGTAGCCAATCTCGGCCGAGTGGATATACTCGGGGTTGATATCGGGGTTACCCACCTTCTTGGTGTAGTAATCCTCGTAGGTGATATAAGGCTCCAACTGCCAGATACCTGGGCGGTTGGTACGATATGAATAACCTGCTGTGATGACGTTGTTACCGGGTGCCTGGTAAGAGATGTGAGCCGAGGGGAAGAACTCGGTGCGCTTGATGTAGCGGTGGCGATTCTGCTCCTCCTGCACCTCGATATCCATCCAGTCGATGGTGTGGTCGGCACGAACACCCGCCTCAACTGATACAGGACCAAACTGGTCGGTCAGCATAGCGTATGCCGAGTGAATCTGGCGGCGGTAATAGAAGGGGGCGTAGAGGTCCTTCTGCGGCACAAACTGCTCCTCATCGCGATTCCAGTAGGTGATGTTGTAGTCACCGTGCTCGCTGTATGAGGTGAACTGATAGCCGATATCGAGCTTACCGCTCTCGCGATAGTTCAGGTTGTAGTTTACAGTAGCGTCGCTATCCCAGTGGTGCTCACTTTCATAACCGCGTGTACCCTCGTAGCGTGCGCCTGCCATATCGAACATATTACTCTCAGTGTACTCGAGCGAGTAACCATCGTAACGCATACGACCAACGACTGAAATGTTGTCGCCACGATCGTTGAGCTTCCATACATAGTCGGCCGAGAGCTGAGTCAGATGGCGCTCCAGCTCGTAGCGGTCGTGGCTGTCGTAGAGGTTGTCGTTAATCACCTCGCCAGCCTTTGTGCGGTGCTCGTCGTAGAGCATATCACCACCTCGCGTGGTCTTCAATGCACCAGCTTGAAACTCGAGAAGGAGCTTGTGATTATTCTTGTTGTACTCCCAACCTGCGCGACCAATGTATGAAGCATTGATACTCATACGCTCACCGTCGGCAATTGAGGTGGTCTCGTAATCATCCACATAGGTGGTCTTCTTCTGGTAGAAATCACTATTACCGCGAATCTCCGAGCCAGCACCGCCAATGTACCAACGGCTATTGCCCTTGCGGTAGTTAAGCAACAGGTCGGCATTCCACGTGCCGATGGTGCTTGCCGCAGCATTTACCGAGCCGCTGAAGCCATCGGTTGTCAGACGCTTTGTAATGATGTTGATAATACCGGCGTCACCCTCGGTCTTGTAGCGAGCCGATGGTGTGGTGATAATCTCGATATCTTCGATATTCGATGCGGGAATCTGCTGAAGCGAGAGGGGGCTCTCCTTGCCATCGATATATACCAAGAAGCCAGAACTGCCACGGAACGATACGCCACCCTCCTCATCTACACGAATCGAGGGCGATGTACGCAATACATCGGCAGCCGTACCGCCCGATGCGGCTAGTGACGACGAGCCGCTGATAGTCTGACGGTCAAGTTTATATACGATCTTGCTCTTCTCGCCTGTAACGACAACCTCCTCGAGTCCGGTCTCGGCCATAGCGAGCGAGATAGTACCCAAATCGAGGCTCTTACCACGAGAGAATGTAATCGGGTCGCTCATATAGGGCTGATAGCCTACGAGCATAATGGTAAGCACAAACTCTCCGTCACGCACGCGGTCGATCGCAAAGGCACCGTTACGCACCGTAGTCGATGCTATGGTGTTGTTCTCGGCGTCGGTAATGATTACGTCGGCATAGTCGATGGCATTACCTGTTGTTGCATCAAGCACTCGTCCCTTCACTGCGGGAGAGGTCTGTGCAAAGAGTGTGGTTGCGCAGAGCAGAGCCAGGATGGTTAGAATAAAATTCTTCATATTGTGGTTAGTTAGTAATTATTCTTATTTTGTTGAAAACATTGCCATAAAGGTAATAAAAAAAGTAGATATAGCGTCGTTTCGCAGAAAAAAACTCCTGCTGATAGGTATTCAGCAAGAGTTTTATGTCGTTTGACACGCAATTTTAGTCGCTGTCAGAGTGGTTTCTCACGACAAGCGAAGAGCCGGCAAAAGGCTATTTCTGTTTTTTCTTCTCGTTAATCTCCTCTCGGGTAGGTGCGGCAGGTTGTGCGCCCATACGTGTAACGCTTATTGCACCTGCTATGCTTGCTTCGCTGGCGGCCTCAAAAAGAGTCTTACCCTCGGCGATAACACTCGCCAGTACGCCGTTATAGGTATCGCCTGCGGCTGTTGTATCGACGGCCTTAACCTTGAGCGCCTCGATATGCATAAATGTTTCTCCGTCGTAGATGAGCGAACCCTTGCTACCCAGCGTGATTATCACATTGCGGGGCCCCATTGCGTGAATAGCCTTGGCTGCACGTTGAGCACTCTCCATATCAGTAACCTCGATGCCCGAGATGCGTGAGGCCTCGCTACGATTGGGCGTAATCAGGTATAGATTCTGCATAAGTTCTGCGCTGAGTGGCTCTGCGGGTGCCGGCGCAGGGTTCAGTATTACGGGCACACCCGCCTGAGCGGCTATGCGTGCTGCGTAGGTAACCGTCTTAACAGGGCACTCCAACTGCATAAGCACTACATCGGCCGAGCGAATCTCTTCGGCGGCGTGGTCAATATCATCTGTCGAGAGGTACATATTTGCCCCCGATGCCACCACGATACAGTTCTCGGCATCCTTGTCAATGGTAATCAGAGCTACACCCGAGGGGTGCTCCTTGTCAACGAAGACGTAGTCGGTAATTATGCCGTCTTGCTTCATCTGTTCGCACACCTGTCTGCCGAAGAGATCATCGCCCGTTTTGGCTACAAAGACCACACGGTTGCCATAACGTGCCGCCGCAACAGCCTGATTGGCACCCTTGCCTCCGGCATTCATAAAGAAGTCGCCTCCCAGCACCGTCTCGCCACCAATGGGCAGGTGCGATGTCTTGACCACCATATCGGTGTTACTGCTACCTATGACTACAATGTTTTTCATCTGGTATGATTGTTTTCTGCTTACCAAAGTTAAGAAATTCCCGCTAAACATCAAACGAAAAGGGCAGGCAAAATTAGTGCCTGCCCTTTAATCTCAGCTATGGGGATTAGATAATCTCAAAAGCAATCTCCATCATATTGGTAAACGAGGTCTGTCGCTGCTCGGCCGAGCAAGCCTCTCCCGTAACGAGTGAATCCGATACGGTGCAGATACACAGAGCCTTGTTGCCACTGCGTGAGGCGTTCATATAGAGTGCCGCTGCCTCCATCTCTACGCCCATAACGCCCATCTTCTGCCACTGCTTCCAGCGCTCCGCATCGTCGCCGTAGAAGACATCGCTCGAGAGGATGTTACCTACACGATAGCGTATACCCATCTGCTCGGCCTTCTCCACAGCAGCGCGTGCCATATCGAAGTCGGCCGTAGGCGAGAATGTGCCTGGCAGGTTGTACTGCGCTGCGTAGTTTGAGTCGGTGCAGGCTCCAATGGCAATCATCACGTCGCCCAACTGTAGATCGGGATGGTAGGCTCCAGCCGAGCCTGTGCGGATTATGCTCTTAACACCGTAAAAATTATAGAGCTCGTAGGTGTAGATGCCAATCGATGGGATACCCATACCGTGCCCCTGTACCGATACGCGTTTGCCCTTGTATGTACCCGTGTAGCCCAACATTCCTCTTACAGAGTTGTATTGGACGGGATTCTCGAGAAACGTCTCTGCCATAAATTTAGCACGCAATGGGTCGCCAGCCATAATGACCTTCTCGGCGATTTCGCCTTCGCGGGCTCCGATGTGGGGAGTAGGTATGTTTGCCATAGTGTGTGGGGATTACAAATTATCCTTCTCGATATCCTTGAAATAGCGGTAGGTGTTTACCTTCAGTTCGCCAACAGCGCCCTCGTCACACACCAAGATTCCCTTGGGGTGCATCTGCAGTGCGGTGATAGTCCAAGCGTGTGACACAGCACCCTCGACGCACTGCTGTACGGCGCGAGCCTTCTTATGTCCAAGAGCGAGTACCAGCACCTGCTTTGAGTCGCACACTGTGCCTACACCAACGGTGAGAGCCAACTTGGGCACTTTGTTTACATCGTTGTCGAAGAAACGTGAGTTTACGATGATGGTATCCTCGGTAAGTGTCTTCACGCGTGTGCGCGAGTTGAGTGATGAGAAGGGCTCGTTGAAAGCCAGGTGGCCATCCTCGCCTACGCCACCGATGAAGAGGTCGATACCTCCCGCAGCCTCAATCTTGCGCTCGTAAGCCTCGCACTCGGCCATAAGGTCGGGGGCGTTGCCGTTGAGGATATTCACATTCTCAGCCTTGATATCGATGTGAGAGAAGAAATTATTCCACATAAATGAGTGGTAGCTCTCGGGGTGCTCCTCTGCAAGACCCACATACTCGTCCATATTGAAGGTGATGACATTCTGGAACGATACCTTGCCCTGCTTGTAGAGGTTAATCAGTTCGGCATACATTCCAAGCGGGGTAGAGCCTGTAGGAAGGCCCAATACAAAGGGAGCTGTGCTCTGTGCTGCCTTGGCGTTAATCTGCTCGGCTACATAGTGGGCAGCCCAGCGACCAGCCTCGGCCGATGTGTTCTCAATAATTACTCTCATCTTATAATTCCATTTTAACAAATACTTCAATTGCTTGATACTCCGCCATACCCAACAAGTCGTACAGGCGTGCGGTGTTTTGTGTGCGTTCCTCGGCTCGCTGCCAGAACTCACGGCTGTCGTCACCCGGGAAGGGGACGATATCCTTCTGCGAGAGGTGGCGATAGATGGCGTGACGCTTCTTGATAAGCTCGTCGGGGCTCAAAGGTACGGCCATATCGACCATTCCAATCTCCCACTCCATCCACGCACCGCGATAGAGCCAGATTACACACTCCTTGAGCCACTCCTCGCCAGCCTCCTTCAGGCGGATAAGAGCCTCCAGAACAGCCTCTGTGCATACTCTGTGAGTGCCGTGGGGATCGGCCAAGTCGCCTGCCAAATATACCTGATGGGGCTTAATCTTGAGCAAGAGATCGGTGATAATGGCAATATCCTGCTCTGTGCGCTGTCCCTTTTTGATACCGCCTGTCTCGTAGAATGGCAGGTTGAGGAAGTGGGCATTAGTGTCGGGATTAAGACCGAACGAGCGTACCGCAGCACGTGCCTCGGCGCGGCGTATACCACCCTTGATATCGAGTAATGCTCGTGGCTCGGGCTCACCCTTACGCTTGGTGGCAATAATCTTACGCACCTCCTCAACGCGGTCGCCAAGACCCAGCTCACGTGCAGTGTCGAGGTCCTGAATTACCACGTCGTCGTGTACGGCCACATTACCCGAGGTCTCGTAGGCAACGTGTACATCGTGACCCTGCTCAACCAAACGGATGAATGTACCACCCATCGAGATAACGTCGTCGTCGGGGTGGGGTGAGAATATAATCACACGCTTGGGGTAGGGATGCGATGGCACAGGACGAGTCGAGTCATCGGCGTTGGGCTTACCTCCGGGCCAGCCTGTGATAGTATGCTGCATATCGTTGAATACAGCGATATTTACGGCGTGGTAGTTCATCGGTACAGCCTCAAGCAACTCGCCGAGCGAGTTCTCGATATAGTCCTGATAGGTGAGTTTGAGAATAGGCTTCTGCACCATCTCGCACAACCATACCACAGCCTTGCGTACCATACGGGGAGTCCAATCGCACGGACCCACCAACCACGGCGTACGCTTTACGGTGAGTTTGTCGGCAGCAGGGTCGTCCACCACAGCCTCAATCGAGGGGTGGTTCTGCAGTAGCGATGCGGGAATAAGACGTGTAGCCTCGCCCTCGACAACCTTGCCGATTACATCGGCCTTGTCCTCGCCCCACGCCATAAGGATGATATGCTTAGCGCTCATTACGGTGTTGAGGCCCATCGTGAGAGCCATCTTCGGAGTGTGCTCTACACCATAGAACATACCTGCCTGCGCCTTGCGTGACTGATATGATAGCTGCACCAATCGGGTAATTGACTTGGCATATGAACCGGGCTCATTGAAGCCGATCTGGCCGTGCTCACCCATACCGATAACCATAAGGTCGATGCCGCGGGCCATACGGTCGTACTCCAAGCAGTACTCTGATACCTGCTCGACGGGAATTGAGCCGTCGATGATATGTACATTTTCAGGGAGAATATCTACCTGCGAAAGAAAATCGTCGTGTATTCGATAGTTGCGGCTCTGCTGCTCGCTGGCCTTGATTGGGTAGAACTCGTCGAGGCTATATACCTCGACATTTGAGAACGACACATTGCCTGCTTTGTAGCGGTTCACCAACTCGTGATATACACCTAAGGGTGTACGGCCTGTAGTAAGACCCAATGCGAAGGGGCGCTTTTCTCCCTTTTTGTTGTGCTTGCGGATGGCTTTGATAATCTGCTCGACAATATAATTCACACCATCGCTCTCAACCTCGAAAATCGAGGTGGGAATCTTCTCAAAGCGATGGATGATATCTTTGGGAGTGCCCTCGAGGCGCAATCCTCCATCTTGTGGCAGTGAATATTTACTCATAAACTTAACTTAATTTAGGTCGTTGGCGCGATTAGGATAATCGGCCTATGATACAAAGGTATAAATAAATTTGGTATGTTGTACCACATTGTTAAAAATGATGGCTATATTTTATAATTATCTATGGAGTGTCGGTTTTTTGTAAATAAAGTCCTATCTTTGTTGATAGGAAACGAGAATTTAACTATAAAACATACTAAGCAATGAAGAAACTTTTGACTTTGGCTATTTGCCTTTTTGCCTCTTCGGCACTCTTTGCGCAGAGCACACAGATTATTGCTCATCGTGGCTTCCACGCAACCAAGAACTCTGTTCGCAATTCACTCTCGGCTCTGCAGAATGCACAGGATTTTGGCGCATACGGCTCGGAGTGCGATATTAACGAGACTGCCGATGGTGTGTTGGTAGTCGTACACGGCCCTATGCACGGCAAGTACAACGTGCAGCAGACCGACTACGCCACTCTTCGTGCTCAGGCGTTGGAGAATGGTGAGGTGTTGCCCACTCTGGAGGAGTATCTGGTGCAGGCCAAGAAGAACACCAAGACCAAGCTTATCATCGAGATTAAAGATCACAGCACACCTTCGATTGAGACTCGCGTTGTGAAGAACATTCTCAAGATGGTTAAGCAGCATAAGTTGGTAAACGATGTTGAGTACATCGCTTTCCGTCAGCACGTATGCGACGAGTTGGTGAAGTATGGTCCCAAGGGAATCAAGGTTGCTTATTTGAATGGTACGCTTACCCCCGAGTACTGCAAGGATTTGGGTTACACAGGTATTGACTACAACATTGGCGTTATGCAGCAGCACCCCGAGTGGATTAAGCAGAGCCAGGCGTTGGGTCTTACCGTAAACGTATGGACTGTGAACGATACGGAGCGCATCCAGTGGTGTATCGACCAGAAGGTGGATTATATCACAACAGATAACCCCGAGGAGGTAAAGCGCTTGCTCGGCAAGTAATCTTTGCCTACGTTAGATATAAAAGTCCGCTTTTTGCGGACTTTTTTTTGTTATTATAGCCTGAAAATGTATCTTTGCTTTTCAAGAAATACGAAATAACTATGAATTTAAAGTATGGAATAGACTCACGTCCGCCCATAGGGCAACTGCTGCTCTACAGCTTGCAGTGGTTTGTGCTGGCCATAGCGGTGGTCGTAACGTCGCTCTTTATCGCCGTAGGCTCGCCTGCCGAGCGTGTGCTTTATGCACAGAAAGTGTTTGCCGTGACCGGTGCCGGCATCATTCTTCAGGCATTGTGGGGTCATCGTATGCCCATTGTTGTAGGTCCTGCGGCCGTGTTGCTGGTGGGCATCATCACGGCTATAGCATCGCAGGGTGATGTGGTCAATACCAACAAAATTTATACAGCCATAATGGTTGGCGGAGCGGTGGTTGCAATGCTTGCCGTGGCGCGTGTACTATCGCATCTGCAACGCATCTTTACACCTCGTATCGTGGTGGTTATCCTTATGCTCATAGCCGTTACGCTGAGCCCCACGATTAAGAACCTTATTTTCCCTGCCGGCGAGGAGGCTCGCCACGCGTTTGGTTTGTGGTTTACTCTGTTGGGTGTGCCTGCAATGGCTCTTGCGTCGCATCGTCTGCGTGGAGTGTTGAAGTCTATCATCATACCTCTCTCGCTCGTTGTCGGTTGTCTGATATATTATGCTATATATGGCGGTTTTGGCGATGTCTTTGCCCGCTTTAGCGAGTCGGAGGGTTCGCTGCTCATTCCTCGCTTAGAGTTCGATGGAGGTATGATTGCCGCATTCTTGTTCTGTTATGTGGCTCTGCTTATCAACGATGTAGGCTCGATTCAGGCGTTGGGCGGTATGTTCTCGATGCCCGACACCGATAGCCGTTGTAGCCGTGGCGTGGCTCTTACGGGTATTTTGAATGTAGTGGCTGGTGGTCTTGGCGTCATTGGTCCTGTCAACTACTCGATGTCGCCCGGTGTGATTGCCTCTTCGTCGTGCGCCTCACGCTATGCGATAATACCCGCAGGTATAGGACTCATTCTTTGCGCATTCCTTCCCTCGCTTATTGCCGTTATGTCGGCCATCCCAAATACGGTTATTGGCGTTATCCTGCTCTACTTGATGGGAACGCAGCTTGCAGCCTCATTTATTATGATGTCGTCGTCGCAGTCGGCCGTAGGCTTCGACGATGCTCTGATTATAGGCTTGCCCATTATGGTGGCACTCTTCTTTGGGGCAGTGCCGATGGATGTTGTCCCTGCGCTTGTGCGTCCCATTATTGGCAATGGCTTTGTGATGGGTGTAATCACGGTTATATTGCTCGAGCATGTAATCTTCCGTAAAAAGTAATATGATGGATAAATAAAAAAGAGCCTAACACGTGGTTAGGCTCTTTTTTTATCGCATTCGAACAACTATCGTCGTACCACTTCGTGGCCGAAGGGCAGTAGCGAGTATAGCATAAGTTTGAAGTGTTGCAGACCAAAGGGAATGCCGATGATTGTGCAACAGAAAACCACGCCCAGCGATAGGTGTGCAAGAGCAACCTCTATGCCGCCGAAGATAATCCACAGTACATTCATCAGCAGCTGCAAGCAGCCTGTAGCATTTTTCTTCGGTTGCACATCGCCACCAAAGGGCCACAATGCGAACAGACCGAGTCGCATAATCTGTACTCCGAAGGGTATGCCTACGATGGTCAGGCACAGCAACAAACCGCCAAGAAGATATACTAGCGATATGAGGGCGCCTCCGAATACTACCCAGATAATGTTTCCAATAAAGTTCATAACTGCACTAATTTTATAGGTTTAGTTCTGTTTACTCACCTCTATCCGATAAGGAACTCGAAAAGGGTGGGGTTGTCATTCAGATATTGGTAATCAATACTGTTGGCCTGCATACGCTCGGTAAGGCCTGCAAAATCGTCGGGATTCTGCAACTCGATACCAATCAGTACGGGACCCTTCTCGCGATTGGTCTTCTTTTTATATTCGAAGTAGGTGATATCGTCGTTGGGGCCAAGCACATTGGTCACAAAGTTCTGCAATGCGCCGGCACGCTGCGGGAAGCTCACCACGAAGTAGTGTTTCAAACCCTCGTACAGAAGCGAGCGCTCCTTGATATCCTCCATTCGCACGATGTCGTTGTTGCTGCCGCTCACTACGCATACTACGTTCTTGCCCTTAATCTGGTCACGATAGTAGTCCAATGCGCTGATGCTGAGTGCTCCTGCGGGCTCAACTACAATAGCGTCGAAATTGTATAGCTCGAGTATGGTTGTGCAAACCTTGCCCTCGGGAACAACTACAATATCGTCCAACACCTCGCGGCATACATCGAAGGTCAGGTCGCCTACGCGCTGCACGGCAGCTCCATCAACAAACTTCTCGATGTGGTCGAGTGTTGTCACCTCGCCACGCTCAAACGAGAGCTTCATACCTGCTGCTCCTGCCGGCTCAACACCGATAATCTTTGTCTGGGGCGACATCTGGCGTATAACGCTACCTACGCCCGAAGCCAATCCTCCGCCACCGATTGGCACGAAGATGTAGTCAATAGCCGCGCGGCTCTGCTGTAACACCTCAAGACCGACGGTGCCCTGTCCCTCGATAATCTTCTCATCGTTGAAGGGCGGAATGAAGGTCTTGCCCTCAAGCTCGCAGGCCTGCATTGCGGCTGCGTTGGCCTGGTCGAATGTATCACCGGCAAGCACCACCTCGACAAACTTACCACCAAACATCTTCACCTGATTGATCTTCTGCTTGGGGGTCGTAACGGGCATAAATATCTTGCCCTTGATGCCGAGCTTGTTGCACGAGAAGGCTACGCCCTGTGCGTGGTTGCCTGCGCTGGCACACACGATACCACTCTTGGTCTGCTCATCAGAGAGTGAACGAATCTTGTTGTATGCACCGCGAATCTTATACGAGCGTACCACCTGCAAATCCTCTCGCTTGAGCATAACCTCGGCTCCATAACGCTCCGAGAGTGTGCGGTTGTGGATAAGAGGTGTAGCAGAGAGAATCTCACCGAGGGTATGCTCGGCGGTCATTATATCGTTCAGCGCCGGGAAGTATTTTTTATTGTCGCTCATTGTCCTGTGTATTAGATGTTGGCTGCAATGAAATCGCCCACCTCGGTGGTGGTGCTGGGCTTAATGCCTGCGGGGGCAATATCCTCGGTTACGATGTTCTGCTCGATAGAGAGGTCTACGGCACGACGTATAGCGGCACCAGCCTCCATATCCGAAAATGCATACTCGAACATCATAGCGGCCGAGAGAATGGTTGCTATAGGGTTAGCAATGTTCTTGCCTGCCGCCTGAGGATATGAGCCGTGGATAGGCTCAAAGAGCGATGTGCCTGTGCCGATTGATGCCGAGGGCAGCAGACCCAATGAGCCTGTAATAACGCTGGCCTCGTCGGTGAGGATGTCGCCAAACATATTCTCCGTAACAACCACGTCGAAGTGGCGGGGCTGCTGGATAATCTTCATTGCAGCATTATCTACGAACATATACTCTACCTCCACTGCAGGGTAATCCTTTTCCATTGACTTGGCCGTTTCGCGCCACAGACGCGACGTCGCCAATACATTGGCCTTGTCCACTACGGTGAGCTTACCGCGACGCTTGGCAGCATACTCAAATCCAAGACGGCATATACGCTCAATCTCCGCACGTGTATATACGCACGTGTCGTATGCTGTCTGTCCATCCTCTGAGCGACCCTGAGGGCGACCAAAGTAGAGTCCGCCTGTCAGCTCGCGGATGCAGATGAAGTCGGCACCCTCGACCAGGTCGTGGCGCAGGGGCGAACGATGCAGCAGCGAAGCAAAGGTATTTACGGGGCGCAGGTTGGCATACAGGCCCAATTTCTTGCGCATAGCCAGCAGTCCCTGCTCGGGGCGTACCTTGGCCTCGGGGTTGTTGTCGAAGCGGGGGTCGCCAATGGCACCGAACAGAACAGCGTCGGCCGCCATACACACCTCGTGTGTTGACTCGGGGTAGGGATCACCTACGGCGTCGATAGCTGCGGCACCAACGATGCCGTGTGTGTAGTTGACTTTATAGTTGAACTTAGCGGCTACAGCATCAACAGCCTTTACGGCCTGTGCTACAATCTCGGGACCGATACCATCGCCCGGAAGTACCGCGATATTAATCTCTTTCATAAGTTAATCTATTTTTTCTGCTCAAAGGCCTCAATCTCGGAGCGAATGCTCACCAGAAAATCTACATCGTCGTAACCATTGGCAAGGCACTCCTTCTTGTAGGGGGCAATCTCGAACGACTCCTTGAAGTCTGAGCCCACCAACTCGATGGTCTGCGCCTGAAGGTCAATCTTCAGCTCTGCCGAGGGGTCAGCCTCCACAGCCTTGAAGATAGCAGCGAGCATCTCATCGCTGATGGTTACGGGCAACAGGCCGTTATTGAGTGCGTTATTGCGGAAGATATCGGCAAAGAAACTCGATACCACTGCATGGAAACCTGCACCCTCGATAGCCCACGCTGCGTGCTCACGACTCGAGCCACAACCGAAGTTCTTGCCCGCCACGAGTATCTGACCACGATAGATGGGTGAGTTCATCACAAAGTCAGCCTTGGGGTTACCCTCTTTGTCGAAGCGCCAGTCGCGGAAGAGATTCTCGCCGAAACCCTCGCGTGTTGTGGCCTTCAGGAAGCGTGCGGGGATAATCTGGTCGGTGTCTATGTTTTCGATAGGCAATGGCACCACTGTCGAGCAGAGTGTAGTGAATTTATTCCTCATAACTATATTGTTATCAGTGTGTTCTACTTCAGTTTGCGGGGGTCGGTGATAACTCCTGTCACAGCTGCAGCAGCCGCTACCAGCGGACCGGCCAACAGCGTACGCGAGTCGGGGCCCTGACGACCTTCGAAATTACGGTTCGATGTGGCTACGCAATACTTGCCAGCGGGAATCTTATCATCGTTCATAGCCAAACAAGCCGAACATCCAGGCTGGCGAAGCTCGAAGCCTGCCTCGTGAAGAATGTCACGAAGACCCTCCTCGATAGCCAGGCGCTCAACCTCCTTGCTGCCAGGTACGATCCACGCCGTCACGCCCTCGGCCTTGCGCTTGCCCTTAACGAAGTGAGCAAATGCTCGCAGGTCCTCGATACGACCATTGGTGCAGCTACCCACAAATACATAGTCGATAGCCTTGCCCTCCATCTTCTCTCCCTCGGCAAAGCCCATATAGGCGAGTGCCTTAGAGTAAGAAGCCTTCGATGCCTCATCCATATCCTTAGATGAGGGAATCTCGGCACTCACTGCGATACCCATACCGGGATTTGTGCCGTATGTAATCATAGGCTCAATGTCGGCGGCGTCGAACGTTACCTCCTTGTCAAATACTGCATCCTCGTCAGAGCAGAGCTTGCTCCAGCGCTCAACGGCTGCGTCCCACTCATCGCCCTGAGGTGCGAACTCGCGCCCCTTCAGGTAGTCGAATGTAGTCTGGTCGGGGGCAATCATACCGCCACGAGCACCCATCTCGATACTCATATTACAGATGGTCATACGAGCCTCCATCGAGAGTGAACGGATGGCCGAGCCTGCGAACTCCACAAAGTGGCCTGTGCCGCCGCCTGTGCCGAGCTTCGAGATGATGTAGAGGATGATATCCTTCGAACAAACACCCTCCTTAAGCTCGCCCTCCACGTTGATACGCATACTCTTGGGCTTAGACTGCAAAATGCACTGCGATGCGAGAGCCATCTCCACCTCGCTTGTGCCGATACCGAACGCAACACAACCCAGCGCACCGTGTGTAGAGGTGTGGCTATCGCCACATACGATGGTCATACCAGGCTGTGTGAGGCCCGTTTGCGGACCTATGACGTGGATAATGCCATTGTGCTCCTCGCCGATGGGGAATATTGTAATGCCATTCTCGGCGCAGTTCTTCACCAGCGTTGCCACCTGCTCGGCCGACTGAGGCTCTGCTATGGGCAGGTGCTGATTGGTGGTGGGGATGTTATGGTCGGGGCTTGCCGTAACCTGCTGGGGTCGGAACACCTCGATACCACGACGGCGCAAGCCCGCAAAAGCCTGCGGACTTGTAACCTCGTGAATATATTGACGGTCGATATAGAGAACACACGAGCCACCGTCAATCACGCGAACGGTGTGAGCATCCCAAATCTTATCGAAAAGTGTATTCATTCGTTTATGCTATTTTTGAAATTGCATCGATGAACGACTCTACCGATGCCGTTACGATATCGGTGTTGGCGCCAAAACCGTGATACATCTTGCCCTTGTGCGAGATTGACATATGTACCTTACCCAAGTCGTCGCTACCACGCGTAATAGCCTGAATAAGGAACTCCTCGATGTGCACACGGCGCTTGGTGATGTTCTTCACGGCAGTGATTGCCGCATCGACGGGACCATTACCGCAAGCTGTCTCGGTAAAGGTGTCACCATCGAAGCTTATCTGAACTGTGGCGGTAGGGATTGTTGACTTACCGCAGACAATCTGCAAACCTGTGAGCTGGATGTTCATACGACGACGCGATGCGGCTGTGCCAATGAGCACCTCCAGGTCGCGTGTGGTAATCATCTTCTTCTTGTCTGCCAACTCAAGGAAGCGCTGGTAGATATCGTCCAACTCCTCACCCTCGGGTGTGTAGCCAATCTCGGCGAGGTGGTGCTTCAGCGCAGCACGACCACTGCGGGCTGTGAGCACGATGCTCGACTGGTCAACGCCAACATCCTCGGGATCGATAATCTCGTATGTCTCGCGGCTCTTCAATACGCCATCCTGGTGGATGCCCGATGAGTGTGCAAAGGCGTTGCGGCCCACGATGGCCTTGTTAGCCTGCACGGGCATACGCATAAGATTAGAAACGAGCTTGCTGGTTGAAATAATCTGCTTTGAGTCGATACCCACTTCGAAGTCGAGGTTTGAGTGGCACTTGATGGCCATTACAACCTCCTCCATAGCGGTGTTACCTGCTCTTTCGCCCAGACCGTTGATTGTTACCTCCACCTGACGCGCACCATTCTGCACACCTGCCAGAGTGTTGGCCGTAGCCATACCAAGGTCGTTGTGGCAGTGGGTTGAGATGATAGCCTTGTCGATATTGGGAACATTGTTCCTCAGGTAAGCGATCTTGGCACCATACTCGCTCGGCAAGCAGTAACCTGTCGTGTCGGGAATGTTCACCACGGTAGCACCCGCGGCGATAACGGCCTCCACTACGCGAGCCAAGAACTCCTCGTCGGTACGACCTGCGTCCTCGGCGTAGAACTCCACATCGTCGACAAAGCGGCGTGCGTACTTAACAGCCTCGACAGCCTGCTCAAGCACCGTGTCGGGAGTCATACGCAGTTTCTCGTAGATGTGATATGTCGATGTGCCGATACCTGTGTGAATACGGCCTCGCTTGGCAAACTCCAACGACTGGGCAGCCACGTCGATATCCTTCTTCACGGCACGCGTAAGGGCGCAGATGGTGGGGTTGGTCACAGCCTTCGAAATCTCTACAACGGAGTTGAAGTCGCCCGGACTTGAGATGGGGAAACCGGCCTCGATAATATCGACGCCCAACTTCTCCAGCTGGCGAGCCACCTCAATCTTCTCGATTGTGTTGAGCTGACAACCCGGCACCTGCTCGGCATCACGCAGAGTGGTATCGAATATATAAACTTTTTCGCTCATACTCTATTTTAGGGTATAAATCGGCAGCGAGCACTGAGGCCCGCTACCGAATAAGTTTTACAAATTGAATTAGTTGTTCTCGGGACGGAGCTTGCGAACAACGGCACCTGCCTGCCACATCTCTGTCTCGCGCATCTCCTTGAGCTCTGCCTCCAGCTTCTGACGATAGTCGGGCTGTGAGTTGGTGTCGATACTGCGCTGTGCCTCGTTACCGCAAGCAACCTCGCTGTAGAGCTCCTCGAATACGGGCATAGTAGCATCGCGGAACTTCTTCCACCAATCGAGTGCACCACGCTGAGCTGTAGTAGAGCAGTTTGCATACATCCAATCCATACCGTTCTCGGCGATAAGGGGCATAAGGCTCTGTGAGAGCTCCTCAACTGTCTCGTTGAATGCCTCAGAGGGAGTGTGGCCGTTCTGACGAAGAACCTCGTACTGTGCAGCAAAGATACCCTGGATAGCACCCATCAAAGTACCACGCTCACCAGTAAGGTCAGAGTAAACCTCACGCTTGAAAGTAGTCTCGAACAAGTAACCTGAACCAACACCGATACCGAGTGCGATTACACGGTCCCAAGCCTTGCCTGTAGCATCCTGGAAGATAGCGTAGCTTGAGTTCAAGCCACGACCCTGCAAGAACATACGACGCAATGATGTACCTGAACCCTTGGGAGCAACCAAGATTACGTCAACATCGGCGGGAGGAACGATACCTGTGCGCTCCTTGTATGTGATACCAAAGCCGTGTGAGAAGTAGAGTGCCTTGCCGGGTGTGAGGTAGGGCTTGATTGTGGGCCATACTGAGATCTGACCTGCGTCAGAGAGCAAGTACTCGATGATGGTTGCCTTCTGGCAAGCCTCCTCGATCTCGAACAAAGTCTCGCCTGGTACCCAGCCGTCCTCAACAGCCTTGTCCCAGCTCTTTGAGCCCTTACGCTGACCAACGATTACATTGAAACCGTTGTCGCGCAGGTTGAGTGACTGACCGGGACCCTGAACACCGTAGCCGATAACGGCGATAGTCTCATCCTTCAATGTCTCCAAAGCCTTTGCCAAGGGATACTCCTCACGTGTTACGACGTTCTCTTCAACGCCACCAAAAATCATCTTTGCCATAGTTGTAAATTTTTTATTGTTATTAATTTTTGAAATTGCTATTTATGTTATTCCAGTTTTTTCTGGCGCTCATTTACATAATCAAGATACTCGTCCAACAATTCGCGGCGTGACTTGATAATCGCCACAGGACCCGAGCATACAAACTGGTAGAGTCCGTAGGGTGCGAGCATCTGGTACAACTCCTGAATCTCGGCCTTGTGGCCTGTCTTCTCGAGTACGATAAAGTCGTCGTGAATATCCAGAATGCGTACATTGTGACGGCGCACCAAATCTTCGACGTTGCGGCCACGCTGCACCTTGTAGAGCGCTACCTGTTGCAGCACCACCTCCGAGGGTGAGTAGCAGAATACCTTCAGTACGTCGATTTTCTTTTCAATCTGCTTTACCAGATTGGCCACCTTCTCCTCGTCGTTCTTGACTATGATAGTGTATTTGTGCACACCATCGACAGCCGACTCCGATGCGGTGAGCGACTCGATATTGACGTTACGATGGGTGAAGACCGTTGTTATCTGGCTCAACAAACCCACCTTGTTTTCCGAAAATACGGTTATGATAAACTCTTTCTCCATTCTCTTTTAGGCTTAATGCTTACTCCAATCTGATTTTATCGACGGGCTGGCCCGCAGGTACCATCGGGAATACATTCTCCTCACGCTGTACGCGTACCTCAAGCAGGAATGCACCCTCGCTCTCTCGCATCTGGGTAATGGCCTCGTCCAACTCCTCGTGGCGTTCAACGCAACGATAGGGGATGTGGTTGGCCTTGGCCAAAAACTCGAAGTCGGGATTAACCAACTCGGTGAACGAGTAGCGCTTGTTGTAGAAGAGCTCCTGCCACTGGCGTACCATACCAAGGAAGCCGTTGTTCATAAGCACAATTTTTACTCCTACCTGCGACTGGTATATCGTACCCAGCTCCTGTGAAGTCATCTGCAGACCTCCATCACCAACGAATAGGCATACATCACGCTCGGGAGCGCCAATCTTTGCTCCGATAGCGGCAGGTAGGCCGAAGCCCATTGTTCCCAGACCGCCCGAGGTGATGATACTGCGTGAACGCTTGAAGCGGAAGTAACGCGATGCGAACATCTGCTGCTGACCTACGTCGGTAACAAGAATTGCATCGTTGAACTGTTGCGATACGGCATCTACCACCTCGCCCATTCTCAGGTGTGGGCCACGACGCTCGATGGCGGGCTCGATGATATCCTCACGCTCGATGTTGTAGCATACGCGGAACTCATCCAGCCAAGCTGAGTGGTCGCACTTGGTTATCTTCTCTGTAAGCAGGGGCAGGGTGCGCTTAACATCACCCATCACTGCCACATCGGCATATACAAGTTTGTTTACCTCGGCCGGATCGATCTCCATATGAATAATCTTGGCATTGATACCGAACTTCGAGGGATCTCCCGTCACACGATCGTCGAAACGCATACCGATGGCGATAAGCAGGTCGCAGTCGCGGTTCTTGAAGTTGGGGGCGTAGTTGCCGTGCATACCGAGCATACCTACGTACTGTGGATGGTCGGAGGGCAGAGCCGACAGGCCTAGCAGTGTAGAGGCCGCAGGGATACCGCTCTTTTCGAGGAACTCCTTGAGCTCCTGCTCGGCACCTCCCAGAATAACACCCTGTCCAATCAGTGCCATAGGCTTGCGTGAGAGGTTGATAAGGCGGGCTGCCTCCAAAATCTGGTCGTTGTCAATGTCGTGGTGGGGGATATAGCTACGGATAAACTTCGTCGGCTTGTAGTCGAAATCCATCAAACCGATCTGTGCATCCTTTGTGATGTCAATCACTACGGGACCCGGACGACCGCTCGATGCGATGTAAAACGCACGGGCAATAGCTTCGGGGATATCCTCGGCTCGCTTCACCTGACAGTTCCACTTGGTAACCGAGTTGGTAATCTCGATAAAGTTGATCTCCTGAAAGGCGTCGGTACCCAGTGTTGTCGATGCCACCTGACCACTGATGAGCACGATAGGTGTAGAGTCGAGCATAGCATCGGCCAAACCTGTCACGGTGTTTGTAGCACCAGGACCCGATGTTACGATGCAGACTCCGGTCTTACCCGTTGCGCGGGCATAGCCCTGTGCCGCGTGCAGTGCGCACTGTTCGTGGCGTACCAGAACGTGATTAATCTGGTCGCGATAGTCGTACAGCGCATCATATACGGGAATGATAGCACCACCCGGATAACCGAATATGGTCTCGACACCCTCGGCCAAGAACGAACGAATGACAGCCTCAGAGCCTGAGATGCGTGGCAAGTCCTTCTTGGGTTGTGGAGTCGTTGTATCTGAAAAACCTGAAAAAGCCATAATTGTTTGGGTTGTGTGTTATTAGGTTACTCTTCGGGTACGATTCTTACAGCACCCTGATCGGCTGATGATACCAGGAGCGAATATGCTCTGAGTGACTGGGGCACTACTCGGTCGCGGTTTACGGGTTTGCGAACCTTCCACGCGGCCATACGCTCGGCCAGCTCCTCATCTGATATGCGGAGGTTGATTGAGCGGGCAGTGATGTCGATGTCAATCATATCACCGTCGCAGATAATGCCAATCTCGCCACCCGATGCAGCCTCGGGCGAAACGTGACCGATTGAAAGTCCCGACGTGCCACCCGAAAAACGGCCGTCGGTAATCAATGCACACGCCTTGTCCAGATGCTTCGACTTGAGGTAAGAGGTGGGGTAGAGCATCTCCTGCATACCAGGACCACCCTTGGGGCCCTCGTAGCGGATAACGACAACGTCGCCAGCCTCTACCGAGCTATTCAAAATGCCATTCATAGCCTGCTCCTGCGACTCGAATACCTTTGCCTTGCCGCTGAACTGCATCAACTCCTGCGCTACGCCGGCTGTCTTCACGATGCAACCCTTGCGGGCGATGTTGCCTGTAAGAACTGCCAAGCCTCCGTCGCGGAAGTAGGCGTGGTCGAAGTCGCGGATGCAACCCTCGGCGTGGTCGGCGTCCATCTCCTTGTAGTATGTTGCCTGCGAACCCATCTCACGGCTATAGCGATTGGCGGGTGCGCTGAGGTATATCTTGCGTGCATCGTCAGAGAAGTTCTCCGAGCCGTAGTAGTACTCGTTTAAGGCATCGGCCAGCGACGCATAATCGACACGCTTAGCTGTAGTGTCAAGCAGTCCCTGCTTGGCCAGCTCGCCCAGAATACCCATAATACCACCGGCGCGGTTTACATCCTGCACGTGGTAGTGTCCGTTGGGAGCCACCTTGCACAGTACGGGAATCTTGCGTGAGAGACGGTCGATGTCGGCCATTGTAAAGTTTACGCCAGCCTCGTGAGCAACAGCCAAAAGGTGCAGAACGGTATTTGTTGAGCCACCCATAGCGATGTCGAGCGACATAGCATTCTCAAAAGCCGATTTTGTTGCGATAGAACGAGGCAGCACCGACTCATCACCCTCGAAGTAGTATCGCTTGGCGTTCTCGACAATGAGTTTTGCAACCTTTGCAAAGAGAGCCTTGCGATTTTCGTGCGTTGCGACGATGGTTCCGTTGCCGGGCAGAGCCAGACCGATAGCCTCGTTGAGGCAGTTCATCGAGTTGGCAGTAAACATTCCCGAGCAAGAGCCGCAACCGGGGCAGGCACAAGCCTCAATTTCGGCTGCATCCTCGTCGGTGCAATTCTCGTCGGCACTCAGTACCATAGCGTCAATAAGGTCGGCACCACGACCACGGAACTGACCCGCCTCCATCGGACCACCCGATACGAATACGGTGGGGATGTTAAGGCGCATCGAGGCCATCAGCATACCTGGTGTAATCTTGTCGCAGTTGCTGATGCATACCAAGGCATCTACCTTGTGTGCGTTGGCCATATACTCTACCGAGTCGGCGATGATGTCGCGCGAGGGGAGTGAGTAGAGCATACCATCGTGTCCCATTGCGATACCATCGTCGATGGCGATGGTGTTGAACTCGGCAGCAAAGCATCCCTGCTCCTCGATGAGCTGTTTTACATACTGACCTATCTTGTGAAGGTGCACGTGACCCGGTACCATCTGAGTGAATGAGTTGGCAATTCCGATTACGGGCATACCCATCTGCTGGGTTGTCATACCATTGGCACGCCACAGGCTTCTCGCGCCTGCCATACGGCGACCTACGGTGGTGATTGCACTTCTTAACTGGTGTTTCATCTTTACCAAAGTTTCGTGGTTAAAAAAAGCCTCTCTCATATTGAGAAAGGCCTATATAAAACGCAATATTGTATATATACAACCTTTCTCCCGTTATCTGCACAAGACCACGAGGATTAGGTTAATGATAATATACAAATTGTTGAACATAGCATCTATAGTTTAGCGGTTGTGGTACAAAAGTAATAGTAAAAATTATTAAAAACAAGAAAAATTAATATTTTCTTGCATAATAAACACACTTTTTATGGATGAATATGGCGTTGTAGGGGCCAATACGGCCATATGCATATGAAAAATTATGTAATAATTATTCGTAACAAAATGTAACCTACTGCATCTTTTCGACATCCGACGCCTGCCTGTTACTTGAGTTTGTGTTCTTCGTTGCATCGCCTTGTGATGTTGCTGAAACCTTGCCCCGACGTCCCGTGCGGGATGTTTTGGCGTTGTCGCAAAGGGTGAGCCGACAGCCGTTGCCAACATTCTCGATTGAGAGTTTGTTACTGCGCTCCAATTCGTTAATCATTAGGTCGGTACGAGGCTTGTCAAGACCGAATGCCACCTCAATTTCGGCAGGATATACGCTTCTATAGCGACGCATAAAATCAATAATGTTAGCCTGTGAGGGCCCCAAGCGTCGCGGCTTGATTCGCCCCTCCGACAAACGTCCTATGATGGCGTGAAAGGTACTCAGGTTCTGGTATCCGTTAAGTGTGATTTTCGTTGAGCCACATTTTATTACATACGAAGGAAATCCCGTTATTCCGTTGCGACGGCACTTCATGCGCGATTGGGTGAAGTTGCTTTGTGCATCGCCCGAGGTGTAGGCGTCGATAAAAAGTGCAGCCTCAAGGCCTGTCTCCACGGCAAGTTCTACCAGTACATCCATTTGTGATGTACGGCGAGCCTCGATGAAGGTCGCTTCGCGTATGCGACGCAGAAAGCGTTTGGCCACTTCGGGGTCAATCAGACGTGCCGCCTCGTAGGCAATGTTTTGTGGGAAACTCGATGGATAGCGCTCGTTGAATAGGGCAAAGTGGCGGGTGTTGACCGGCATGCCGTGACGCTCCGAGGCCTTTATCCAGTTCTCGGCTATGCGGCTGTTTGCTTGGTCGATGATCTCGCGTGTAGAGCCCTTCAGTTCGTAGAGTGTGGTTATCTCCTCGATGAGTCCTCCCATCACATATTCGACGCCTATCTTGTTGCCATAGAGGTAGTCTATGGCTCTCATCGTAGGCTCATTGCCCCAGCACCACACGCATATCGGGTCGGTGAATTGGTAGATTGTTATCTTGTCCATCTTGATTGTTTTTGCATTTATGGTGGGGTGAGCAAAAAACACGCCAACGGCTCGGTACGCACGCTTGCCGTATAAATATGTGGCCGATACTTTGCAAAAAGCATAAAAAATTGTAATTTTATCCCCAAGAAAAAGTGTCTGCTATGATTTACAACGAACGTGATATGAGAGCTGAGACGGTCAAGATGTTGGCCGAGGCTGTGATGGTGGCTGCCCGTACTGCCCCCAAGGCGAAGGGTCGCGATTTGGTGGAGATTGCTATGCTGACCGATGAGGATGTTGAGCGTTTATCCAATATGATGCTCAAGGTGAGCGAGGAAACAGGACTTAAATTCCTTTTGCGTGATGCCGCCAATATCCTTCAGTCGCAGGCATTGCTGCTCATCGGTACGAGCAACGTGGCCGAGGTGTGCTCACTCAATTGCGGTTATTGTGGCTTTGCCACCTGCTGCGCGAAACCCGAATATGTACCCTGTGCAATGAATGCCATCGATGTGGGTATCGCCATCGGTGCCGCCTGCTCGAAGATTGCCGACTTCCGATTGGATTCGCGTGTGCTCTTCTCGGCTGGTTGGGTAGCAAAGCGTATGGGCGTGTTGCCCGAGTGCGATTTGGTCTTTGCCATTCCGCTTAGTTCGTCGTCGAAGAATCCATTCTTTGACCGTAAATCACCTGTGAATAAACAATAAAACAAAATAATTATGGAGAGTAAAAAATCTGTTGTATCGTCATTCGATGTCGATCACTTGACCCTCAAGGAGGGCCTCTATCTGCGTTCAGTATACACAATCAACGACGAGTTTGCTGTGCATTCGTGGGATATGCGTTTCCGCGCCCCTATGGACTATGCTCCGCTTGGCTCGGGTGAGGTGCATACCATCGAGCATTTGATGGCTTACTATTTGCGTCTTGACCCCGTAATCGGCAAGAGTATTGTGTCGTTCTGCCCGATGGGTTGCAAGACTGGCTTCTACCTCTCTACGATGAACAATGTCACTGCCGAGCAGATTCGTGCGGCGTTGGCTCGTGTCTACAAGGAGGCTTTTCCGCTTAAGTCGAAGAACGACATCGTGGGTCTTAACGAGGTGCAGTGTGGTAACCCCGGTTTGTTTGCTGTGGCTACTACAAATGAGGCTATGGCGCAGTATCTGCGTTGCTTGTACACTCGCGATGAGGCTAAAGAGGCAGGTATTGAGTCAATCTATAATTGTGCTATGTAATGAGATACCTGGTTATTACCCCTACCGAGCGTGAGTACCGCAATATGTGTGTGGCTATCGACCGTCAGGGTCTGAAGCATCAATATACGGTGGCTCGCACAGGTGTAGGCAAGGCGTTGGCTGCCGCAGGTGCGGCACTTACAATTGCCCAAGGACGTGGTGTTTATGACCGCGTGGCCGTAGTAGGCTATGCTGCATCAACGCTGGGTCGTCAGCGTGGCGATATCGTGGCACCCCGCGTGGCACGATACTACGATTGCCGTATCCCTGGTGATTTCGTGCCTGAACTCACCGACCCTCATCCCCTGCTTGGTCACGACGACGCAGTGGTGTGGACGGGCGACTCGTTTGTCGATGGCGATATCATCCGCTCGGTCAAGGAGCAGTATGGACTGAAGTCTGGTTTGTTCGATATGGAGGCTACGGCTATATGTCAGGCAGCCGAGTTATTCGACCTGCCCGTAGTAGTTATTAAGATGGTCTCGGACGTTCCCGAGGAGGGCGACGATGAGTTTTCTTACGACGCCTTTGTTGATGCTCATACCGATTTCTCGGCCTTTGTAGATTATTTGGAAGAGTTGCGATAATTATGTATAGTTCAATAGCATACGGACTGCTTTTGCCTTTCGTGGGCACTACGCTTGGTGCCGCTATGGTCTTTCTGTTGCGAGACCAGCTATCGGCGTGGGTGCAGAAACTGCTGTTAGGCTTCGCTTCGGGTGTGATGATTGCCGCCTCGGTGTGGTCGTTGCTCATACCCGCAATCGATATGGCGGCCGAAAGTGGTGGTGTGGCGTGGTTGCCTGCCGTAGTGGGCTTTCTGGGAGGTATGTTCTCGTTGCTGTTGTTCGATACTTTAGTGCCTCACCTGCACATCAATTCGTCAGAGCCCGAGGGTGTTAAGTCTGGCTTGGGTCGCTCGGCGATGTTGTTTATGGCCGTTACGCTTCACAATATACCCGAGGGTATGGCCGTGGGTGTGGTGTTGGCAGGAGCTATGACTGAGAGTGCCGGCATTACTATGGCTGGTGCGCTTGCCCTTTCGCTCGGTATTGCTATACAGAATTTCCCCGAGGGGGCAATCGTCTCGATGCCCATCAAGCAGAGTGTAAATAGTCGCTGGAAGGCCTTCGGCTATGGCGTGGGCTCGGGCATAGTAGAACCATTGGCTGGTTTGGCAACCATTCTTATGATAGATTGGTTGCAACCCATATTGCCCTACCTGTTGGCCTTTGCCGCAGGTGCAATGATATATGTGGTGGTTGAGGAGTTGATTCCCGAATCACAAAGCGGAAGTCACTCCAATGTGGCTACCATAGGAGTGGCGTTGGGCTTTGCACTTATGATGGTGCTCGATGTGGCGTTGGGTTAGGCCTCGTTGGCAAGCAGATGTCGTTTAATCTCTGTGCCGGAGTGGTAATTGCCTACACCTCCGCTAGAGGGAACAACTCGATGACAAGGTACAATCACACTCACAGGATTGCATCCCACACTGGTTGCTACGGCACGCACAGCCTTTGAGGCTATGAGCGAGGCAAGGGCCGAGTATGTGAGCGTAGTGCCACGCTCGGTCTGAAGAAGGGCTCGCCACACGTTGTGTCGAAATTGTGTGCCCGCAAGGAGCAGACGCTTGGGGCGTGTAGTAGTAATATCTTCCTCGCGATTGGTCAAATTAAGTGTGGCCTTGGGGAACAGGCGTTTTAGCTCGTTGAGTGCCACCTCGCGCGTAAGGTAATGCGTAAAGGTAGCGTAACAGAGCCAGCCCTTGGTCCACGCAGTAAGCATCTCGCCATAGGTGGTTTGCGAGAATGAGTACTCAATCTCACGTACAGAGCCTCTGTCTGTAGTAAAAATCACAACCATTATCTCTCTCTATTTTGTATTTGTCGTACGGCGGCAATCAACTCGTCGGCTTCGCGACACGAGACGTATATGCGGGAGTCGTATATGTCGGTGATCTCGACAAAGTTATCCCACTCCGAAGCATAGATGGTCACCACCTCAAACTCCCTTAGGTCGAAGAATTTACCATAGTAACCGCAGAATCCCGAACTGCCAAACAAAATCACCGCCCAGCGCAGGCGTTGGTTGCTGACCTTGCGTATGCGGGCTATTTCGAGCATATCCATCTCGGTGATGTCAAACACACATTGTATCTCCAACTTGTTCTCAAGCAATACAATGCGTCGTGGAATGGATAGTATCATCAGAGCCGCCACAGCCATAACAAACGATACGAACCACGCCGAGAAGAATCCTCCCTTGTAGAGTATATACAACAACGCAGCTCCTACCGCACAGAGCAGGAGTGAAAGGATTGTAATCGTTATGGTGCGACGATTGAAATGGTAGTTGAAACTACGCTTCATATTCGGCTCTAATTATCGCCTCGGCAATTATCATATCGGCAGGCGTTGTTATCTTTATGTTTTCGCGCTCTCCCTCAATAAGAGTAATCTTATGCCCTGCGCTCTCCACCACCGAAGCATCGTCGGTGTATGTTGCGGAGAAGGGTTGCTCGTAGGCTCGGCGCAATATGTCGGCATTGAATACCTGCGGTGTCTGCACGATGCGCAGCGTCGAGCGGTCGATGATGTGCGAGTCGTTGCCCTCCACCACACGATATGAGTCGGCAGGTGCAACTGTGGGGATGACGGCCGAGTGAGTCTCGGCTTCGAGCATTAACTTTATTATCAGTTTTTTCGACACTAAAGGTCGTACGGCATCGTGTATGGCTATATACTGCACCTCGTCGCTCAGGGCGGCTATTCCGTTACGTACGGAGTGGAATCGCTCCTCTCCGCCGAGTGCAATCTTGTGGGGTGCCACATCAAATCGGGCGGCAATGTTTTTCCAAAGGGCGACGTGCTCCTCGGGCAGCACTACTACAATCTCAGCTGCCGGCAGAGCCTCGTGCACACGGTTTATCGAGCGAGCCAATATGGGCTCGTTGCCAAGCATCATAAACTGCTTGGGTAGCGATGCTCCCATTCTGCGACCAGCGCCACCAGCTACGATTATTACTCCTCTCTGCGCCATATCAGTTTCTTGCCAAAGCCAAGTGTGTTATCGGTTAATTTCAGCATATCGGCCTCCAGTCGCCATAGCGACAAGTCGGCTACTGCGGCATAGGGAAAGGCCTTTATGTAGGTCATCTTATCGCCATCCTTGGCGGGGAGTACCTTGCCCGTAATCTGCAAACCTTGTACCTTGCCCACGGTGCGTGTCTCAAGAACTACAGAGGCTGCTACGCGTGGATTTACCTGCATCATAGCTCCGTGGTGGGTTGATAGGTCAGTGGTAAAGATAAACGCAGCTGAAGCCTTGTCGTAGGCGAAAAAACAGTTGCAACAATAGGGCTCGCCCTCGGGTGTCGACGTGGCGAGTGTGAGTACGTGATGCTTGGCGATAAAACGCTCTATCTTCTTGTCAATCTCCATTTTATGCTATTTTGCAGTGGCCACCTCGGTGCTATCGGCCTTGGTCTCGGGCTCAAGCGAGGTGACAATCATATCGGGTGTTGCCGTGCCGTTAAGCTCGGCCACTATGCGGTCGCGGATTGCCTCAAATGCCGCACGGTTCTGCTCGGCAATAGGCTCGGCAGGCTCCTGAGGAACCTTTAGCGGGTCGATGTTCACGCCATTCTTCCATATGCGATAGTCGAGGTGGGGACCCGTTGAGGTGCCTGTGCTACCCACATAGCCAATCAAATCTCCCTGTCTTACGCGACTGCCTTTGTTGATGCCTTTTGCATAACCCTTTAGGTGCAGATAGCCTGTCTCCAGATTGCCGGCGTGCTTGATGCGGAGTGTGTTACCACCGCCACCGCTCCAGCCCTTGAACGATACCACACCATCGGCCACAGCATAGACTGGTGTGCCCGAGGGTGCTGCATAATCTACGCCGAGGTGAGGTCGGTATACTCTATGCACGGGGTGTAGACGTGAACGAGAGAAACGCGAACTGATGCGGGTGAACTTAAGCGGTGCCTTGAGTAACTGCTTGCGAAGCGAAGCGCCATCGTACTCCCAGTACTGCACCTTGTCGCCCTGCTGGAAGGGAATTGCATAGACCTCCTTGCCTGCGTGGTTGAACTTAGCACCCCACACCCTGCCGATGCCGACGTGTGTAGTGTCGATAAGTTTCTCGTCGTATATCACGGTGAAGTTATCACCCTCCTGAATGCCGAAAAAGTCAACTGTCCATTGGTATATATCCTCAAGCTCAGCAGCCAAAGCATAGGGCAGGCTGTCGCGCATAATAGCGCCCCAGAGCGATGATTCAATTACCGACGAGCGCATCTGGCGACGAATGGTCACATCCTTTTGTCCTGTGGTGATGCTTATCGAGTCGCCCTGAAAACCGAATACTACGTACTCGATAAGATCCTTCTCGTAAACAAAATAATCCAGACGACCCGCAGCCGTAGAGTCTTGCGCCAGAAATACCGTATAGGGGCGGTCGGCACGAATCTGTCGCAAGGGGAAGATATCCTTCGATGCCTTGTCCAAACGATCAACCGTGGCGGCTGTTACGCCATAGCGACCCAGCAACTTGCCCAACGTCTCGCCTTGGGCAATGGTTCCCGATTCGGTATGATAATTGTCGGCTATAATTCCGTATAGGATAGTATGTTGAGGCTCCTCGACTATGGCTTCGTCGCTGACAAGTCGCTCGTTGCGGCAGGCCGACGTAGCAAATAAAAGAAGCGTAAGTACTGAATATATAAACTGTTTCATAATACCACAAATTTAATAAAAATATTGCAAATGTCCTCTGTTTGTGGACTAAAAGCGATAGATTTTTGCTTAAAAACGGAAATTGGGTTGGAATGTTGCGAATAAATGGTTATCTTTGACAAAATTACGGATTTTTGTGAGCATTTTTGCCACTTTGCTTTGTAATATTAACCAAACTGCAATCTTGTATGGCTATCCTTAGGAAGTTATTATCTTATCTGTATCGAATGGCAATCACGATTCGCCATTTGATGTTTGATTGCCGTTTGTTAAAGAGCCAGAAATTCCCTATTCCCATCATCTGTGTAGGTAACATTACCGTTGGCGGTACAGGTAAAACGCCTACTGCTGAGATGATTGTCGGATATATGCAACAGCACTATAAGGTGGCACTTCTATCCAGAGGCTATGGCCGTCGTACGAAGGGTTATCTCGAGGTTAGCAGCAATTCGTCGTACCGCGATGTGGGCGATGAGCCGTTGCAGATCAAGCTGAAGTTCCCCCAAACGCTGGTTGTTGTGTGCGAGAAACGTGTTGTGGCCATCGAACGCATTATGCGCGAGCATCCCGAGATTAACCTCATTGTGATGGATGATGGTTTCCAGCATCGTTATGTTGACCCGAAAATCAATGTTGTCATTGTCGACTCTACCCGTCCCTTCTACGAGGATGACTTCCTGCCAGCCGGTACATTGCGCGACAAGGTGTCGTCATTGGATAGAGCGCACTATTTCATCGTAACCAAGTGTCCTGTCGATATGCAGCCTCTGGCCCAGCGTATGTGGCGCAAGGAGTTGCATAAGATAGCTTATCAGCAGGTATATTTCACCCGTGTGGTTCCGACCGAGGCTGTGGCCTTGTTCCCTACTCATAATACACTTGTGCCTGGTGGACAGGTTGTTGTGATGTCGGGTATTGGTAATCCGAAAGCTTTTGTGTCGGATGTGCGTAAGCGCTACGATGTCAAGGCGAAGCTCAACTTCCCCGACCATCACGTCTACTCGGTGCCCGATATCGAGCGCATCGTAGCTCTTTTGGAGAAGTATCCGCAGGCTATGTTGCTTACCACCGAAAAGGATGCCGTTAAGTTGCGTCGCAGTCGTCGAGTGCCCGATATTATGCGCGAGCGATTGTTCTATCAGCCACTAAAGGTGGAGTTCCTGGAGGGCTCTGATGATGATTTCCTTGGCACGCTGAAAAAGGATTTGGAGGGCAAGGTGCATCTGGAGGCATAGACTTGTCAGGCTGAGGATAATGATTTGATAAATACTGAAATAGATATGGTAAATAAAGTTACTTTGATAGGAAATGTGGGCGTTGATCCCGAGGTGCGTACCACTGAGTCGGGAGTGAAGGTTGCCCGCGTGCGTTTGGCTACTACGGAGCGCATCTACAATCGTCAGACCAACGAGTCTACGGAGCATACCGAGTGGCATACGATTACACTGTGGCGTAATCTGGCCGATGTGGTCGACCGTTTTGTGCGCAAGGGTAGTCAGATATATATCGAGGGTCGTCTGCGTACCCGCGAGTGGACCGATAAGGATAATATCAAGCGTTATACAACTGAGATTATGGCCGATGATATGAAACTCCTCGGTCGTCGTCAGGATAACCAGCAAAGTGGACAGGCTCCAGCGCAGGGTGGTGGATACTCTCAGCCGCAGGGTGGTTATGCGCAGCCTCAGCAGTATGCGCAGCCCGCTGCTCAGCCTATGCCTTCGCAGTCAATTCCTGCACCACAGGATGATCCCGATGATTTGCCCTTTTAATGGCTTGTAATTAATACAATAAAAAATCTGTCCGAAATTTCGGGCAGATTTTTTTTGATTGTATGGCTGATTGCTAAATCTAATTACACATTAGTAGCCAACCTCCTCTCTGGGCTTAGTGTCGGTTACTATTATGCGTAATTGCAAAAAAAAGGTTGCCTTCGTGGCAACCTTTTTTATTTACTCTATTTCACATTTCACACATTCGATACCTACTCTTCGTAGAAGATTGAGTCCATCCTCCGAGCGGTAGTCGTCGCAATATACCACACGCTTGATACCTGCCTGAATAATCAGCTTGGAGCACTCGATACAGGGCGCAGCCGTTATATATAAGGTAGAACCATCGCAGTTGTTGGCGCTCTTGGCTACCTTAGTAATGGCGTTGGCCTCGGCGTGCAGAACGTAGGGCTTGGTCTTGCCGGTTACTTCATCCTCGCAGACGTTCTCAAAGCCCGACGGTGTGCCGTTGTAGCCGTCAGAGATAATCATCTTATCCTTCACGATGAGCGCACCAACCTGACGACGTACGCAGTATGAGTTCTCGGCCCACACGCGCGCCATACGCAGGTAGCGCATATCGAGTTGATGTTGTTTATCCTCTTCGTATCCCATAGTAGTAGGTTTTTGCGAAATGTTTACTTTGCCCCCTTTTGGGGTGTTAGTTCACTATTTACCGTGGCAGTGCTTGTACTTCTTGCCGCTACCGCAAGGGCAGGGATCGTTACGGCCTACCTTCTTCTCGACCTTGATGGGTGCGGGCTTCGACTTCTCGGCCTGACCTGCAGCCGCAGCAGCCGCCATACGCGATGCCTGCAATTTGTTTACATCAACCTTAGCCTTCTGCTGACGCTGCTGTTGCATTGCCTCGGGATTGTTCTCACGCACGGGGATATACGCCTTGTCGAGCGTGCTCAATGCATCGCGGTTAACCTTCTGCAACATCTTCGAGAAGAGGTTGTATGACTCCAACTTATAGATCAAGAGCGGATCTTTCTGCTCATACTGTGCATTCTGTACGCTGTGGCGCAACTCGTCCATCTCGCGCAGGTGCTCACGCCAAGCGTCGTCGATGGTGGTGAAGAGTACAATCTTAGCGAATACCTTGTAGATATCCATACCGTCAGAAGCCTTGCAACGCTCCAACGATACGGGAACGTGGAATCCGAGGTGACCATCGGTAATGGGGAAGTGCATTACGCGATCCATCATCAACTCATTCTCCTTGTAGATGGTCTCCATTGTATTGCGAACGGTGTCGGCAACAGCCTTCTGGCGACGAGCGAAGAGCTTGTGCAAGTCCTCTACAATCCAGCCTACAATCTCGCGGGGCTTAGCTGAGTTGTACTGCTCCTCGGTGAATGATGGCTGCAGTGCCACCTCGCGGATAAGCTCGAATGAGAATGACTCATAGTCCATACCCTCGTGTGACTCCATAAAGCTCTCGGCGAAGTCGCACATAATGTTGTTGAGGTCGATCTCGATCTGCTCACCATAGAGTGCGTGACGACGACGTGTGTAGATTACCTCACGCTGTGAGTTCATCACATCATCGTATTCCAACAAGCGCTTACGGATACCGAAGTTGTTCTCCTCGACCTTCTTCTGTGCACGCTCGATGGCTTTGGTCATCATCGAGGCTTGGATAACCTCACCCTCCTGAAGACCCATCTTGTCCATCATCGAAGCGATACGCTCCGAACCGAACAGACGCATCAAGTCGTCCTCCAACGATACGAAGAACTGTGAAGAACCCGGATCACCCTGACGTCCTGAACGACCACGCAGCTGACGGTCTACACGACGGCTCTCGTGGCGCTCAGTACCGATGATAGCCAAACCGCCTGCAGCCTTAGCCTCGGGCGAGAGCTTGATATCGGTACCACGACCTGCCATATTGGTTGCGATGGTTACCTGACCTACACGACCAGCCTCGGCAACGATCTGTGCCTCCAACTGGTGCTGCTTAGCGTTAAGGACATTATGCTTGATGCCGCGAAGCTTAAGCATACGGCTCAAAAGTTCAGAGATCTCGACTGATGTGGTACCAACCAACACGGGGCGATTCTCGTTAACCAAACGAACAATCTCCTCGATTACGGCGTTGTACTTCTCGCGCTTGGTCTTGTAAATCAAATCCTCGCGGTCGTCGCGCAAGATAGGACGGTTGGTGGGGATAACCACTACGTCGAGCTTGTAGATGTTCCAGAACTCCGATGCCTCGGTCTCGGCGGTACCTGTCATACCTGCCAACTTGTGGTACATACGGAAGTAGTTCTGCAATGTGATGGTAGCGAAGGTCTGCGTAGCAGCCTCAACCTTTACGCGCTCCTTGGCCTCGATAGCCTGATGCAGACCATCAGAGTAGCGGCGGCCATCAAGGATACGGCCTGTTTGCTCGTCAACGATCTTAACCTTGTTGTCCATCACCACATACTCAACATCCTTCTCGAACATAGAGTATGCCTTCAAGAGCTGGTTCACGGTGTGAACACGCTCCGACTTTATAGAGTAGTCGTTGATAACCTGATCCTTGCGCTGTGCCTTCTCCTCGATTGTGAGCTCCTCCTTCTCGAGTTCGGCAATCTCTGTACCGATATCGGGCAGAACGAAGAACTTATCCTCGTTGAAGTACTTCGACAACACCTCGTGACCCTTGTCGGTAAGCTCAACCGAGTGAAGCTTCTCGTCGATTACGAAGTAGAGCTCGTCGGTAATCTCGGGCATACGACGGTTGTTGTCCTGCATAAAGATGTTCTCAATCTTCTGGAACTGCACCTTGATACCGGGCTCCGAGAGGAACTTGATGATAGGCTTATATTTGGGCAGACCCTTGTGTGCACGATAGAGCAATACGCCACCCTCGTCAACCTTGCCCTCGGCAAAGAGACGACGTGACTCGGCTACAAGGCCTGTAACCATATTCTTCTGGATATTGTAGAGGTGCTCGATAGCGGGACGATAGTTCTCGAACATCTGGTCGTCGCCCTTAGGTACGGGACCAGAGATGATGAGCGGAGTACGAGCATCGTCAATCAATACTGAGTCGACCTCATCGACAATTGCGTAGTGGTGCTTGCGCTGAACCAAATCCTTGGGCGAAGATGCCATATTGTCACGCAGGTAGTCGAAGCCGTACTCGTTGTTGGTTCCGAAGGTAATATCGGCAAGGTATGCCTTGCGGCGAGCCTCCGAGTTGGGCTGGTGCTTGTCGATGCAATCTACCGACAGACCGTGGAACTCATACATAGGACCCATCCACTCAGAGTCACGACGAGCCAGGTAGTCGTTCACAGTTACAACGTGCACACCCTTGCGAGCCAAAGCGTTGAGGAATACGGGGAGTGTAGCAACCAATGTCTTACCCTCACCGGTAGCCATCTCGGCAATCTTACCCTTGTGCAGAACGACACCACCAAAGAGCTGTACGTCGTAGTGAATCATCTCCCACTTAAGGTCGTTGCCACCCGCAGTCCAGTGTGTGGCGTAGATAGCCTTGTCGTCCTCGATGGTTACAAAATCCTTGTGCGCTGCCAGGTTACGGTCGAAGTCGGTAGCGGTAACCACTACTGTCTCGTTCTGAGTGAAACGACGTGCCGTATCCTTCATAATGGCAAATGCCTCGGGCAGGATAGCATCCAACTGCTCCTCGATCTTCTCGTCGATGCGCTTTGTAGTGCTCTCAATATCTTTCGAAATCTTCTCTTTCTCGGCAAGAGAGATCTCTGCGTGCTCCAAGCGCTCTTTCTGCTCGACGATGTGTGCCTCGTCAGCTGCAATGGCATCGGCAATGCGCTTCATAAGCGCCGCACTGCGCTCACGCAATTCGTCATTCGTAAGACGCTCTATCGAGGGGTATATCTCCTTGATTTTGCGAACATAAGGCTCAATCTCTTTGCGGTCCTTGTCGCTCTTCGAGCCGAAGAAGAATTTAATTACGTTACTTAGAATATCCATTTTATCTTGTATTATTTTCTTTTTCTGTGATTTATCCTACAAAGATAATGATTTATACGCAAATAGCAAAATTTTGCCACTTGCCGAGCCTTTATTTTGATATTTTTGTCTGATGAGATATTTTACTCCTCCTCTTCCTCCTCTTGTCGAGGTGCAACCTTGTCCAAAATACGCTTACCTACGGGGCACTCGTCGCAACGCTGGTGGCGACAATACTCAAAGGCAAGCTGCAGCAGAGCCTGCGAGTCAAAGGCCGTGCGAGCCAGCGGACCATAGCTGTTCCACTGTGCTATGATAGAGTTCTTCTCTGCCGGCAGGCTCTCCAGCAGGGCGAGGGCACGAGCATAAAGACGGTCGTTACCCGTATAAGACGAGTAGGCGAACTGCATCTGTACCACAAGGTTGATGGCCAAAAGGTCGGTTTTCGTGCGGCCCGTGCGCTTGGCTATGGATTGAGTAGTGGATGCGGGTGTGTAGTGAGTTTGCCAATAGGGCAGAGTCTCGCAGCTGAACAGACGATAAACATCGTCGCTCGTCGAACAAGCGAGCATACGGTCCATCATATCGCGAGTGTAGGCAATGAAGGAGGCCACCTGCGAAAGACGCAGAATGGGGTGGTTGTTGGGGTAGATGCGCTTTAACTTCCACTGCTCGGGAAGCATAGCAGTGATGGAGTATTTGGTGGCCAGATAAGCAAAGTTGCGCTTTAGGTTGAGTATGTACTCATCGTGTGGATAAAGAGCCAGTAGGCCCGAGGCACCGATGAGCAGTGCCTCCACATTGGCTGGCACTTGTCGCTCACGCAACAGAACGGCATAGGGCACACATTGTGCCAATGTGGTGAATGCCTCAGCATTGTCCACTCCACCCATCGTGCGCATAAGCATCAGGTAGAATGTCTGCTGCCAATTCTGGTCACACTCCTCGAAAAAGTCGTTTATGTTGCTGTTCTTACGCCTAAGGCGCTCGAAACCAAGCGTGTTGTATATCTCAAGACGGCGCAATGGGTCGAGTTTCGACAAATAACCTCCGCAGCCGAAGTATGATGCCCCGGCCTTCAGTCGGTTTAGATGTCGTTTGCGCGCCTCCATTGTGATTTACAGCATATTCAACTCCAACAGAGCCTCCTCGCTCATCATACTGCGGTCCCAGGGCGGCTCGAATGTGAGCATTATATTTACCGACTCCACGCCGGCAATCTTCTTCACCTGCGTGTTGATATCCTCTACCAAGATGTCGGCCATCGGGCAGTTGGGGGCGGTCAGAGTCATACGTATGTTGGCCACTCCCTCGGGGTCGAAGTCAATCTCGTAGATAAGTCCCAAGTCGTAGATGTTTACGGGAATCTCGGGGTCGTATATGTTTTTCAGTGTAAGAACAATCTCGTGTTCTACTTTCAAAATCTCTTCGGGTGTCATCTTGTGGCGTGTTATGATTTTGAGAAAGCCAGAGCATACATCTTCATCTGCTTGATCATAGCCAGCAGACCGTTGCTACGCGTGGGTGAGAGGTTATCGCCTAAGCCTATGGCATCGATAAAGTAGAGCTCCATATCGAGTATCTCCTGCGGTGTGCGACCATTCATCACGCGGATGAGTAGTGCTATGATACCCTTGGTGATGATGGCGTCGCTATCGGCGGCAAAGTATACCTTGCCTTCATCTAGCTTGGCATCAACCCACACTCGCGACTGGCATCCCTTGATGACATACTCGTCGGTGCGATGCTCCGCGGCAATCGCGGGAAGAGTGTCGCTCAACTCAATCAAGTAGTCGTACTTGTCGAGCCACTCATCGAAGACGGAGAACTCTCCGATAATCTCCTCTTGAATCTGATCTTTCATATCTCTATTCGTATATAATCGTTGTTTTGTTACCCTCGGCAGCCGAAGGTGCAGCAATGCCCAAAATGTATGCCTCGGTTGCTGCCAGCGAGGTCATATCGAACGCCTCATCGCGTACTACGGCCTTGGTGTTGCCTCCGTAGATAATCAGGGGTACGTGCGAGTCGTAGCGGTACATCGAGCCCGATGACGAGCGCACACCTTCACTCTCGTCGATCCATCCCGGCATAAGGTTTATCACCACGTCGCCCGAGCGGCGTGCATAGTAGCCGTTCTGAATCTTGCGACCATATCCGCCACCAAAGTAAGAGCTACGCAATGCTTGGGCCGTGATGGCCTGCGACACGCCACGCAACTGCATAACGAACGTAGCAACGTCGTTTTGAATGTCTGAGAGCGAAAGACCTTTGTCGATGATGAGGTTGTGGTTCAGATACATCGAGTGGTCGATGCATCCCAGCACCCACTCGCCGTTGCCGTGCATCGAGCCAATGAAAGCGTTGGTGATAACCTCGGCCTGTCGTACGTTGAAGCGCTCGCTTTTACGTTTGGGATCGTTGTACGAGGGGCTTGTGCCGTGGTCTGATGTGAGTATTACCATCAGCTGGCGTGACTCCTTGACCTGCGTAGCAAGGAAGGTGAAAAACTCCTCCAAGTCGCGGTCCAGACGATATATCATATCCTCATACTCCACCGATTCGGGACCGAAACGGCTGCTTATCATACGAGGTGCATCAAGCACGATGTTAATCATATCGGGCACATCGTCTTTGCCCATCTCATTCTTTGATATGAGTTCGCGGGCAAATGCCAGCGTGGCGCTGTTGCCTGCGGGGGTGTAGCACATCTGGTAGTGGATGTTGTCCATCATCTCCTTCGGCAATTCATTATCCAGAACGTGTACAATCTGCTTGTTGGTCTTGCTCTGCAGGCCCTCGATTACCGACACCTGCGAGTTGCGATAACTATCGTAGGGAAGTAACGCCGTCCAGCGTTTTATCGAGTAGTCCTGGTTCTTGTCCTTTTCGTTGTACTGCGCAACCCACTCGGGGAGTGTCTCGGTGTAGTACGACGATGTGGTCCAGTCGGTCTGTACGCTCTCCATCCAATATACCTCGCCCGAGTGACCGGCCATAACAATTGCCGAGAGCGGATCTACGGCTATGGTGGCTATGCGACTGTTGGCGCTCTGACGAGCCAACGCATCGGAGAGTGTCTCGGCGATTAGGTTGCGAGGCGAGTAGTTGCCCGTGCCACTACTATAGTTTACGCTATGCTCCTGCTCATCGTCAATGAGCGTGATGAGAGAGTTGTCCACATAATCGAACCAACGCTCACCCACTACACCGTGAATCGAAGGCATAGCACCCGTAGTCAGGGTAGCCAGCGATACGGGAGTAGATGTTTGCATATAGTCGTAGGTGGCATTCGTAAAGCGCTGACCACCATACAGCAAGCGTCGAAAACCTGTGCTGGTGAAGTTGTCCTCATATTGCTCGACGTCGTTGGCACCCATCGAACTCACCACGATGTTTACAACGAGTCGGGGTGGGTTTTGTGCAACGACGGTGTGGGTACTGCCAGCAACCAGTATCGTAGCGGCTAATATATGGCGTAAAAATTTTCTCATCATAAAATCCATTTAGGGCTGTAAAAATAGTAATTATATTATAAATAAGTGTTAAAAAACTCTTTTTCCTCGGTCATCTTTATCGGTCTATATTGTTGCTCTATCAGCTCACATTTCTCTATCATTGTGCGACAGAAGGCCTTGTGTTCATTGCTTTGAGCATCGAATGGGCGGTGGTGTGTTGCCTTCACGATGCGCTCAATCTGCTGGTTCGCCTTCAGCGTTTGAGGCGAGAATGCAGATTCGGCAAAGCGTTGCCAGATGTAATCAACCGCCACGACAGAGGGGTGTGTCATATCCTCCGCGTAGAAGCGATAGTCACGCAACTCATCCATCATAATCTCGTATGCCGGAAAGTATATGGCGTTGTGGCAAGAGCGCTTTATTGTCTCAATGGCAAGGCGCAAAATGGCTTTGCTCAGTGAGTTATCCTCTAATCCATCGGAGAGATGGCGTACAGGACTTATGGTAAATTTCACCTGCTTGTCGGATAGTGGGCCCTGCAATAGTGATATATATTGTGTTGCAATCTCGTTGGCGCTGAGCATCTCTCTAAGAAAGAGTGATTGCGGTTGCTTGTGGCAGTTGGCTACCACCTCGCCACTGCATTTGTGGCGATAGACGAATGCAGTGCCGAAAGTTATAATCACCACTTTGGCATTGCTCAGAGCCCGGGCTCCTCGTTCTACGCCCTGTTGCATTAGAGCAAGAGCCTTGTCGGCCTGACTGCACGAAAAGTCGGAGTGGAAGTCAAACGAGAACCATCTGCTACCACTGTGGCTCAACTCCTCGGCTGAGGGTATAGCCCCCTTGTCGCCTCGGCTCAGGGCGTCGAAACGGTTGAGTGCTGCGGCTATCGACTCGGGATTGAAGAGTATTCCTGTGGGCGATGCCACTATCTGAAACTTAGCCTCAGCAAGTCGCTCGGCTATGTTGTTAGCAAAGCACGAACCAAGCGAGAGAATCGGTTGTGTGTGGTCGATCCTCTGCTCAAAGGGTTTTATATCTATGGTCGTGCGAAATTGCATAATATTCTATATCTCACTTAGTTCCAGCCAGCGCATCTCCTTCTCGGCTATTAGGTCGATTATCTGTCCTATGCGCGCAGCTGCTGCTGTAAGCTCCTCGTGGGCAAGGGTGCCCGACGAGAGTTGTGCCTCCAAATCGGCCTTCTCCTGCTCCAGTTGTGGGAGCATAGTCTCCAACTCCTCCAACTCACGCTGCTCCTTGTAGGATAGTTTTCTGCGTGCGGGGGCTGAGGAGGTCTGCTGGGGTTTGTTCTTCTGTGCCTTCTCGGCAGCGGCCTTGGCCTGACGTGCCTCTTCTGCCTCCTGCTCTTTTATGTACTCGCGGTATTCGCTATACTGTCCTACGAAGTCCTTCACTGCACCTCCCTCGCGGAAGATGAAGAGATGGTCAACGGTCTTGTCGAGGAAGTAACGGTCGTGCGAAACGATGAGTAGCGAGCCCTTGAAAGCCATAAGGTACTCCTCCAACACGTTCAGTGTCAGGATGTCGAGGTCGTTGGTCGGCTCGTCGAGAATCAGTAGGTTGGGGTTGCGCATCAACACCGTGAGCAGGTATAAGCGTCGCTGCTCGCCACCGCTCAGAATCTCCACTCGTTTGTTGTGAGTCTCGGGCGGAAAGAGAAAACGGTTGAGCATAGTTGTTGCCGCAACACTATGGCCGTCGGCAGTCTCCACTGTCTCGGCTATGTCGTGAACGATGTCGAATACGGTCTGCCCGGGCTTGAACGAAATACCACTCTGGCGATAGTAGCCAATGCGTAGTGTCTCGCCTCGCTCAATTTTTCCAGAGTCGGCTTGCAAATCACCCGTCATAAGGTTAAGGAACGTACTCTTGCCGGCGCCGTTCTTACCCACGATACCCACCTTCTCGCCACGGGTGAACTTATATGAAAACTCGTCGAGCATCGTGCGCTCGCCAAAGCGGAGCGTAAGATTCTCGCAGTCGATAATCTTGCCTCCAAGACGCGATGTAGCCACGTCGATGGTCATATCCTTGCGTGCAAGCGAAACTGAAGCCTTGTCCTTGAGGTCGTAGAAGGCATTTATGCGGTAGCGTGCCTTACCCGTGCGTGCCTGTGGTGTGGCGCGTATCCACTCCAGCTCACGACGCAGAAGGTTACGGGCCTTGTCGATGTTGGCCTGCATATTTGTATATCGCTCCTCGCGCTTCTCCAAGAAATCGGCATAATTGCCACGATAGGCAAAGAGCTCGCCACGGTCCAGCTCATAGATGGTATTGCAGACTCTATCCAAGAAGTAGCGGTCGTGCGTAACCATTAGCAGTGTGCAGCGAGCCTTCTGCAAATAGTTCTCGAGATACTCAATAACGTCGATGTCGAGGTGGTTCGTGGGCTCGTCCATAATCAGGAAATCGGCCTCCTGCAACAGCATAAGCGCTATGGCTGCTCGCTTGGCCTCGCCTCCCGATAGCTGTCCCATAGGCTGGTCAAGGCGTGTGAGTTTCATCTCCGAGAGCACCTGCTTGATGCGTTGCTCGGCACTCCAGCCATCGGCAGCATCCATTGCTGCTATCGCCTGCTCAATCTTGCGCTCATCGCCCGAGGCTATGGCCTGCTCGTAGCGACGAATGACGTTGTAGGTCTCGCCCAGACGCGAATACACCTCATCGAAGAGAGTGTTTTGGGGGTTAAAGTCGATGTTCTGATCAAGGAAGGCGACCTTTATGTCGCGCATAAACTTAATCTCGCCTCCGCGATCCGATGAATCAAGTCCTGCCAATATCTTCAACAGAGAACTCTTGCCCGTACCATTGGGGGCTATGAGTGCAATCTTGTCGCCCTCGTTGATGTTGAACGAGATGTTGCTAAAGAGTGTCTTGTCGCCATACGACTTACTTATATTCTCTACCTGAAGAAAACTTGCCATCGTTTTTTATTATATATAGGTGTCTATTTTACAGCCTCTACCTTGAAGGGGTGTTTCACAGCTCGCTTGGCTGCCTTCTGGCAGTAGGGAGCTGTGTGGTCGGTAACCTTTATCTCGCCCAAATCAAGGCGCACACCGTTGCCCATCATCGAACGCTTGGTGTAGGGCTTTACGATTGACTCATACCAAGTGCACGCCAATGCGTAGCGGCCCGCTCCGAAATCCATATGATAGCCATCGCGAGTTAAATCCTTGGGTGAATTGTTTATTGCAGACTGACGCAACGACTGAATGGTTGTGCCCGAGGGGATAATCTTGTCAATTGCCTTGTAATCCTTCTTTAGACGATGAACGCAGGCTGTGATAGCATCATACATCTTGAGCTGGTCGCGGTCGTAGTTGGGGAACTCGCCGTGGTTACTGTCGGTTGAGTACGACCACGTCATATGCCACACCAACTCGGCCTGGGGCTGAGCCTTGCTCACGATATTGATCAGTTGCTCGAGGTAGGGGACATAGCTATCGTAAATTCCCGACACCCCCGAAGCCTGTTGCAGAGTGATAATATCCCACTCGCCCATAGCCAGAGCATACTGCATCGATACCTTCTCCTCGGCCTTTACCCATCTGTTCTCGCCAGCCTCAGAGTGGTAGAATATGTAGGCAGCCTCCTCGTTATTGTAGAAGTTATAGTGACGCTCGAGCGTGCAACCACCCACATAGAGGCGAGCCAGCTCGACATTCTCAACGCCAAGGTCAGCGAGTATTGCGGGCAGGTGCTCCATTCCATCATCGGAGAAGGAGTTGCCGATGGCCAATATACGAAGTGTCTCGCCATACTTGCGTGCCGCGGCAGGCGTAGCCGTAAGTGTCAGCATCAGCAGGCTGACAATGATTAGAGATAATCGTTTCATAGTGGTTGTTTTTAGTAGTAGTTGTCGTACATCGACTGACTCTTGTCATACTTCAAATCCTGCAGCGATGCGGCCTTCACACCAATGTGGAAACTCCAGCTCTTGTAGTGGCCGAAGGGAATCCACGAGAATGACATCTGCCAACAGTGCAAATCGCGCGTGATGTTAATCGACGAGGTCGTAAGCTTGCCCTTGGCAATATCATATCCACCCGATATGGTGGCCGACATCTTGCGGGAGAAGGTTATACTACCATTGAATCCGAGTGTCTGCGTGACATTACGCCTATATCCCGTCGTGCCGTTGTTGACGTAGGCCAGACTATAGTTGATGTTGTAGTTAAATCCAAAGTTCCACGGCAACGAGAAGTCGTAGTACATCTGCGACATATATTGTCGTCGCAGCGTGGGGTCCATCGTGCCATAGGGGTCGTAGAATGGATTGGCATACTCGGGCGGAATGCTATTGATGTCGTTGATGGCGGGCTGTGACGACTCGCGCGACTGGAACGTATATCCGAAGCTCCATCCCGTGTTGACAATGCGACCCAAGTTGCCTCGGCTCCAAGTGAGTTTATTGTAGCGCTTACCCTCGGGTGTGACCTCATAGGGATCGAGAGTTGCTCGCAGGTTGATACCGAACTTCTTCGAGATGGTTGAACGCAACGAAATCGAGATGTTCGACAGACGCATAGAGTCGGCAAGGAAGTTATACGAACCACCGATGCTCAAATCGTCGATAATCTTTATTTTACGTACTCCCGTTGAGTCGCGCTTGCTCAACACCTTGGCTTCAAGGCTCTGTGAGAGACCGAAGTTAAGCATTGCGCTCTGGCCCGAGGTGGGCACGCCGTAGGCGTTGTCGCTAAAGGGTGAGTATACAGTCACACGACCCGTAGAGTCGCTCTGCACGGTCTGATAGTAGCCATACTTCTGATCGCTGAAATCGGGAGCATAAGCGAACGAAAGAGTGGGGGTGATGGTGTGGCGCAAGGCCTGCAACTTGGAATCCTTGTACTTCTCCTTGACCTGCCACTGGCCATAAATTACGGTCGACATCGATACACCTGCGTTGTAGTTGTAAAGACGATAGAAGCCATACTCGGGGTCAAGTGTTTCTACCTGATTGGTCTCGGGGTTCCACTGTCTGTCTACCTTCTTGAAGTACCAACGCTCGGTATAGTTGGCATTGGGGGTGATGTTGATGTGATTCAACAACGTGAACGACGCCTGGATAGGTATGTTGTGCTGCACACCGTGGCGCATATTCTCTATAGTCTGTGATGTGAAAAGCTCGCTCTCCTTGCTCTGCACCGAGTTGGTAAGCTTACCCGAATAGCTCATCGAAATCTTCTCATACCAGCGATCCTTGCCCACCTTGGTTTTGCGCTTGAGGGGGAAGAACTTTGCTACGTTGAATGACACGTTGGGCAAGGTAACCGAGATAGCCTCGGTCTGCGAGTTCTGCGACACGGCCATATTCATCGAAAGTGAGAAGGGTGTACCAGCCCAGTTCTTCGAGTATGAGATTGATGAGTTGGTCTGCGTAGCAAGCATATCGTTTAACGTGGTGGCCGAGTAGCGGCTGTAACCGCTTGTGGCAAGGTTCACCGAGGCCGAGAATGTAGAGCCGGGGTTAGCCTTGGCATCCTGCGAGTGGGTCCACTGCAGACGGAAGTTATTCTGATTTACGAAGTCGGGGTCACCCTTGTCGCCCGAACGAATGCTCGAGTAGTCGAGGTTGAAGTTACCCGAGTATTTGTACTTTTTGATGTAGCGCGATACGGCCTGCAACTCCCAAGAACCAAGCGTGTAGAATCCACCCGTGAGGGCAAGGTCCATATAATCGCTAAGGGTGAAGTAGTAGCCCAATCCTCGCATATAGAATCCGCGTCGAGCCTCCTCGCCGTATGATGGCATCAGAAGTCCCGATTTGGGTCCGCTGCTGAGCGGGAAGAAACCCTCGGGCAGACCAAGGAAGGGGATGTCAACATCCTCGATTACTAGGTGACCGCCACCCATAATCACCTTGCCGTTGTCGCCGGGAATAACCTTGGCCTTCGACATATAGTAGTAGAAGTGGGGATGGTCGGTCTGGTCGCAGGTGGTGTACATACCATTGGCGATGTGAATCGAGTTGTCGGCCATACGCTTAACATCCTTACCAATAAGCCAGCCATCGCCCTGCTGTGTGGCGATACCCTTGATTTTGGCTCGCTGGGTCTCGATGTTGTAGGTGATGGTATCCATATTGAGCGAGGTCTCGCCCTGTGTAAACTGAGGACGGGTGGTGACGGGAGCGCCATCCACGGTGTCGGTCTTGCCGTAGGCGTAGATATTCTTGTTGTTGAGGTCGATGTTCATAAAATCGGCCTTCAAGGTCATATTGTCGTAGGTCACATCACCCTGCTCGTAGATGTAGACACGATTGTTTCTAAGGTCGTAGAAGAGCGAGTCGGTAGCACGACCCGTAATCATTTGATCGAGACTCGACACGGCATTGCGTCGTGCCACGGTGTCGATATCGGTGGTTGTGGAGTCGCTCTCTACGAGAGTGCGTCGTAAAGTGTCCTCGCGAAGAGTGTCTTGACGTTGTGCCGAGTTTGAATCCAATATGGCAATATGATGCATTGGCGTAAATCCGAAAACGAATTGCGCCAGTAGCAACACAACGGCTACAGAAAGGAGATATTTAACGTTTAATTTACCCAAAATTTCAATATTTTTTCGTAACTTTGCCGACAAGTCGGCAAAACCGCTCAAACAGGGCTCTTAAAGAGCTTTGTAGCAAAGTTTTAACCGACAAATATAGCGTTTTTTTGTCTATTACCGCTAATTATTCGACAGTTTTTGTATGAAACGTGTAGTCGGTTGTGTGCTGATATTTGTCTTTTTGGTGCTTGCACTGGTGCCCGCATCTGCCCAAAACGCTGGGGCAGGTGTGCGTGTTATTGTCATTGACGCCGGTCACGGCGGCAGTGCATTTCCCGGTGCAGTGTATGGCGGTGTCAAGGAGAAGGATATCAATTTGGCCGTTGCGTTGAAGCTTGGCGCACTAATCGAACGCGAGCTACCCTCCGTCAAGGTTGTATATACCCGCACCACCGACAAGGCATTGGGCAAGAGCCTGAACGAGGACCTTACAGCCCGAGCCGATATAGCCAATAAGGCTGGTGGCGACTTCTTTATCTCAATTCACGCCAATGCGGCCCCCAAGGCTACGTCGGTGCAGGGAGCCGAGACCATCATTATGGGTGAGAGCGAGAAGGAGACACGCTACAACGAGAGTGCATTGTACGACAACAACAAGGAGGAGTCGATTGATATGTCGGACGAGAATACCGCCGCAATGGTGCGAGCCTACATCCAGAATCTGCAGTTCACCTATGGTGAGTATAGCGAGATGATGGCTCGAATAATGCAGTCTCACTATCAGAAGGGAGGCCGTGCGGTGCGTTCTGTTAAGCGACAACTGCTCAAGGTGTTGTATGCTACCGATATGCCGAGCGTGCTCACCGAGTTGGGTTTTATGTCTAACAAGAGCGAACTTGCCTATATGAACTCCGAGAAGGGACAGAACGCCTACGCACGGATGTTGTGCGATGCCGTCAAGGAGTATGTCGGACACATCAACCGCCTGTCGGGTGGCGTAGCCGAGCAGGGTGTTGCCCCTGCAGCCGTGGCAAATGTTGAGGCACCCAAGCAGGAGCCCGCGCAGAGTCCTGCAACCAAGAGTGAGGAGGCGATGGCTGAGCCGAAGAGCAAGAGCGGTTATGCCATACAGTTGCTGGCTTCGGATAAGAAGATTAAGAGCAGCGACAAGCAGTTTAAGGAGTATCGCTCGAAGGTGGAGTGTTACCAGGGTAGTGGTGTGCTGAAATACAAATACTGCTACGGTAATTTTGAAACCCGCGAACAGGCTCAGCGTAACTTGGCTGCGGTGAGAAAATCATTCAAGGATGCCTTTGTTGTGCGATACAGCAATGGCGCCATTGTGAAGTAGAAAATAAAAAGAAAACCATATGAAAAGAGAAGTAAAAGTTGGATTATTTGCCGTTCTGCTCCTGCTTGTAGGCTGGGGCGTTATTCGATTGTTGAAGGGTGCTGAGATCTTCAGCAATAGCTACACCTACTATGCCTACTATCAGCAGGTGGGTGGCCTTCAGCCCGCTGCGCACGTTATGATTTACGGTGTGAATGTGGGTACAGTGTCAAGCGTTACGCTCGATGCCGATCCTGCAAAGGGCGTTCAGGTGGAGTTTACGGTAAACAAGCGTTACAAGATTCCCGCAGATTCAAAGGCTCGCATCTTCAGCGATGGTATTATGGGTGGCAAGGCTATCGAGATTCTCTACGGAACATCTTCCGAGATTATTCCCAAGGATGGCACTGTCGATGCGGCCGTAAGTACCGACCTCTTTGAGATGGCAACCTCTGAGATTGATTTCCTTAACGAGAAGATATCTACTCTGGTCGATGGCTTGGCTCAGACCCTTGAGAGTGTGAATACTCTTTTGGGTGAGAATACCGAGCACCTGTCGAGCATCGTGAAGAATGTCGATGGTGTAACGGGTAACGTAAATGCCCTGCTTGTTAAGGAGCGTGCTCATTTGGAGAGCGCTTTGGAGTCGTTGTCGAAGTTCTCGCAGAGTCTTGGCGATAACTCCGAGCAGATTGGTGGCATTATCGAGAATATGAACAACTTCTCGGCAGAGCTTGCCAATGCTAACCTGGCTGAAGAGCTTGAGGGTGTAGTGAGCCACTTGAAGGAGATTTTGAGTGCCGTAGAGCAGAACGATGGCAGCATCGGTAAGCTATTCAACGATGGTGATTTGTACGACAACCTCACCGCAGCAAGCGATAATCTCTCGACACTGCTCGAGGACTTGAAGGAGAACCCTCACCGCTATATCAACATATCTGTGTTTGGAGCCAACCCCACCAAGAAGGTTGAGAAGGCTCGTGCCAAGGCCGAGAAGAACGCCATAAAGCGTGCCGACGAGTTGGCCGAGAAGGAGCACGAACAGCAGATGAAGGAGTTGAATGGTGCAAACTAAAACGGGAGGGAAGAGATGATATATCCCGTTAATTTTGAGCAGAAGATAGGCTTCGATCGTGTGCGTGAGCAGGTTGCATCGCTCTGTTCGATGCAGGTTGCGCGCGAGATTATTGCCGGCGAAAAGTTCTCTACCTCGCGCTCTGAGATTGAACTCAAGCAGGAGATTGCCGACGAGATGCGCACGCTGATGATGCTCGAGCCCGATGCTCCGCGCGATGAGTTCCCCGATATGGAGGCTGTGATGGCCAAGATCGGTGTCGAGGGCACGTTCCTAACGACCGAGGAGGTCGTTACGTTGCGTCGTGCACTCACCGCAGTGGGAAATATGGTGGGCTTTGTTATGAGTCGCTCGGAGAGCTCGTATCCTCGCCTGCGTAAGCGTAGCGAGAGTGTATGCATCTTCCCCGATGTGGTGCGTCGCATAAATCAGCTCGTTGACGAGGATGGCGAGATTCGCGATGGTGCCTCACCCGAATTGGTTGCTATCCGTCGCTCAATTCGCGAGCACGAGGGGCAGGTGACCAAGCGCCTTAATCAGGTGCTTAACAACGCCAAGCGTGCAGGCATTGTAGATGCCGATGCTATAGTCTCGATGCGCGATGGTCGTGCCGTTATCCCCGTGTCGGCAGGTAATAAGCGCAAGCTTAACGGATTTATTCACGACGAGTCGGCTACGGGTAAGACCTTCTATATCGAGCCCGTCGAGATTGTGGAGCTCAATAACCAGCTACGCGAATTGGAGTATGCCGAGCGTCGCGAGATAGTGCGCCTTTTGACCGAGTTTACCGAGGAGTTGCGCCCCGATGCCGAGCCTATTGCTTCGGCTGGTGAGTATCTTGCCGAGATGGATGCCGTGCGAGCCAAGGCTCGTTGGGCTATTGAGAATGGAGCAGGTAAGCCCATCGTGTCGCTTGACGACCGTTTGGTGCTACGCCACGCCTTCCATCCGCTGTTGGCGCAGACTCTAAATCGCGAAAAGAAGGAGCTCATCCCTTTGGATATGCAGCTCGATAGAGAGAAACACATACTCGTCATTTCAGGTCCTAATGCCGGCGGTAAGTCGGTCTGCCTGAAGACTACGGGTATGGTGCAATATATGTTCCAGTGCGGTTTCCCCGTTACGGCGGGCGAGATGAGCGAGTTGCCCATCTTCGAGAGTATTTGCCTGGATATTGGCGACGAGCAGTCGATGGATAACGACCTTTCGACCTACTCATCGCACCTGCTCAATATGAAGGCCACGCTACAGTCGGCCTCTCCCCGCACGATGGTGCTCATCGATGAGTTCGGTTCGGGTACCGAGCCCGTCATCGGTGGTGCTATTGCCGAGGCTATATTGGAGCGTTTGCTGGAGAAGGGGTGCTATGGAGTGATTACTACGCACTACTCAAATATCAAATACTACGCTACGGGTACCGACGGTATAGCCAATGGCGCTATGATGTTCGATGTACAGAACATTCGTCCGCTCTTTAAGCTTGAGCAGGGCAAGCCGGGTAGCTCGTTTGCCGTGGAGATAGCCCGCAAGATAGGTCTGCCCGAGGATATTATCCGCACGGCGAGCGACAAGGCGGGTAGCGACCATATCAATCTTGAGCGCCAGTTGCGCGAGATTGCCCGCGATAGGCGTTATTGGTCGCAGAAGCGTGATCGCATACGTCTTACCGACCGCAAGGTTGAGGAGTTGGAGTCGAGCTACACCGAGCAGTTGGCCCGCATCAAGGAGGAGCGCAAGGAGATTTTGCGTAGTGCCAAGGAGGAGGCGCAGCGACTTATTGCCGATGCTAACCGCCAGATTGAGAATACTATCCGTACCATCAAGGAGGCGCAGGCTGAGAAGGAGCTCACCCGTCTGGCTCGTCGTGAGCTGGAGGAGTTCAAGGAGGTTGTCGATAGTGTAGGCTCGTCGTTTGATGGCGAGAAGGTGGAGCGTGAGATGGAGCGCTTGATGCGTCGCAAGGCACGCCGCGAGGAGGATAAGAAGCGTCGTGGTCAGGCACCCGTGGAGAAGCCCGCTGAGGCAGTGCCGGCACCCAAGCCCATTGAGGTTGGCTCGAAGGTGCGCATCGCAGGTCAGGAGATGCCTGGTGTGGTGCAGAGTATCAAGGGTCGCAAGGCGCAGGTAGCCTTTGGCCAGATTCTCACTACGGTCGATTGCGAGAAACTTGTGGTAGTGTCAAATGCCGAGTATAAGAAGGCCGTAAAGCCCGTTATGCCTCGTACCGTACTTTCGGTTGATATATCGAGCCGTAAACTTAACTTCCGCGATAGCGTTGATGTGCGCGGTATGCGTGCTACGGAGGCCTTGGAGGTGGTGCAGGATTTGATTGACGATGCCCTGATGGTTGGTGTTGGTGGTGTAACCATCCTGCACGGTAAGGGCACGGGAGCCTTGAAGGAGGAGATACGCCGTTATCTGCGTTCGATTTCGGAGGTGGCCTCGGCTACCGACGAGCACGCCGATAGAGGTGGCGCAGGTATTACAGTTGTGAGATTTCATACAAACTAAATAGATGAGATACTTATTGTCGGACATAGCGCGTATGTGTGGCGGTGAGCTACACGGACAGGATGTAATGGTGGGTGACGTTGTCACCGACTCACGTCGTTGTGCCTTTGGCGCTGGGGCTATGTTTGTGGCTATGCGAGGAATGAATCACGACTCGCATAACTACCTTTCCGATATGTATCGCACAGGCGTGAGGGCCTTCCTTGTCGAGCAACCCGTTGTGGAGGCTGCCGATGCGGGCTATGTCTATGTGAAAAATTCGTTGCAGGCTCTGCAATCTTTGGCTGCAGCACACCGTTCTTCATTCAAGGGCACGGTGGTGGGTATCACAGGCTCGAATGGCAAGACTATGGTCAAGGAGTGGACGGCACGAGCTCTGCCCTCGCAGGTGAAACTTATTGCCTCGCCGATGAGTTATAACTCGCAGCTCGGTGTGGCTTTGTCGTTGCTGATGATTCAGGGCGACGAGGATGTAGCACTCATCGAGGCTGGTATATCGGAGATGGGCGAGATGGAACGCCTGGAGCAGATGATTCGTCCCGATGTGGTGGTCATTACCTCGATTGGCGATGCCCATCAGGCCAATTTCGAGAGCATTGAGCAGAAAGTAGAGCAGAAACTCCTGCTTGCACGTCGTGCCAAGAAGTTGATTTTCCACTCAGATTATGCTCCGGTGTCGAAGGCTATCACTTCGCTTGACATTGAGCGAGTCGATGCTGCCCAGCATCTAGGTAACCTGCCCCAGAATAACGAGGTAAAGCGTGTGAATAGCCAAATAGTGAAGTGCCTCTGCCGAGAGTTGGGCTACGATTGTTGCCTGGAATCGGTGAGCGATGTGGCTATGCGCTTGGAGGTTAAGGAGGGTGTTTATGGATCAACAATAATAAACGATTCGTATAACTCCGATATAAATTCGCTGGCTCTAGCTCTTGATATGTTGCGTCAGGAGGCTCATACAGCGCCCACGTTGCTGGTCATTTCGGATATCGAACAGAGCGGTATGTCGGAGCAGGAACTCTACGATAGCGTAGCGTATATGGTTGAGCGAGCGCAGGTAAGTTCGCTTATAGGTGTTGGCGAGCGAATTAAACTCTATTCCGATAAGTTCCACTGTACGACACGTTTCTACTCAACTACCGAGGAGATGATGCGTTCGCTTACACACGAGGATATCGAAGGCCGCACCATACTGGTGAAGGGCAACCGCAACTATCGTTTCGAGAATCTGTGTCATCAGTTGGAGCGTCGCAGCCATACTACGGTGCTGGAGGTCAACCTCGACGCTATGACTCATAATGTGGGTTACTTCCGCAGTTTTCTGCCGATGAACCACCGCCTGATGGCTATGGTCAAGGCTCATAGCTATGGCGCGGGTGATGTTGAGGTGGCGCAGCTTATGCAACGATTGGGTGTTACCTATCTTGCCGTAGCCTATGCCGACGAGGGTGTGGTGTTGCGCGAGAAGGGTGTTACGATGCCTATCGTGGTGCTTAATGCCGATGCCGATAGTTTCGATAAGATGGTGGTTCACTCGCTTGAGCCCGAGATATATAGCTTCCATTCGCTGGAGGATTTTGTGCGTAGCGTAGAGCGTTATGGCGCTTTTGGCTACCCCATACACCTCAAACTCGATACGGGTATGCACCGTTTGGGTTTTGTTCTGGACGAAGTGGAGGAGCTGATTGCTAAGGTTAAGGAGAGTCGCGCGGTGCGTGTGGCGAGTATTTTTGCCCACCTCTCGTGTGCTGATGATCCTACGCAGGATGATTTTACACGCGAGCAGATTGCTCTGTTCGACAGGATGAGTGGTCAGATTGCCAATGCACTGCCTTACGATGTGATACGCCATACGGCCAATTCGGCCGCCATCGAGCGATTCCCTGAGGCGCGTTTTGATATGTGCCGTTTGGGACTGGGCCTTTATGGTTACGGTTTCCAACCTAACGAAGAGCTACACCCTGTGGCTACGCTGAAGACACGCATCGTGCAGTTGCGTCGACGAGTAGCGGGCGAAGCTATTGGCTATGGTCGCAGCCAACGCCTGGAACGAGATAGCATTATTGCAACCATACCCGTAGGCTATGCCGATGGTTTGGATCGTCACCTGAGTGGCGGTGAGTGGTCGATGCTTGTGGCAGGACACCAGGCCCCGACCGTAGGCCGCATATGTATGGATAGTTGTATGATTGATGTTACCGACATCGAGGGTGTTAAGGAGGGCGACGAGGTTACAATCTTCTCCTCTGTAAAGGGTAACACATTGGAAGATATGGCCGCTGTGCTGGGCACTATTTCGTATGAGATAATGACCTCGGTTGCGGCACGAGTAAAGAGAATATACGTTAGAGAGTAATGGCCGAGAAGGGAATATTATATATGATTCCGTGTCCGATTTCGGACCAGACCGCGGTTTACGATGTTGTACCCGAGGCAAATCGTCGTGTGATTGATTCACTCGACTATTTCATTGTCGAGAATGTGCGTTCGGCACGTCGTTTCCTTTCGAAGGCGGGTATTGCAAGAAAGATCGATGAGTTGGAATTTGTCGAGCTCAATGAGCACACCGTTGCAGGACAGGCCGTAGAGGCTATGGTAAAACCTCTGCTTGCAGGTCGCTCGGCAGGCGTTATCTCTGAGGCAGGTGTGCCAGGTGTCGCCGATCCGGGTGCGTTGGTTGTGGCGGCGTGCCATAGAAAGGGAATCAAGGTAGTGCCTTTGGTTGGCCCATCATCTATTTTATTGGCTATGATGGCATCGGGACTCAATGGTCAGTCCTTTGCCTTCAATGGCTATCTGCCCGTCAAACCTCCCGAGCGAAGCAAGGCGCTCAAGGCGCTCGAGCGCAGGGCACACACCGAGCACCAATCGCAGATATTTATCGAGGCTCCCTACCGCAACGTAAAACTTATGGAGCAGATGCTTCAGGTCTGCGCGGGGGAGACCACGCTGACGGTTGCGTGCGATATCACCTCGCCCGATGAGTTTATCCTCTCGCTACCGATTGCGCAGTGGCGACGAGTGGGTCTGCCCGATATTGCCAAACGACCGACCATATTTATTATAGGTTAGCGTTGGGCATACAATTTGCGCCATAGATATTAGAAATAATGATAAAACATATAGATATGACAAAGCAGAATATTAAAGATCAGGATGTTACACAAGAGGAGGGCTTTGCTGCAGCCGAGGGTAATACCTCGTGCGAGGAGCCTTCAACCGCCAATATGGCAGACCACGAGCAGACAGCCTCTGACACAATGGCAGAGGGCGAGGAGTCGCAGCCCGCTCTGGAGCCTACCCCCGAGGAGGTGATTGCCGTATGGCGTGATAAATATATGCGTTTGCAGGCCGAGTTCGATAACTATCGTAAGCGTACGTTGCGCGAGAAGATGGATCTGGTTGCCAGCGGTGGTGCCGATGTGATTAAGTCGATGCTTTCGGTTTTGGACGATATGTACCGTGCCGTAGCTGCGTCGGAGAAGAGCGACGATATTACTGCTCTGCGTGAGGGCGAGCGTCTGGTGTTGCAGAAGTTCGAGGAGGCTTTGCGCCAGAAGAGCGTAACCGAGATTGAGGCACAGGATAAGGAGTTCGACCCCGACTTCCACGAGGCGGTAGCTCGTTTTGCCACTGGCGAGGATAAGAAGGGTAAGATTATCGATGTTGTGCAGCGTGGTTATATGTTGGGCGACAAGGTATTGCGCTACGCAAAGGTAGTCGTAGGAGAGTAAGGATGTTTTAGAAGAAAAGGACGATGTCAGAAAAAAGGGATTATTACGAGGTGTTAGGCGTCGAGCGTAACGCTAATGCCGATGAGATAAAGAAGGCCTATCGTAAGGCCGCCATTAAGTATCACCCCGACAAGAATCCGGGCGATAAGGAGGCCGAGGAGAAGTTCAAGGAGGCTGCCGAGGCTTACGACGTGCTCTCTAATCAGGATAAGCGTGCACGTTACGATCAGTTTGGCCACGCAGGTATGAGTGGTGCTGCTGGTGGTGGTTTTGGCGGTGGCTTCAGCGGAGGATTCTCAATGGAGGATATCTTCTCTCAGTTTGGCGATATTTTCGGTGGCCACTTTGGCGGTTTCTCGTCACGTGGTGGCGGCCGTCGAGTAAATCGTGGTACAGATATCAGGGTGAAGGTACGACTCACTCTTTCCGAGATTGCCAACGGTACAACCAAGAAACTCAAGATTGGCAAGACCATCGCTTGCGATAAGTGCGGTGGCTCGGGAGCAAAGGATTCGTCGTCATATTCAACCTGCTCGACCTGTAACGGTACGGGAGTTGTTACACGCGTAGAGAATACATTCTTTGGCCGTATGCAGACTCAGGGCGTATGTCCCACTTGTGGCGGCGAGGGTAAGACTATCACCGCCAAGTGTGACAAGTGCTCGGGCGAGGGCGTTGTGCGTGGCGACGAGGTCGTTGAGATTAAGATTCCTGCCGGTGTAGGCGAGGGTATGGCCGTTACGGTGCAGGGTAAGGGTAATGCAGCACGCCGTGGTGGTGTGAATGGCGACCTGCTTGTGATGATCGAGGAGGAGCGTCACCCCGAGTTGGTACGTGATGGCAACGACCTTATCCACAACCTCAATCTTACCGTTACCACCTGTATCCTTGGTGGCGAGGTAGAGGTACCCACCATCGATGGTAAGGCCAAGATAAAGATTGCCGCAGGTACTCACGCCGGCAAGGTATTGCGTCTTAGAGGCAAGGGTCTGCCCGATGTGAATGGTTATGGCAGGGGCGATATTTTGATTGTTGTCGATATCACCATTCCTTCGTCGCTCACATCCGAGGAGCGTAAGCTGGTCGAGAAACTTGCCGATCAGCCCCACTTCAAGGAGGCCGAGAGCGTTGAGCAGCAGAATATCTTCGAGCGAATGAAGAATTTTTTCAGATAGTATAAACCGTAAATAAACAATATTATGGGATTTTTTTCACCGCATAAGCGTCACGCCAATAAGTTCAACTATATTCCGCGTTACTACGATCCCGTAAAGGAGGAGAGAGAGCAGCGCCGTGCCGAGCTTCGTGGCGAGCGTATGGCCGAGAGGGGCGAGTATGAGCCTGGCCAGTATATTAAAGCCAAGCGCGAGGCTCGAGAGTTTCGCCAGATGAAGGAGCAGAGGGAGCGCAACTCTGACAAGCGAAACAAGATGCTCACTATGGGCTTAGGATTGGTGTTGATCGCCATCTTTATCTATGTGCTTGTGCCCCGCATCGGCGAAATCTTCGAGATGGCTACATCAAATTCAGCCTCGTCGAAGCAGGTTGAGCGTCAGATGAACGAGTATAAAGAGTTCGACCCCTATGCGCCCATCGTTATCGTGCCCAACGACTATGAGGAGGGCGATGAGTTGGAGATTACCGATATTAAATTTGAATAGTTAAATAACCTCAAACCCCAAAATGGAGAACAAAATACGACTCCTACCCGAGATTGTAGCCAACCAGATTGCGGCTGGCGAGGTCGTGGATAATCCAGCATCAGCCATTAAGGAGATGATGGAGAACTCCATCGACGCGGGAGCGTCGTCGGTGACGGTCAATTTCCGTAATGCGGGTTTGGAACTAATACAGATCGTGGACGATGGTTGCGGTATGTCGCCTATGGATGCGCGTATGGCCTTCGACCGTCACGCCACGAGCAAGATTGAGACCTTCGAGGATGTCTACCGTCTACAGACCTTCGGATTTCGTGGCGAGGCTCTGGCCTCGATTGCAGCCGTAGCGCAGGTGGAGTTGCGCACGCGTCAGGCTGATGATGAGATAGGTACTATTACCATCGTCAATGGCGGTGAGTTTATCTCGCAAACACCTACGATGTGCCCCGTGGGTTCGCAGTTTTTGGTGCGTAACCTCTTCTACACGGCTCCCGCACGCCGCAAGTTCAATAGCGACCGCACCAAGATGGTTAATGCCATCAAGCGTGTGTTCCGTCAAGTGGCGTTGTGTAATCCGCAGCTTCGATTCGAACTATTGTCGAACGATATGCCTATTATCACCCTGCCCGCAGGCTCGTTGCAGGAGCGAATTATAGGAGTTGTGGGCCGTCACATCAAGAGCAATCTGCTGGAGGTCGATGTCGATACCACCATTGTCAAGGTGCAAGGCTATGTGGGTCGCCCGTCGGCGGCCAAGCAGCGCAATGCCGAGCAGTATCTCTTTGTCAATGGTCGTTACTTCAATTCACAGCGAATCTATCGTGCCATAATGAAGGCCTACGAGAAGCTGATTCCCGAAAAGGAGTATCCATCATATTTTCTCTACCTTACCGTCGACCCCGAGCGCGTCGATGTGAATGTGTCACCGCATAAGACCGATGTGCATTTTGCCGATGCCGAGGAGGTCAATCAGATTGTTACGGCGGCCGTGCGTAGTACGCTCGCCAAGAGTGGCAGTGTGGCGATGATGGATTTCGAGAATAGTGTCGCAATCGATATTCCTGTGCTGGGCAGTGCTCCAAAAGTAAATTTAGCCGAGCCGCGTAGCACGTCGCAGAGCGACTATAACCCTTTCCGCGAGGATTATGTCGATGCGGTGGAGCCATCGATTGAGATAGAGTCCGCTTTCGACGACCCCTTTGAGTGTGCCCAGCGTAGTCGTATGCAGACACCTCCGCCCGCACCCAAGCCAAAGTCTCCGACTAATAGCCTGCACGATGTGGCTTGGCAGGAGATGGCAGCGGTGAGCGACTTTGCTATCACGGCTGTGCCACAGACCCCACCCCATAGCGAGGTGACGTTTGAGTGGTCGAGCGAAGTGGAGTTGGATAATTGTAGCGAGATAGAGTCTTCACTCTCGGAGCCTGATGTTGAATTCGAGCTCCAGACCGAGATTGAGCAGGAGACAGATGCCGAGCATAGCACATTGGAGTTTGTGCCCACCATTGTGCAGAGCCAGATTGAGTATGAGCAGGCTATGTCGTTCTCGGGCGTTATGCCCTTAGCGAGTGGTTATGCCATAGCAATGAACGGCGCGCAGGCAATGATCGTTGATTTGCGCCGAGCCAAGGAGCGTATACTCTACGACTCATATATCAAGCAACTTGGCGTAGGCTCGATGGCTTCACAGAAGTTGCTCTTCCCCGAGAGCTTAACCCTTGACGAGGGTGACTATCAGTTGCTTGCTGAGCACGAGGTGGAGTTCGCAGCTCTTGGCTTTGAGCTTTCGTTGCAGCCTGATGGGGTAGTGGAGCTTAACGCCATCCCGTCGAGCATTACAGGTGAGCAGGCCGATACGCTACTCTACGAGTTATTGCAGGAGATTGCATCGCAGGGCAATGCCACCGAGCGAATGCGTAGCGATATGGCTCGAGTGATGGCAGTAAGAGGCTCACGCCTTTCGGAGCAGGGACTTACGAGCGAAGAGGCAATGGCAATGTTGCAGAGCCTTGCTAAGTGCGAGAATTATAGTTTTAGCCCCTCGGGACGTAGCATTATGGCTCCGCTTACAACCGAGGAACTTAAATCGAAGTTGAATTAATAGTTAGGCCGTAAGGCCAGAGATAATAAAATATGTACGTATATAGAAAGCCTTCCACCCCGCCGGTGGTGAAGAATCTTATTATAGCCAACTGTGTGGCGTTGCTCGCAACAACATTGTTGCCCTTTGGCGATGAGTTGATGATGCGCTTTGCGTTGTTTAATGCACAGAGCCCGCTCTATCACAGCTATCAGCTCTTTACCTATATGTTCCTCCACGGAGGCGTGTCGCACCTCTTCTTCAATATGTTCGCGCTATGGATGTTTGGCCGTCAGCTGGAGTATGAGTTGGGTTCGCAGCGATTCTTTACCTATTATATGGTATGTGGCGTAGGTGCCGCATTGTTGCAGTTGGGCGTTGGCTATGCCGAGTATCAGCACGCTGTCGCAGCGGGCGGATTGCAGTCGGCTATGCAGCTCTTGTATGTGCCCACGGTGGGTGCCTCGGGTGCGGTGTTTGGCCTGCTGTTGGCGTTTGGCGTGTTGCATCCCAACAATGTGATTATGCTTATCTTCCCACCCATTGCGATGAAGGCCAAGTGGTTTGTGGTAATCTACGGTTTGCTGGAGCTCTTTTTCGGTCTGTCGGGCTATCAGTCGGGTGTGGCACACTTTGCTCACCTGGGAGGTATGCTATGGGGTCTGGCTCTGCTCTATTGGTGGAAAAAGCAACGTAAGATCTTCTTCTAAAGCGGTATGGCTGAATATTACGGCAAAACATACTCCTCTTTGGCGCGTAATCGTCGTCGCTCGGCTTTGGGACTACTCCTCGATATGATTATGGGAGTGGTGTCGTTGTGTGTGGTCGTGGTCTTCATCGCCACGCTCTTCGTGCCCACACTAGACCCGCGCGAGTGGGGCGAAATTACTACGTTGGGACTCGTCGCTCCGTTTATCTATGCCGCACAGGCGTTCGTTACGCTCTATTGGATTGTGCGCTGGAAGGTGGTCATTGCTACGTTTATGGTGGTGGTGTCGCTGTTCGGTTTGTTTCAGCTGCCACTATTCTATAAGATTGAGACCCGCCGTGTCTATACCGAGCCTAACTTGCGTCCCCGCTACGATAGCCGTGCGCTAAAGGTGGTGAGCTATAATGTGCGTAGTTTTATCGATGACGAGGGTGGTCGATGCATCGACTCGCTTGTGGCAATGCTTAAGGTTATAAATCCCGATATATTGTGCTTGCAGGAGATGGGCTTCAGCGATATAGCCGATTCTCTTCTTGCTCCGCTTAACCCTATGCCCAAGTCGTTATCGCGAGTGAATCTAAGCCCAGCCATCTATAGTCGTTATCCCATCATTCGTGCGGGTCGTGTCGATTCGCTGAAGAACTTTGTGTGGGCCGATGTGGTGATTAAGCAGGGTGGCAACGAGGATACATTGCGAGTATTCAGCACACATCTCCACACCACAGCCATCCGCCGCGATGACAGCGAGTATATCGAGCGTCACGAGTATCTTGAGGATGATAGCCTGCAGCAGGTGCGCAGTATGCTTACTCGCCTTACCGAGAACAACCGCTTGCGTGCTCCGCAGGTCGATACCCTGGCGCAGATGGTGGCCTCGTCGCCCTATCCGGCCATTGTGTGTGGCGACTTTAACGACACCCCCATATCATACACCTATCGCACCATCGCACGCCACCTGCAGGATGCATTTCCGGAGGCTGGCCGTGGTTACTCGCACACTTATCGCGGATTCTACGATATGTTGCGTATCGACTATGTGATGTGTAGTGATGAGTTCGAACCTCTGTCGTATGAGATAATCGATTCGTGGACACTCGAGCAGGTGGCACGTCGACAACGAGGAGTGCGCGATACGGTATGGCGTCGTACATACGGCTACCAGCGTGATTTGCCCTCGTTCGAAGGACTTGTCGAGTCGGGCGAGGCGTATGAGGGCGATAGTACAAACTATTGGGTAAATAATCAGGTGCTCTATTCGGACCACTATCCTGTGTTTGTGCGACTACTTTATAACGGAAAAACCAATTAACCCAGATAAGTTATGATTCTCGATTCATTAAAAAACAAAGCGCAGTATGCTGCCTTGCATCCTCGCTTTCAGCAGGTGTTCGATTTTATCGACAATAACGATGTAGCATCAATGCCTTGCGGTCGTCACGATATCGACGGCGACAACATCTTCGTGGTAGTGCAGGAGTTGGATTTGCGTGAGCTCAAGGAGGCTCGCCTCGAGCTTCACCGCAAGTATATCGATATTCAGTTGTTGTTGAGCGGTCCCAACGAGGTATTCGGTTGGAGCGAGAAGAAGGATTGCCTTACTCCCGAGACCGATTTCGACGTGGCTAAGGATATTCAACTCTTCACCGACACTCCTCAGTGCTTCTATAGCGTAGGCGAGGGTCAGTTCTCAATCCTCTTCCCCGAGGATGGTCACGCTCCTATGCTTGGCCAGGGTCGTGTTAAGAAGTGTATCTTTAAGATCGCCTTGTAGTAATACACCATAAATAAAAAGGGTGCCCAATTGCTGGGCACCCTTTTTTGTGTTTATGCTGAAAGATTATTTCAAATACTTATCCAACCAGCCGAAGAACTCGCGGTTCCATACGATTGAGTTCTGGGGCTTGAATACCTGATGGCCCTCGTTCTCAAACTCCACAAGACGAGAATCCACACCCTTCAGACGTGCTGCGGTGAATGCCTGCAACGACTGAGTGTAGGGGATACGGAAGTCGTACTCACCTGTGATAATCATAATGGGGGTATCCCACTTGTCGACGAACTTGTGAGGAGAGTTGGCATATGAGCGCTGTGCCACCTTGTTCTCCTTGTCCCAATAGTTGCCACCGTAGTCGTGGTTGATGAAGAACAACTCCTCGGTCTCGCCATACATTGACTCAAAGTTGAAGATACCGCAGTGTGAGATAAATGCCTTGAAGCGCTTGTCGTGGTTACCCGCAAGGTAATATACCGAGTAACCGCCATACGAAGCACCCACACAACCCAACTTGTCGGTGTTGCACCAAGGCTCCTTAGCTACAGCGTCGATAGCGGCCAGGTAGTCCTGGATGTTCTGACCTGCGTAGTCACCCGAAATCTGCTCACGCCACTCGCTGCCGAATGAGGGGCAGCCACGGCGGTTGGGGGCAACTACTACATAACCCTGCGATGCCATCAGCTGGAAGTTCCAACGATAGCTCCAGCCCTGCGATACTACGCTCTGAGGACCACCCTCGCAATAGAGCAGAGTGGGGTACTTCTTCGTGGGATCGAAGTCGGGCGGAAGGATAACCCAAGTGAGCATCTCCTTGCCATCGGTGGTCTTAATCCAACGCTTCTGCACCTCGCCCATCTTAACGTTGTCGTAGACGTGGGCGTTGATATTTGAGAGCTGTGAGAGTGAGCCATCCGCAAGGTTAGCCTCGTAAATCTCCTTGTCGCGGCTGATTGTCATCAGCGTTGTGAGACACTTGTCGCCTGCGATGCTCATCGTAGCGATGTCGTGGTCACCCGAGGTGATTACATCCACCTTCTTTGCGTCTGTTACCACCTTGCAAATCTGCTGTGTGCCTTCGATGGGCGAGAGGAAGTAGAGAGTAGAGTTGTCCTTCCAGATAACGTTCGATGCGCTGTGGTCGAAGTCGGGGGTGAGGTATGAGTGCTGCTGCGATGCAAGGTCGTAGACAAAGAGGCGATCCTTGTCAGACTCGTAGCCCGGCGTTGCCATCGAGCAGAATGCCAACTGTGAGTCATCGGGTGACCAGACGGGGTAGCGGTCGTAACCCACAAACTCCATAATGCGCATACCGCGATTGGTGAGAATCTTGTTGATGTTGAGTGTTGAGCCATCCTCGGTATTATATATAAATATATCCGAGTCGGTCGAGATGGCATACTCTGTACCTGTTAAGGGCTTGCAGGTGTATGCCAGCATCTTGCCGTTGTTGCTCCACGCAATCTCCGCTACGTCGAAGTAGGGTGCCAGAGGAGCATCCCACGCAGCATCAGCACCGAGGATATCCTTGTCGTTCTTCACGCCATCGGCCGCAATGTCAGCCACGAAGATGTGGCTATACTCGCCCTCATCCCAATAGTTCCAGTGGCGGGCCATCAAATCGTCGTAGATGCGGGCCTGCGACTTGTCCATATCCTTGTGTACGTCCGAAGACTTGACATCGGCTGCGTGTACCTTCTTTACATAGAATAGCTTGTCGCCTGTGGGTGCAATGCCATAGCCCTCAATGCCGCCCTCTACGTTGGTGAGCTGCTTCTGTGCAGAGCCATCGGCCTTCATCTGCCACACCTGTGATGAGCCACTACGAGCCGAGGAAAAGTAGATGAGCGAGCCATCGGCACTCCATTGTGCGTCGGAGTTGCTCGATGTGTTGTCGGTAAGAGCCTTCTGCTCGCCCGACGCCATGTCGCGAGTGTAGATTTGTGTCAGGCTGCGGTTCTCAGCCACGCTGTAATATGTCACGGTGTAGAGTGCAGTCTTGCCATCGGGCGAGAGTGCTGCGCCACCCAGACGCCCCATCTTCCACATCACATCGGGAGTAAAACGAGCCTCGGCAATCTGCTCTGCTGTGAGCGTATTGTCGATTTCAAGCGCCGAGCCCTGCTCCTTGGGAGCACAGGCACCGAGCGTTAATGCTGCAATAGCCATAATAAAGGTTAATTTTTTCATAGATTCTATTCGAGGTTTAACTTCAATTTCTTATTTTTGTCTTTGGAAACCGATTTTTTGTATGAATACACTCTCATCATACCGCACCACAGCCGCCGAGCAGGGATTGACGGTGCCCATTGCAGACGATGGCTCCATTCGTGTGTGGTTTGCTATGCGCGAGTTGCGCTTTGCTACACGCCCCGATCCGCTGGCCTATGTAGTACCCGTGGAGGATGCCTCATTGGTTTCCAGAGCGAAGTTAATCACTTTTCTTGAGAATTACAAAACTGTAGTGGTTTTGACCCCCGATCCTATGGCCGCATTCGAAGCCTTTGCCGCACAGATGGTGTGGGTTGAGGCGGCCGGTGGAGCCGTTGAGAATGAGCGTGGCGAGGTGGTTATGATTCGTCGCAACGAGCGATGGGATCTGCCCAAAGGCCATCGTGAGCAGGGTGAACTTTTTGCCCAGTGTGCTGCACGTGAGGCCGAGGAGGAGACCGGTGTGAAGGTCAATAGCGTGGGCCGTCTGCTAGCAACCACACTCCACGCCTATAACCTTTATGGCCGTTGGGAGCTTAAACTCACTGCCTGGTATGCTATGCAGGCCCGAGATTGCACTCTGCATCCGCAGGGCGAGGAGGGTATCGTTTGTGCCGAGTGGGTATCGCGTGAAGAGATAGCCTCAAGAATAAAAAATACCTTCCCCACAATTAAAACTGTCTTTGAGGCGTTCTTAGGTGAGGAGTAGTGCAACGAATAATGTAAATTTAGGATTTATGGTAAAGATATTATGGGTTGATGATGAGGTTGAGTTGTTGAAGCCTCATATATTCTTCCTGCAGAATAAGGGTTACGAGGTTGATACTTGCAACAATGGCTACGACGCTATCGATATGGTGCGTACGGCCTCTTACGACCTTATCATCCTTGACGAGATGATGCCTGGTATGACCGGCTTGGAGACACTTCCCCTGATTAAGGATGTGCGCCCCACCACACCCATCATTATGGTAACTAAGAGCGAGGAGGAGAATCTGATGGACAAGGCCATCGGCTCGAAGATTGCCGACTATATCATTAAGCCTGTAAATCCCAATCAGGTGCTGCTCTCTATTAAGAAAAATGTCCATTCGCAGCAACTTGTTACAGAGCAGACTACGGCCGACTATCGTGCCGAGTTTGGTCGTATATCGGCTATGTGTCAGGGTGCCGATTCGTTTGAGGCGTGGAGTACATTGTATCGTAAGATTACCAGTTGGGAGATTGACCTCTCGTCGGCGGCCGACCCGAGCATACGCGAGGTGCTGGCCTATCAGAAGAGCGAGGCCAATCAGGAGTTCAGCAAGTTTGTGCGACGCAACTACTACAATTGGATAAATAAACGTGTCAGCGACAGCGAGATTCCCGTTCTTTCGCACACCCTGATGCGTAAGAAGATATTCCCCGTGGTTGATAATTCTAGCAAGACCACGTTGCTTTTGATTGATAACTTCCGCTACGACCAGTGGCGTGCCATCAATTCGTTGCTTTACGGCTATTACGATGTGGCAGTCGATGACTTCTACTGTGCCATCCTGCCCTCGGCTACGCAGTATGCCCGTAATGCTATATTTGCCGGCTTGATGCCGTTGGCTATCGACCGTATGATGCCCGATAAGTGGCTCAACGACAACGAGGAGGGCGGAAAGAATCAGTACGAGGAGGAGTTCCTGCGTCGTCAGCTGGCGATGGCTGGCAAGAACTACCGCTGGACTTTCGATAAGTTAGTGCGTCCCGAGGCAGGTCGCAAACTAATCGATAATATCAGCCGTGTTTACGATGCCGACTTCTCGGTTATCGTCTATAACTTCCTCGACATCCTCTCACACGCCCGCACCGAGACCGACATCATCCGAGAACTTACCGAGGATGAGGCTTCGTTCCGCTCGCTCACGCGTTCGTGGTTCGAGCACTCGGAGCTTTTCGAATTGCTTAAGATGTTGTCTGAGCGTGGTCATACAGTGATAGTTACATCTGACCACGGTACTATCCGCGTGGATAATCCCGTGAAGATTACGGGCGACAGGGAGACTTCTACCAATCTGCGTTACAAGACTGGTCGCAACCTGCAGTATAACGCCCGAGAGGTATACGAGGTTACGCGTCCCGAGGATATTATGTTGCCACGAATTAACCTCTCGTCGAGCTACATATTTGCCTACAACCGCGACTTCTTTGTCTATAACAACGACGCCAACAAGTTTATCCGCTATTACCGCAATACCTTCCAGCACGGCGGTATTTCGATGGAGGAGATGATGGTGCCATACATTGTGTTGAAACCCAAAAATCAGTAATATATGAAGCGAATAGAGATTGACTCATTGTCGGAACTGACTCGCGTGGCCGAGTCCATTATCGAGGAACTTGGTGAGCGCCGAGTGGTATTGCTCCGTGGCTCGATGGGTGCAGGTAAGACTACGCTGGTGAGCCGCATCGCCAAGTGCTTGGGAGCCGAGGATACGGTGACAAGTCCCACTTTTGCGCTGGTTAATCAGTACGAGGGTACCCAGATGCGAATCTATCACTTCGATTTTTACCGCATCGACCGTATCGAGGAGGTGTTCGATTTGGGTTACGAGGAGTATTTCTACTCGGGCGATTTGTGCCTGGTGGAGTGGCCCGAAAAAATCGAGGAACTTATTCCCGATTCGGTTATGGAGGTGCGTATTACGGTAGGTGATGGCGAAGAGCGAATCTTCGAGATAGAATAACAACTGATATGACTATAAAACAGATTCTTATTTGCAGGAATCTGTTTTTTTTGCTATTTTTGCACCCTATATTGACTTTGGCACCACGGAGTGCCTAATGAGATGAAGAATAGTAAAATTATGAATATGATGAAGAACTTTTTTCTGACAATTGTTGCTGTTGTCGCTTCTATGGTGGTAGCCGCACAGCCTATGATGATGCAGCCCGTGTCGTGGAGCACATCTGTTGAGCAGGTTGGCGATGGACAGTATCGTATCGATTTCAAGGCATCGGTTGACGAGGGCTGGCACCTCTACGACCTCGGTCCTTACGAGGGTGGTCCCTTGGCGACAACCTTTATCTTCGACCCCATCGTGGGTTATGAGCTGGAGGGCAGTGTTGTGCCCAATAGAGAGTCTGTACGCCAGATGGACGAAGTATTCGAGATGGAGATTGGCCATTACGACGGCGAGGTTGTCTTCTCGCAGGTGGTGAATGCCCCCGAGGGTGCCGTGGTTAAGTGTACTGTCGAGTGGCAGGCTTGTAGCGACCAGTGCGTAAATGGCGAGAACGACTTCTCGATTACTGTTGGCAGCCCCGCAGCAGGTGCTTCTGAGGCTAACATCGAGGAGAGTGCCGCAGCGGCCAATGCCGTGGCTAAGGGAGGCTCGTTGTGGAGCTTCATCCTCAGCGCAGTGGGCTGGGCGTTGATTGCTCTGTTGACTCCTTGTGTGTTCCCGATGATTCCTATGACCGTATCATTCTTCCTCAAGGGTTCGGGTAGCGTTGCCCGTGGCCGTTTCCGCGCGTTGATGTATGGCCTGTTTATTGTAACACTCTACACCGTACCCATCGGTATTATCATTTTCCTTACCTGGTTGATTGGTGGCGATGCCGTTACGGCCGACATCTTCAACTGGTTGGCTACACACTGGTTGCCTAACCTTATCTTCTTCGCCGTATTTATGGTCTTCGCAGCATCGTTCTTCGGTGCGTTCGAGATTGTATTGCCCGAGAAGTTGGTTAACGATAGCGATGCAAAGTCGGATAAGAGTGGCCTTGCGGGTATCTTCTTTATGGCTCTTACATTGGTGTTGGTGTCGTTCTCTTGTACAGGTCCCATCGTAGGCTCGGTTTTGATTCAGTCTACTTCGGGTGAGTTCTGGACTCCCATCATCACTATGTTGGCATTCTCTACCGTGTTCGCTCTGCCGTTCACACTCTTCGCCCTGTTCCCCACTTGGCTCAAGCAGTTGCCTAAGAGCGGTGGCTGGCTCAACTCGGTAAAGGTTGTGTTGGGATTTGTGGAGCTTGCACTCGGCCTTAAGTTCCTCAGCGTAGCCGATCAGACCTACCACTGGGGATTGCTCGACCGTGAGGTATATTTGGCATTGTGGATTGCCATCTTCTCACTGTTGGGTCTTTACTTGTTGGGTAAGCTCAAGTTCAAGCACGACAGCGATATGCCCTTCCTCTCGGTTCCCCGTTTGGTGATGGCTATCATTGCATTCTCATTTGTGGTATATATGTTGCCGGGTATGTGGGGTGCACCCCTTAAGGCGTTGTCAGGTTACCTGCCTCCCATTCAGTCGCAGGATTTCGTGATGGGCTCGGGTAGCGTATCAAGCTCTTCGCAGAGCGCTGCAACACCTACTTCTGGTGTTAAGTATGGCGATGTGCTGGAGCTTCCGTTGGGCCTTGATGGTTTCTTCGACTTGGCAGAGGCTGAGGCCTACGCAAAGCAGGTTGGCAAGCCTTTGTTCATCGACTTTACAGGTCACGGCTGCGTTAACTGCCGTGAGATGGAGGCACGCGTATGGTCTGACCCCCGTGTGTTGGATATCCTTCGTCGTGAGTATGTTATCGTAGCACTTTATGCCGACGATAAGTTGAAGGTGGATGAGGCCGACTGGGTAACTACCGACTCGGGCAAGGTACTCAAGACTTTGGGCAAGATTAACTCTTACTACGCCCTGAAGACCTATGGTGTGAATGCCCAGCCTTACTACGTTTTGCAGGGCAACGCTGGTACACCTATGGTTACCCCTCGTGGTTACGATTTGGATGTTCAGGGCTTCATCGATTTCCTCCAGAGTGGTGTTGATGCCTACAAGGCTGGTAAGTAGTGGCTTACGATTAAAACAATTGAAGTATGGGTTTGGAAAAATATGAATCTAAACAGCAGCAGGTGCTCAAGAGTGCCGGCCGTATCTATCCCTTTATCACTCGTTTCGATATGCTTACCCCTGCACTGCAGGACAAGGTCGAAGAGTGGAATGCTACGGAGGATACCTGCTCGTTCAAGGTAAAGGGCTTTACTGTGGCTTTGCGCATTGTCGAGCGAGTGGAGAATAAGCATATCAAAATCTCGGGTGATAACGAGCAGGGTGGTCTGCCCATCGACTTCTCGTTCTGGATCCAGTTGCACGAGGTAAGCGATACTGATACTCGTATGCGAATGGTTCTGCACGCCGATCTGAATATGATGATGCGAATGATGCTCGGTAGCAAATTGCAGGAGGGTTTGGATAAGGCCATCGAAGGTTTGGCTACGGCTTTTAACCAAATGCCGTAGTTCATTGACGAGGTTTTTGCGTGCAAAGGGGCTACGAGGCTGATTTCGTTGAAAAAAAAGACACTTTTAATTTGTTAATCATTAAAAATGTCGTACATTTGCAAACCCAAAAGGATTTAAGTGTTAAATTACAAATAAATAATTACTATGACTAAGGCTGATATCGTTAATGAAATTGCCAAGAGTACCGGTGCCGAGAAGGTTTTGGTACAGACAATCGTAGAGGCATTTATGGAGAACGTTAGAAACTCGCTCGCTGAGCAGAATAATGTATATTTGCGCGGTTTTGGTAGCTTCATTATCAAGAAGCGTGCTACAAAGGTAGCTCGTAATATCTCAAAGAATACTACTATCACTATTCCCGAGCACAACATCCCCGCATTCAAGCCCGCTAAGAGCTTTGTTGCAAAGATTAAGTAAGAAACTTAATAACCAATTAAAAAAATAAGACTATGCCAAACGGAAAGAAGCACAAGCGTCATAAGATGGCTACGCACAAGCGTAAGAAGCGTCTTCGTAAGAATCGTCACAAGAAGAAGTAATCTTTGTAGTCGATTAAACTGCGTTAGCAAGTAGGTAGAATAAAAGGTAAAGGGTTTTTATTGTCTAACGCCCTTTACCTTTACCTATTTTTATTAATCATTATTTACAATGAATCGAGAGTTAGTAATAAACGTTACCCCGTCCGAGATTACCATCGCCCTATGCGAGGACAAGGTTCTTGTAGAGCTTAGCAAAGAGCAGTGCAAGACCGGTTTTTCGGTAGGCGACATCTATCTGGGTAAGGTGCGTAAAATTATGCCGGGATTGAATGCCGCTTTCGTCAATATAGGCCACGAAAAGGACGCATTTATCCATTATCTCGATTTGGGAAGCCAATTCCTCTCGCTGCAGAAGGTTGTCGATAGTCGTCAGCCGGGTCGTCGAGGAGTTAAGGTGGAGACGATGAAGCTTGAGCCCAACATCGACAAGCAGGGCAAGCTCACATCATACCTTCAGGTGGGTCAAACCGTAATGGTGCAGGTGGCCAAAGAGGCTATCTCGACCAAGGGCCCGCGTCTAACGACCGACATCTCGCTTGCGGGACGTAATGTAGTGTTGGTGCCCTTCACCAATAAAATATCTATATCACAGAAGATTCGTTCTAACGAAACCAAAAAGCGCTTGCGTCGTATTGCCGCAGGTGTGCTTCCCAACAATTTCGGCGTTATCATACGCACCGCAGCCGCCGAGGCACAAGATGCCGATATAGAGCAGGATATCCTCTCTCTGATTGAGCGATGGAATAAGGCTGTAGGTAACATTCGCAAAAAAGAGGCTCCCGCTCTTTTGATGAGCGAGATGAACAGAGCCAATACCATAATCCGCGATTCTCTGAATTCGACCTTCTCACAGGTCACCGTTGATGACGAGGCAATGTATCGCGAGATTAAAAACTATATCAAAGTAATCGATCCCCAGTTGGAGAAGATCGTCAAGTTGTACAAAGGTACAGTGCCCATCTTCGACAACTTCGATATATCGAAACAGATTAAGTCGCTCTTTGCAAAGTATGTGTCGCTCAAGCGCGGAGCATACCTGATCATCGAGCACACCGAGGCTATGAACGTCATTGACGTCAACTCGGGTAACCGTACCAAGGCCGAGGATAATCAGGAGGAGACGGCAATGACCGTCAACCTGGCCGCTGCCAAGGAGATTGCTCGCCAGTTGCGTTTACGCGACTTGGGTGGCATTGTCATTATCGACTTCATTGACCTGCACAAGGCACAGAACCGCCAGCTGTTGTACGAGGAGATGCAGAAACTTATGGCCACCGACAAGGCCAAGCATACCATCCTTCCGCTCACCAAGTTCGGTCTGATGCAGATCACTCGCCAGCGAGTACGCCCCGTGGCTGTGGATGATGTGACCGATGTGTGTCCCACTTGTAACGGCTCGGGTCGCATTGAGCCAACCGTGTTGCTCGACCGCAAGATTGAGAATCAGCTCCAGTTCTTGGCCGAGGATCGTGGTGTGAAATACGTTTCGTTGCGCGTGAGCCCCTATGTAGCGTCGTACTTGAAGGCCGGCCTTTGGTCGTTGCGTCGTCGCTGGGCTTGGCGTTATAAGATTAAGTTGCAGATCGTAGCCGACCAGAGTCTGGGAATGGTCGATGTGCGTTATCTCGACAAGGCGGGTGAGTTGCTCGTCGAGTAGACCAGGCTGATGCCAAGCGTACAGTTACGAGTCGAGAGCGAAGAGAATAAAATCTCTGCATAGTGGAGAGTATAGAGAATATATTGCAACGAGTGGAGGGCTCGAAGCCTTTTGCTCGATTACTCAAAGAACATAGAAAGAAGAGCGTCACCGTCCATCTTGAGAATTTGGTCGGTGGGGCTCTTTCGCTCTATTCGTCGGCTTTGGTGCGTCAGGCAGGTGGCGTGCATATCTTTGTGGCGGAGGATCGCGACACGGCGGCATATATGCTCAACGACTTCTACGCTCTGTTGGACGAGGAGCGTGTTCACTTCTTCCCCACTTCATATAAACGTTCAATCATCTACGGCAAGGAGGATGCCCAGGGTATCGTGCAGCGCACCAATGCGCTCAATGCCGTGCGTCATCATCGCGACGGTTATGTTGTTATCTGTACCTATCCCGAGGCTATTGCCGAGCGCGTGGCCGATGAGAGGGCACTCAATGAGCGCAGCATCCATCTCAAGGTGGGGCAGAGTATTCGCATAGCCGATCTGGAGGAGCAACTCATCGAACAGGGTTTCTATCAGGTCGATTTTGTCTATGAGCCGGGGCAGTATTCACTGCGTGGCGGTATTGTCGATGTCTTTTCATATTCGGAGTCAAGACCATTTCGTTTCGACTTCTTTGGCGATGAGATTGATTCTATTCGCCGCTTTAACATCTCGAGTCAGCTCTCGCACGACAAGGCCGACGAGGTGGAGATTATCCCCAATATGAACTCCACCGAGGTAGAGAAGGTTTCGCTTATGCGCTTCGCGGGAGAGGCTACCTGTTGGTTCTACGATGCCGAGTATGTGCTCAAGCGAGTGAACGACCTGCGTCGCCGATTGTTGGGAGAGATGGAGGAGCCATCGAAGATTGATAGCCTGATGACCAGTCGTAAGACACTGCTCGCCGATATGGAGGAGTGCCGTGTATGCCTCTTGAGAGATAATCTCACCGAGCGTGTGGCCGACGAGACCATTCTGTTTGCTACAACGCCCCAGCCCAAGTTCAATAAAAACTTCGAGGTGCTGGCCGATGATATTGCCGACTCGATATTGAAGGGCTATCAGACCTACATCCTTTCTGAGAGCAAGGCGCAGATCGAGCGCCTGGATAATATATTCCACCAGATGGGCCGTCGCAACATATCCTTCGAGGCCATTCCGCTCACGCTTCACGAGGGTTTTGTCGATAATGGTTTGAAGGTGTGCCTCTATACCGACCATCAGATTTTCGACCGCTACCGTCGCTATCGCATCAATGGCGAGATTAAGCGTGATGAGCAGATGACCGTGGCGGAGCTAAACGCTCTGAAGATGGGTGACTATGTGGTGCATATCGACCACGGAGTAGGCCGCTTTGGTGGATTGGTGAAGATTAACGAGAATGGCAAGCTTCACGAGGCAATCAAGCTGGTGTATAAGGATAACGATGTGTTGTTCGTAAATGTACACTCGTTGCACCGCATCTCGCGCTACAAGAGTGGCGAGGGTGAGCCTCCGAAGATATATAAGTTGGGTAATGGTGCTTGGCAGAAGCTCAAGACCGCAACGAAGAAGGCCGTTAAGGATATTTCGCGCGAGCTTATTGCTCTCTATGCCAAGCGTAAGGCGAGCAAGGGCTTCGCATTTTCGGCCGACAGCTATCTGCAGAATGAGATGGAGGCCTCGTTCAAGTGGGAGGAGACCCCCGATCAACAGGCGGCTATCGAGGCCGTGAAGCGCGATATGGAGTCTACGGAGCCTATGGATCGTCTGGTGTGCGGTGATGTGGGCTTTGGTAAGACCGAGGTGGCTATACGTGCTGCATTCAAGGCGGCCGTCGATGGCAAGCAGGTGGCAGTGCTGGTGCCTACTACTATTCTCGCTTTGCAGCACTATCGCTCGTTTATGGAGCGTCTGCGAGATTTCCCCGTTCGAATAGAGTATCTCAACCGCTCGAAGACCACCAAGCAGACTCGCGAGATTGCGGCCGATTTGGAGGCGGGCAAGATTGATATTCTCATCGGAACACACAAAATATTAGGCAAGCAGATTAAGTTCAAGGATTTAGGCTTGCTCATTATTGACGAGGAGCAGAAGTTTGGCGTTGCGGCCAAGGAGAAGCTCACGCAGATGAGTGTGAATGTCGATACACTCACACTCACGGCTACGCCCATCCCGCGTACGTTGCAGTTCTCGCTTATGGGCTCACGCGACTTGTCGGTTATCTCAACAGCGCCGCCCAACCGTCAGCCTATTCTTACCGAGTCGCACATCTTCTCGGAGGATATCATCCGCGATGCCATCGAGGAGGAGCTCTCGCGTGGTGGTCAGGTCTACTTCGTGAATAACCGCGTGGAGGATTTGATTACTTTGCAGGGAATGATTACCCGCATCTGCCCCAAGGCACGTGTGGCCATAGGTCACGGCAAGATGCCCTCGGAGCAGTTGGAGCGTCTGATTATGGACTTTATATATGGCGAGTTCGATGTGCTGGTAGCAACAACCATCGTAGAAAGTGGAATAGATATTCCAAATGCTAATACCATAATTATTAATAATGCCCACTACTACGGTCTGAGCGACTTGCATCAGTTGCGTGGTCGCGTGGGAAGAAGTAACCGCAAGGCCTATTGCTACCTGATAACTCCGCCTGAGGAGTTGCTCACCGACGATGCACGACGTCGCCTAAGAGCCATCGAGGAGTTCTCGGATTTGGGCTCGGGCTTCAATATCGCTATGCAGGATTTGGATATTCGCGGTGCAGGTAACCTGTTGGGTGCCGAGCAGAGCGGATTTATTGCCGACATCGGTTTTGAAACCTATCAAAAGATTATGCGCCAGGCTATTGCCGAGTTGCGTGCCGAGGGTCTCGATGTTGAGGGTCTAAGCGAAGAGGAGGCACAGACGGTGAAGACCGAGGCCTATATCGATGACTCTGTAATTGAAATCGATATGCTGGCCGAGTTGCCCGACTCGTATGTGCGACAGCCGGCTGAGAAGTTGCGCCTGTATCGTGAGTTGGACTCTTTCCGCAAGGAGGAGGAACTGGTCGCGTTCGAGAGCCGACTGATCGACCGCTTTGGTGCGTTGCCCGAGGCTGCACGCGAGCTGCTTAACGTGGTTCGCCTGCGTTGGGAGGCGGTACGATTGGGTATGGAGCGCGTGAAGGTGAAGAATGGATTGATGATTGTACACTTCGTTGGCGAGCAGAATTCACCCTACTATAAGAGCGACACATTTATGGATATGTTGCGTACCATCACGGCGCATCCCGACCGATTTGTGCTCAAGCAACACAATAATCGTCTGGCTATGACCGTTAGAAGAGTAAACAACGTGGCTGAGGCCGTTGCAACATTGAGAACCTTATAACCCCTGACGATGATGAATTTAGTGGTCGATATTGGAAATACTCGCATCAAAGTCGCTGTCGTTGAGGGCGATGAGGTGTTTTTCTCGCAGGCCTATGCCTCGTCTAATGAGGCTCTTGCAGGTGAGTGGCACACGCTCTATCCCTCAATCGAGCGAGCCATAGTGGCATCTACAGGCGAGAGTACCGAGGATATTGCTCTTTCGCTCAGAGCAATGGGATTGAAGGTGCTGGCGATGAATTCGCTCACGGCAGTACCCATTGGTAACGATTATCTCACCCCTTCGACGCTGGGTGTCGACCGTTTGGCGGCGGCTGTAGCGGCCGTTGAGGTGATGGGTTGCAGGGATTGCCTAATAGTGGATTTTGGCACAGCCATTACCATCGACCTTGTCGAGGATGGAGTCTTCCGCGGAGGTAACATATCGCCAGGTATGACTACCCGTTTTCGTGCGTTGCACGACTACACCCACCGACTTCCCGAATGCGGGCCTACCGATAGTCAGGCGATGCTCGGACGTTCGACCCACGAAGCCATTGAACAAGGGGTAATGCAGGGCATAGTGAACGAAATAGAAGGATATATATGCCATTTTATGCAGTCAAATGCAAAATTATCGTTAATTTTTACGGGTGGGGACGCTAAATATTTTGTTAAACGAATTAAAAATGCGACATTTGCAAAATGTAATCTGGTACTTTGCGGATTGAACAGAATTTTAGAATACAATGCAAGCATTGAAGACGACGTTTTTTAGAACTATTATAGCCATATTATTGCTGATGCCAATGGGCGTAGCCGCGCAGCAGTTGACTAGCAGTGTTAATACTTACTCACCCTATTCGATGTACGGAATGGGCGAGTTGTCGACCAAAGGAAATGTTATCCAGCGCTCGATGGGAGGTATTGGCGTAGCTATGTGGAGCAACAATATGGTAAACGTGATGAACCCTGCAGCATATGCTCTTACTCCGCAGCAGAGTTTCCTATTCAACTTTGGCGTTGAGGGTGGTCACTTCCGCAATGTGCAGGATAAGTTTGCAGCAAACCAGACCAACTTGGTTCGTACAGCATACAACACGGTCAATATCCACGATATTGCATTCCAGATGCCCCTGGCAAAGAACCTTGGTCTTGGATTTAGCCTTACACCCTACAGCAATGTGGGTTACAATATGTACCGCGACGACTTGTCGGATGATATTATCGGTAACATTGGCCGAGTTAACTATCAGTACACCGGCGACGGTGATGTGACCGAGGTTAAGGCCGGTTTGGGTTGGAAGCCCGTTCGTAGCTTAGCCATTGGTGTTGCAGCAATGTATTACTGGGGTAGCATCAATCGTAGTTACAATACTGTTGTAACCAACATAACAGGTGATGGTTCTTACTCCTCGACCCGAGGCGTTGACACCTACGATGTGTCGCGTATCAAGTTCCAGGCAGGTATTATGTGGAATCCGATTTATCAGGACCAGCGCATTCTTACCTTCGGAGCTACCTACGACCTTGGTGGTGCGGTGAATCCCGATATGGTGAAGTATGTCTACGTTGACAACATTCTCGAATCGGTAGTTCGCTTGGAGGAGGATAACGCGTTGCCCTTGCGCTTGCCACAACAGGTGTCTGCAGGTTTCTTCTACCAGACTTTGAAGATTCGCGTGGGTGCCGACTATGTGTATCAGAACTGGGGTGGCCGTAACGTTAATTTTGTTGAGAGTGGTGGCACAGGAGTGCGCGTAGCTTATACCGATACTCACACCGTGAAGGTTGGTCTTGAGTTGACACCTCGCTACTCTGATGTAGCACACTACCTTAATCGAGTGTCGTACCGAGTAGGTGCCCGTATGGGAGATTACTACCAGACCTTCGGTGGCGGACGTGTTAAGCAATATGCAGTGACTGCAGGTTTGGGATTCCCCATCCGTTTGTTTGGTCGCTCATCGATTAACTTAGGCTTTGAGGCAGGTATGCGACGTCCCGATAGCGATACTATTATGATTAGCGACAAGGTTGCGGGAACGATTCGACAGACTTATTATAAATTTTCGTTGGGTCTGAACCTCTTTGGTGAGGATAGATGGTTTGTTCGTCAGAAGTTTAACTAAAACGAACGAAGCAAGTGAGCGAAAGAGTTAGTGAAAAAGAAAAAATACATAAAAAATTAACTAAATACTAATAAACCTTTGATTACAATGAAAAGTTTGAAATTGATTTTGGCAGTTGCTTTTGCAGTGATGGGTTTTTCAGCAATGGCACAGGTGAACTACGATGATCCCCGCTACGCAGTATGGGGTGAGAACGCTAAGCAGCGTGAGTCTAATATGCTCGCTAACCAGTTCCTTAAGGAGTCGGTTGACAACAAGGAGTATAAGGCTGCTGCTGGTTACTTGAAGCAGTTGTTGGAGCAGGCTCCCAAGGGTGCTCAGGGTATCTACACTAATGGTATCAAGTTGTACAAGACCCTTATCAATACTGCTAAGACCGATGAGCAGCGTAACGTTTACATCGACTCTTTGATGATTGTTTACGATGTACGTTTGCAGGCTTTCGCTAACCACTCACGTTACGGTAAGGCTTATATCCTCGATCGTAAGGCTCGTGAGTACCTCACCTACAAGCCCGAGGATCGCGAGGGTGTTCGCAAGATCTTCACTGAGGCTATCGCTGCTACCGAGGAGAAGAACGGTAAGGCTGATCAGGAGTTGGTAGCTATCTACTTCTCTAACCTCTGCGAGGACTATAAGAATAACTTGGTTGACGCTACTTCAGTTATCTCAGAGTACGATCGTTTCTCTCCCTTGTTCGAGGGTGCTGAGGGTGCTGCTGCTGAGTTGAAGAACCAGTTCGACACTGCTTTCGGTGCATCAGGTGCTGCTAGCTGCGAGAACTTGGAGTCACTCTTCTCAAAGAAGTTGGCTGAGAAGCCCGAGGATGAGGCTTTGCTTGGTCAGGCTGTATCTTTGATGTCACGTGCTAACTGTAATAGCGACTTCTTCTTCAACACAGCTGAGAAGTTCTACTCTATCAAGCCCTCTTCTGAGACTGCATTGTTCCTTGCACAGGGCTTCCAGGGTCGTAGCGAGTTCGATAAGGCTATGAAGTATTTGAACGAGGCTTTGGCTGCTGAGAGCGACAACGCTGAGCGCGCTAAGTTGTATGTTCGTATCGGTCTTATCAGCATCCAGACTGGCGACCACGCTAACGCTATGAACGCTGCTAAGGAGATTAAGTCTCTCGAGCCCGAGAACGGTTACGCTCCCTACATTATGGGTCAGTGCTATGCTGCTACTGCAAGTGGTGACTTCACTGCACAGGCTGGCTACTGGGCTGCTTACGATGCTATGAACCAGGCTGTTGAGTTGCTCGGCGCAGAGCCCGCAATTCAGGAGGCTGCTAAGAAGATGGCATCTGCATATCGCGGTTCATTCCCCACTAAGGAGGAGTGCTTCTTCAACGAGGTTACTGCTGGCGCTCGCTACACCATCACTAAGGGTTACGCTAGCGGTATTAGCACAACTGTTCGTTACAGATAATTTTGTGCGATGTTGATACGTTCGCTCAGACGATATTTAGCGGTAGCACTCCCACTTGTTGGGAGTGCTATCTTGCTATTCTCTTGTGAGAAAGCTCCCAAAGTGGTGCCGAGTAGCTCTACCGAGGTCGTTATGACCGAGTATAGCGAAAATCTCTCCATCACTATGTCGGAGAATGGGCGCAAGTCGTATCATTTCACTACTCCAATGATGGAGGGATATGGTTTGGCGCGTGATCCCTATCGCGAGTTTCGTAAGGGCATAAAGATTACCCTTTTCGATAGCGATACGGGTGCCGAATCAGCTTCACTGGTGGCTAACTATGCCATCTTTTACGAGGATCGTAAATTGTGGGAAGTCAAGGGAGATGTCGTAGCCACAAACTCCGACGGTCGTCAACTCTTCACTTCTCAGCTCTTCTGGAATCAGGCTACTCACAGAGTCTATTCGAATGTCGATTCGAAACTTGTCGATGGCGACGAGGTACACCATTGCGAGGGCTTCGAGAGCGACGAGCAGATGAAGGATTGGACCTACCGCAAGCTAAAGGGTGTGACCTATGTCAATGAGGAGCAGCTGGAGAAGCGTAGCGATGCCAGCGCTGAGCCTTCGACCGAGAAGGTTGAACCCAAGGAAAATCCTCGCTCAAATGTTCCGCGTCGTACAACGCAGACTTCTCGCCCCACTCGACGCTCTGAGCGCGCTTTGCCGGCGAGAAGCAGAGAGCGCACTGCGCCTGAAACCCTTTAATCGGACGATATGGAATCGGCAAATTTGATAAATTCTCTCATAGTAATATGTGTTATGTTGCTCTTGTCGGCATTCTTCTCTGGAATGGAGATTGCTTTCTTGAGCAAAAATCGTTTGCGTGAGGAGATAGATCGTAAGCAGAGTCCTGTGTTCGATTTTATTGCCCAATTGTTCGAACGTCGCTCGGGACAATACATTACCACTATCTTGGTCGGTAATAATATATGCCTTGTAATCTACTCGCTCTATATGTCGATTATGCTGCGTATGGTGGCAGCCACAATAGGGTGGGATGCAATGGCAACGCAGGGCTCGGTACTTTTTGAGACAATAGCCTCGACCGTTGTGATTCTCTTCTGTGGAGAGTTTTTGCCCAAGTCCATTATCAAGAATAACCCTAATTTCTATTATAAGACCTTCTCTCCGCTGCTCTATTGCTTCTATTTGTTCCTATACCCATTGGCTATCTTTACTACGGGTATATCGTACGCAATTCTCCGCCTATGTGGCCGTAAGCCTAAGGGTGGTGTTGCAGATACTACCTTCAACCGTGAGGACTTGGTTGACCTGGTTGATAGCGATAGTGTAGAGTTGCAGCAGGAGGATGAGGATGAGATCAAGTTGTTCCAAAATGCCCTCGATTTTGCCGATTTGCGTGTGCGAGATTGTATGATTTCGCGTGTAGACGTTGAGGCGGTAGATATCAATATCTCGATCGAGGAGCTTACTTCACGCTTTGTTGAGTCGAAGTATTCGCGCATATTTGTATGGCGTGACTCGATAGATACAATAGTAGGATATGTAAATTCGAAGAGTCTGTTTAACAATCCGACCTCTGTAGAGCAGGTGCTCATGAAGGTCGAATATGTAGCCGAGACTATGCCATTGCAGATGTTGCTTCAGCACTTCATCAAGCGCAAGGCGAGTGTTGCGGTGGTGTTGGACGAGTTCGGAGGTACGGCCGGTATCATATCTATGGAGGATGTATTGGAGCAGATTTTCGGCGATATCGAAGACGAGCACGACGTGGCCGACGATATCGAGAAGCAGGTGAACGAAAGCGAGTATGTGCTCTCGTGTCGCCTTGAGGTGGAGTATCTAAACGAACGCTATGACCTTGATATTGAGGAGAGTGACGAATACGACACGCTGGCTGGATATATCATTGCTCTGTACGATGGCATCCCCTCATCGGGTACTATTATCGATGCCGGAGAGTTGGAAATCAAGGTGCTTCGCTCGACCCGCACTCGCGTGGAATTGGCCCGCGTGAAAAAGCGATAACAAAATTATGGCTAATAATATGGTCATTTAGAATAAATTTACTATCTTTGGTGGCTCAATTTTAGATATATAAAATAATAACAATAATTTTTTATGGCAAGTCTAAACACTTTAAGAACGAAGTATGGTATCATCCTGTCGGTTGTTATCATTCTTGCGCTTTTGGCATTTATCATTTCACTCGGCCCCGAGATGGGTTTCGGTAACAACGACCCCAAGGTGGGCGAGATCGATGGTACAACCATTAGCTACACTGATTATTTGAACGAGTACGAGGCTGTGAAGAGTTTCACAGGCGCTGCTGAGTCTACCGAGGCTGAGTCTGACGCTTTGGCTACTGCAGTATGGCGTTCACTCATTACCAAGACCTTGTTTACTCCCAATCTCCAGCAGGCTGGTTTGGATGTAACTGAGAAGGAGCGTATGTCAATGATTAGCGGTGAGCATTTGTCACAGGCTTTCTACTCTGCATTTGCTGATCCCACAACAGGCGCTTACGATGTGCAGGCTGTAACATCATTCTTGGCACAGGTTAGCTCAATGCCCGAGTATCAGACAATGTGGTCATATTTGAACGAGCAGGCTACAGCTGAGCGTTTGATGTCGAAGTTTATGGGTCTGGTTAAGGCTGGTACCTTCGCTAACAAGTTGGAGGTTGCTCAGGGTGTAACTGCATCTAACGAGAGCCGCAACGGTCGTATGGTTGTTCTTCCCTACAACAGCATCGACAACTCTACTATCGAGGTTAGCGACGCTGAGATCAACAACTACTATAACGCTCACAAGACTCTCTACACTAAGGCGCCTTATCGTTCTATCTCATACGTTGTATTCGATGTAGAGCCTACATCAGACGATATGCTCGAGATCGAGAACAAGGCTAAGACTATGGGCGAGGAGTTTGCTGCTGCCGAGGACGTACGCGCATTCATCCGCAAGAATCTGGGTACTGTTGCAACTGCTTATGCTAACGCTGATCAGTTGTCAGAGGAGGAGCAGGTATTGCTCAATGGTGAGCAGTATGGTCCCGTATTGAAGTCTAACGAGTGGGTAATGTCACGCGCTATCGATACTAAGATGGCTCCCGACTCAATCGGCTTGAGCCACATCGTTTTGGACGCTACTCAGACCGAGTTGATCGACAGCCTCTACAATGCTGTTAAGGGTGGTGCCGATTTTGCTGAGGCTGCTCGCAATCACTCTTCATATGCTGCTTCTGCACAGATGGGTGGTGAGATTGGTGTTGTTCCTTTCTCTGCTCTTACTCCTGAGTTGGCTGAGCCTTTGGCAACAGCTAAGAAGGGTGAGGTTGTAAAGGTTACCGTATCTGGCGTTACTCAAATTATCAAGGTTACTCGTACCGATGCTGCTAAGAAGCACGTTTTGGTTGGTACTATCAATATCCCCGTTGAGGCATCTTCAGCTACTCGCCGTGATATTCACAACCAGGCAAGCATCTTCGCTGTAGACGGCAAGGGTTCATTCGATAAGTTCAACGCTGCTGCTACTGCTGCTGCCGTTACTCTCCGCAATGCTCGTATTGCACAGGGCGAGCGTTCAATCTTGGGCCTCGAGAGCTCACACGAGGTTGTTCGTTGGGCTTATGGTGCTAACGTACAGGATATCTCTGAGATCTTCACATTGGGTAATACTTACGTTGTTGCTATGCTTACTGTAATCGACGATTCTGAGTATCTCCCCGTTGCAGAGGTTAGCGATATGATTCGTGAGAACTTGATTCGTGATAAGAAGTACGAGGTTTTGAAGGCTAAGCTCGCTGGCTCTTCTATTGACGAGGTAGCTAAGTCTGCAGGTGTTGAGGTAGTTCCTTTCACCAATGTTAAGATGAACGACTACGGTGTAGCTTCATTGCCTTTGGAGCCCCACTTGTCAGGTTCTATTGCAACTACTGCTACCACAGGTCAGTTGTCAGCTCCTATCAAGGGTTACTCTAATGCAGTGGTATTCGTAGTTGACGAGATCGTTAAGAACGAGACTCAGACTCCTGAGGCTGAGCAGGTTCGCCAGCAGGCAACTCTCGAGAACAACGCTTATCAGCTTGCTTCAATCGCATTCCAGAATATGGGTAACATTGAGGACTTGCGCGGTCAGTATTTTTAATCAATAGTACATTCAGCAATCTGCGATTGCTCGATATGATAAAAGAGTTCGGCCAATTGGCTGAACTCTTTTTTTTAGTTGTGGGTAGGCTCTATAGTGTTGTAGAATAGGTTATGGAGTTGAGGATTATATGCCACATCTGTAAAATAGGGGCACTACGATGAGGAAAATTGGAGTAATATGCCGCTTTTTTTGGATAAAAGAAATAAAAGATTTATTTTTGCGACGCAAAAGCCTTTAGTGGGCTTATATGTGATGGTCCCGTAGCTCAGTTGGATAGAGCAACAGCCTTCTAAGCTGTGGGTCGTGGGTTCGAATCCCGCCGGGATCACGATTGAAACAAAAAATATAAGGAGTTCAGTCGAACTCCTTATATTTTTTGTTCATTTTGAAGCAATTAGGCGGATTTCAAACCCCGTCAAAAATCCTCAAAAATCGCGGTTTTTTACTCAAAAAATACCCCAAAAATTTTTATAGAAATTTTAGGTAGATTTTACACTACAACACCACCCCTTTGCCACGCTCCAAATCGCACTCGGCACGGACATCTATACGGTCTCCAAGATGCTCACTCTCAAGAGCGTCAAAACCACCCAAATCTACGCCGACCTCGTCAACTCCAAAAAAACGCGAATCCGCAAACAGGATTTCGCTGAAGTGACTTAATAAGTTATTGTATATATTGATCCATAATCACGAACAAAATTTGCCTCATGAGGGGTTTGTTCTAATAGGACACCATACCCGTGATCAAAATTTGCAGGTGGGAATAAACATCTAGCAGATGTTAATCCATTCGTGCCAATCCACTCTACACAATCATCTACGCTTATTTTTACTATACCCACTATACGGTCAGCCAAATCACTATCTTCAACGGTTTCTAAACGTCTTGATCTCATTAATAGTGCATGTTGAGCATGTGGACGTAAAAATATAGATGGAGCAGCTTTTCTGAGATCAACTGTATACGTTTTGTCTCCTTTATAAAGACCTGGAATATGATTATCCTCATTTATTCCATCCGAACAAACTAACAGCAAATACATATATTCATCAGGTCCACCTTTTCTTGGAACTACATTTTTGTATTCTCTTGCGTAAATTTGCGTATGCCATTCGTGTATACCAAACCATAATGCTACCCAAACATTGTCGACTAAGTCTATCCATCTTGTACCTATTCCATAATGCTGCAATACTGGTTCTCTGACAATATCATCTAGGTCTGCAATAAACTTCATTTTTTTTGCACATTGTGTCACAAACTGACCAATATGCTTATTCCTATTTGAGAATCCACCAGATTTAGAAATATTACGAAAAATAGAAGGTATTAGTGAACTATACATTTTATGTTGACCTCTAAGATATACATTGCCTATATTTCTATTAAGATACTTAGCATAGCCAATAAACTGTACAAGTGTATGATAAGAGGAAATCCTATATATGGGCAATGAAAAACCTTTCTTAAATTCAAAGATTTCATCTACTTGGGCAAATGCGTTTTTAAATGTGGTTAGATGCTTCATGTTTTATAAACATTTGTGACGTTAGTTTACGGCATAATATATCCTTTGTCTTCGGCCTTCTCGATGATCTTTAAAAGGCGTTTGCATTGCGCAGCACTTGGTAATGATGCTTTGCGGATATAGTCTGCTATACTACCGATAAATGCGACGTCTCCATACGAGATGATTTTCTCCTTTGAAAGATCGTTATATACCTTCTGCCAATAGTCGGCACCAAGACTAAAGATCTCAACAGACGCATCAATGTTGCCGTTAAATTTGCGTTCACGCTTTGCCGCCGCCTCTTCTTGCTTCATTTCACTCGTTGAAACAAGGGTAGATATAAACTCATCAGACAATGACCAATCCAAGCTCTTACACTTGCTCCACGTGTCTGCCTTACGAGCCATACTACGAACAAGTCCTCCTTGTGCCTCTTTCTCGAAGAAGTTGTGGACACTATGAGCTATGCGCATAAGTTCTCTCTCCAAGACCGGATACATCTCCTGTTTCTGCCAAATCAGCTTCCAGTCCAGATCCATGTTCTTCGGTAGCATGCTCATTAGCTTAGCAATGGCGTATGGGATAATTTGGGCTTTATTACCACCCGTAGGATACCAATCTGCCTTATTGATACGTCTTCGTTAAGGGTTTATGCTGGTTTCCTATAAACACAATAACCCGAAATTTGTAACAAATATACGAATTATTCTGATTCAAAGAGTGAGATTTACTAATAATTTGAGAGATAACCCATTTTTGACTCCACATCTCGCATTGAGTCATAATAGTTTCGAGTGCGGCTTACTGTCCCTCTGGTGGATATTTGTATTTTTTTGAGTAGGCGTTTCACAATGCGGCGCATACTGCCAAACCCCAAACTATCTGCTCCCGCCACGAAATAGTAAAAAAACGATGATATAATCGAAATTTTTACTACCTTTATTATAAATTTCGACTACTATGGCTAAACTCAATACAGCAGATATCGGTTTTGAAGATCAGATTTGGAAGGCGGCGGACAAGATGCGCGGCA
>JAGBUB010000032.1 GCA_017631035.1 Alistipes sp.
CTGATGGTCGGACTTGGCGAGAGCGATGATGAAGTATTGCAGACACTTAGAGACCTACGCGATGTAGGTGTCGAGATTGTAACGCTTGGTCAGTATCTTCGACCCTCTCTGGAGCATTATCCCGTTGCGGCGTATATCACTCCTGAGAAATTCGAATGGTACCGACTTCAGGCTCTTGAGATGGGCTTCAGTTATTGTGCAAGTGCACCTATGGTGCGCTCGTCATACCTAGCTGATGCAGCATTGGAGAGCGTAAAGCGTAAAGTTGCCGAGCAGTAGGAGGGGAGGAGATTTGGATAAGTGCAGTTAGCCACAATTGTAACTTGTCCGAGGCTTCAACCGATCCTCTTCGGCGCAAAGCTTTTGGCTAAATGAAGGGGGTATTGTACAAAGATTTAGGCCGTATGGGCTACTCCGAGTGCTGGGATTTACAGCGTTCGTTGTTCGATTGTGTGCTCGATGCAAAACGCACGGGCGAGGTTGCCGACAATCTTTTGGGGCACGAAGCCGGTTGGCTTCTTCTTGTAGAACATAATCCTGTTTACACATTAGGCAAAAGCGGTAAGGACGAGAATATGCTCGTCTCGGAGGCCTATTTGCGCTCTATCGGAGCCGAATTTTTCCACATCGACCGAGGTGGCGACGTGACCTTTCACGGCCCGGGTCAGATAGTGGGTTACCCCATCCTCGATTTGGAGCAGTTGGGCATCGGCCTGAGAGAGTATATCGACTCCATCGAGGAGGCCATCATCGGCGTGTGCCGAGAGTGGGGCATCGAGGCTGGTCGTGTGGCCGGCGCCTCGGGCGTATGGATCGATGGCGACACTTCGCGAGCAAGAAAAATTTGTGCCATTGGCGTTAAGTCGAGCCGATATGTTACTATGCACGGCTTTGCCCTTAATGTGGCTACAGATTTGAAGTATTTTAACCATATCAACCCCTGCGGATTTGTGGATAGGGGTGTTACGAGCCTCGAGCGCGAGTTGGGCCACGAGGTGGACTTCGAGCAGGTTAAGATGCAGGTTGTTAAACATTTAAGCGAAAAATTAAAAATTGAAATATATAAATAATAAAATTGTAAGTTATGCCTATAGAGAAGCGATGGGTAGTGCGTGCCCGTGGCGATCAACAGGTGGTGGAGCGTTTGGCTACTCACCTTAGAATGTCACCGGTTCTCACAAACCTACTTGTGCAACGAGGCATAGACACCGTAGAAAAGGCTAACAAATTCTTTAACCCGCAGCTCTCGGACCTGCACGACCCGTTCCTGATGAAGGATATGGATCGCGCAGTCGAGCGTATCGAGCGCGCCGTCGCAAACAACGAGATGATTATGGTTTATGGCGACTACGACGTGGACGGTACAACGGCCGTGGCTCTGGTTTATAAGTTTTTGAAGCAGATAGGTCATAAGAACCTTGTTTTCTACATCCCCGATCGTTATAACGACGGTTACGGCATATCGGTCAAGGGTATTGACTTCGCCGCCCGCAAGGGTGTTACGTTGGCCATTGCTCTGGATTGCGGTATCAAAGCCGTAGAAAAGGTTGTTTATGCGAAGCAGAAGGGTGTTGATTTCATCATCTGCGATCACCATCTCCCAGCCGACGAGATTCCCGCGGCTGTGGCTGTGCTGGATCCTAAACGCAACGACTGCAACTATCCATTCAACGAGTTGTCGGGTTGTGGCGTAGGATTCAAACTCGTGCAGGCCTATGCGCAGAGACACGGTATTCCGTTCAAGGATATCGAGCATCTGCTTGATCTGCTCGTGGTAAGTATTGCGTCCGACATCGTGCCGCTTACGGGCGAGAACCGCATCTTGGCCTACTATGGTCTGGAGCGATTGAACCGTATGCCCTCGTCGGGCCTTGGGTCGATAATCAAGATTTGCGGTCTCGACCGTCAAACCATCACTATCGACGACATTGTATTTAAGATTGGTCCGCGTATCAATGCCGCAGGTCGTATGCGTATGGACGAGAACGACGAGAATGCCGCTCCGAGTGGTGGCTTTGCCGCTGTGGAGCTTCTGGTCGAGGGTAACGAGAAGCAGGCTCGCGAGTTCTGCGACGTTATCGACTCGTACAATCAGGATCGCAAGCACATCGACCGCAGCGTTACGCAGGAGGCTCACGACTACATCGAGTCGAACCCCCACCTGAAGAACCGTAAGTGTACGGTTATCTACAATCCCAAGTGGATGAAGGGTATCGTGGGTATCGTTGCCTCGCGCCTTATCGAGACCTACTACCGTCCTACGGTGGTGCTCACTATGAGCAATGGTTTCGTTACGGGTTCGGCACGTTCGGTGCCAGGCTTCGATTTGTATCAGGCCGTTGAGTCGTGCTCGGACTTGCTCGAGAACTTCGGTGGACATATGTACGCTGCAGGTCTTACTATGAAGCCCGAGAATGTGGAGGCGTTCAAGGAGCGTTTCAACACCTATGTTGAGAAGAATATCGATCCGCAGATACTTGTTCCGCAGGTCGATATCGATAGCGAGTTGCTCTTCTCGGACATCACGCCCGCGTTCCACCGCCAGCTCAACAGCTTCCAGCCCTTCGGGCCGGGTAACACAGCGCCTGTGTTTGCCACCTATAGCGCCAGCTCGCACGGCGAGGCTAAGTTGGTGGGAGCCGATATGGAGCATTTGCGTATGGACTTGGTGCAGAAGCAGAAGCCTAACACCTCGATTCAGACCATCGCCTTCCAGCAGCCCACGCACTACGAGTGGGTACGCTCGGGTCGTCCCATCGATGTGTGCTACCAGATTGTGGAGAACCACTACCGAGGAACGGTAACTACGCAGTTGCGTATTAAGGATATTAAACCTGTAGTTAAATAAAAATTGTCTAATTGGGTTGTTTTGTCGTTACGCTTGTCCTCGAAAACCTCATTTGCGCCAAGCAAACTGCGGTTTCTCGGACTACGCACCGCCGCGATTAAGTGAGAGCAGAGACTGCTTGTAGGCTATGCCGAACGGAGCGGTGAAAAGGAACTTAAGCCTTGAAATAGCCTCCGTTATACAATTTTGGAGTATAATTGCAAGTACGCTCTATCGCTGCCCGCAAGGGGAGAGGAAAGTCCGAGCAACACAGAGCGCCGCACGAGTTAACGGCTCGACGTTCGTAAGGGTGTAGTAGCGTAACAGAGAATGACCGCCTGCCTTCGGGTAGGTAAGGGTGAAAAGGTGGGGTAAGAGCCCACCGCGGCGGCAGCAATGTTCGCCGGCCGTACGCCTTGCGGGTTGCAAGACCGTGTATACCGACAATTAAGGGTTGCTCGTCCAATGTCGGGGGGTAGGTTGCTAGAGGCTGCGGGTGACCGCAGTCGTAGATAAATGATAGAGGCCTCTGAGGAGGTACAGAACTCGGCTTATAGTATTTGCAATGACTTGAGTCCGCTCGACTGATATGTCGGGCGGACTCTTTGTCTTTATATGGTTGAGGTGCGCACCTCGGATTATTCGAATGTTCTGAACTCCTCCACGGCTGTCATACATAGCGGACAGTAGTCGGTGAAGAGCTCGGCGTTGGATATGGCGCCACACGTCGGGCATACTCGGTAGGGCGGAATGCTCTTTTCTCTTTGCGAAGTGAAGGTCTCTAGCGTGCTGCGCAGGATTGCTATCTGCGCTATGTCGCTGGCGTCGCACCACGTTATGATGCGTGCTATGTAGCGGTTGCCGTCGCCAATGGCGCGATGCAGACACTGCACGGTGAGCTGGTCGTGGAGCGAGTGCTTCTCCTCGAGTGCGAGGTTGAGATGTGTTGGTATGTCGTGCAGCGACGTGGTCGCCACCACGGGGATATGAAACCTGCCACCCAATGACTCTATGGCCTTGCGGCAGTTCTCGCACTGCACGTTGTCGGCAAAGGAGAGAGCACGGAAGAGCGCCGCCTGCGAAGGCAGGGAGTCGAGTTCGGCTCGGTGAGCATAGTCGTTGTAGCGCCGACTCTGCCGATACTTGGCACGCCCCAACTCGTTGAGCTCCTGCAGAGCGTCGTACCAGAGGTAATCGGTTGGCTCGGCATCGCGTCGTATGCCGCTTACGTAGGCCATTCCCAGAGCCATAGAGGCTACTATGAAGGCGATGATGAAGGGTATTCTTATTAGTTTCATACCCCTTGCAGAGCATAAATTGTGCCCAACCGTGGCATTGAATGCGATAAAAAAAGCGGAGGAAAACTCCTCCGCCTCATATCTGTTGTAGGTATGTTATTTGCTAGAGAGCAGCGCTTTGCCCAAAAACTCTGCGCTCTTGCTTGCCACCTGCTCAATCTCCTTCGAGAAGCCGTGGTCGGCTCTGTCGATAATCACCAATTCACTCTTGGGCCACGTCTGGTGGAAACGCTCGCCGTAGGTGTAGGGTACTACGCGGTCGCCCGTGCCGTGAATGATGAGTGCAGGGCCCTGATACTTGGCCGCAGTCTCATAGATAGGTAGTGAGAAGGCTGTGCGGATATACTCTGCGCCGAGTGTCCGGCCTCGGAAGAGTTCCACGCCCTCGCCCGGATTGAAGGGATCGTAGGTCGCACCCATCGTGCTACCACGAATGGCGTCGTCACGCAGTACGGCCGCAGGCGCCAGCAGAACAACCGCCTTAATCTTCTTTGCGCCCAGGTCACCTGCTGTCATAGCTGCCACAACACCACCCTGCGAGTGACCCGTGATGGCGATGCCATCGACGTATGGCAGGTTGCTAACGTACTCAATCACCTTTTTTGCATCTACAATCTCGTTGGGCACGGTCATATCCTGAAAACGACCCTCACTCTGGCCGTGGCCGTTGAAGTCGAAACGTATTGAGGCGATGCCCTGCTGTCGGAGTAGCTCGGCAATCTGCTTCTCGAGCGCACCCTCCTTGTTGCCCATAAAACCGTGGCAGAGCAATACCATCGGGCAACGCTCTCCCGCCTTGAGCTCGGGCTTGAGGATAACGCCCTGCAACTTGCCGTGGTCGCCATCGATTGTCACCGTCTCTGATTGTGCATAGACGCTTGTCGCCACTACCGCAAAAAGCATTGTGGCCAATAACTTTAACTTTCTCATAGAGGTATAATTTATGGTTGTAGTCTTCGCCTAATGGCCGAAGGTGGTACAAATTTACGACTTTTCTACAAAAAACAAGAGTGCAACGCGTCCATATTTGTATGCGTTGCACTCTGCACCACGGAGCGTAGCGACCGAAGTCCCCTCCAAGGAGGGGATTTCGGGGGGGGGTAAAAAAACAAGAGGGGAACGCGTCCGTTCCCCTCTTATTTTTCTGACTTAATCAGAAAATTAAGCATACTTGAATGTTGACTCATCTGATACGGTCAACTTCTTGCGTCCCTTTGCACGACGCGCTGCCAACACCTTGCGGCCATTAGCAGTAGCCATTCTCTGACGGAATCCGTGCTTGTTGATTCTCTTGCGACGAGAAGGCTGGTAAGTTCTTTTCATTGCCATAACGATATCGTTTTTTGTGTTTGTTTCACATATTCGCGCCAACTACATAACTAACATAGTCTTTGCGAGGGGCAAAGGTAAGACCTTTTTTTCGATTTATCAAAATATTTACGAACAAAAATGCTCTTTTGCGCCCCTTTTTGCCTTTTTGTCAGGCTCGGCAAGCCCTTTTTTTATCTTTGGGGAGTGGTTTTGGGCCTACATATCCTTAAAAAGATCCACCTCGCCACGCTCCACCTTGCCGTACATAGCGGCCAGTTCGGCCACCACGGGCGACACCAGTTCGATGGTATCCTTAATGGCCTCGGCACGCTTCACGTCGCCCTTGATGCGATAGAGCATAGCGGCGTAGAGTGCGCGGAAAGCGAGTTCGGTGTCCGATATATCCTCCTTCTTTACCATCTCGCGCAGGTGTGGCAGCTGCGGAGCCAGCGTTGAGAAGGTCTTGCGGTAGTGCTCGCCAATGGGGTTGTGCATCAGTTGCAGATGCAGGTTGTGCATATCGCCAATAAGGTGCAACGTGTGCTCGAGATGACCACTCTCCTCCTTGCCCTCCTTGCGTAGCAGGTTTACTATATCCATATACCATAGCAGGAACAGATGCTTCTGCTCCTCCTCCACCTGTCGAGGTGCCACGAGCTGCGAGTAGATGGCCTCGGGGCTGAACTGCAGTGCTCGGAGCAAATCCTCCAACTGCCATAGGTAGAGTATGTACTCGGCTATGTTCTCCTTTCGTTTTGCTTGTGCTATATCCATATTGGTAAATTCAAAATTTATAATTCAAAATTCAAAATTGCAGGAGCTTTCTCTCTTTGCTCTTTCATCTCCCTACAGTCCCCAATCTGAAGTCACTGCCTCGCTCTCGGGGGCATTGGGTACATTCTTGAAAAAGTCCACACCCGTTAGGCGCTCCAGCTCGTCAATCGAAATCAACTCCTTGGTCGAAGGCTTGCGTCCCGATGCCGAGCGGTGGCCTACGATAAAGGCTGCGCACTTTAACTCTCCACTCTTGCATTCACCGACTCTGCGACCGCTGTTGCCAGCCTTGGTGCGTAGCAGAGCCTTGTAGAATGCTGTGGGCACACCCACCTGCTTCTGGTCGTTCTTGTTGGTTGTCGTGCGGGGCTCGATTACGGTACCGTCGCTGTCGGTGAAGCTGTCGTATATTGCACCCGTAACTACATAGAGTGTGTCGGCACACACCTGCTTGTCGACAAAACGCTCCAGATGGTTCCACGCTCCACTTGCCGAGTTGAATCCCTGCTGAATCTGCGGAGCAATGTTGGTCACATAGAATGTCTGGTTGTTCATCTCGCGTGAGGCGTTACGCTCGGCCGAGCCGAGTATGTGTCCTCGAGTATATTCGCCATACGAGCGGTTGAGCCTTATCTGTATGTCGATGGGCAGTGTAGGGTCGTAGTCGTAGTTGTCCACTCGCTTCACCTCACCCTCGTAGGCGCGGTGCAGGGGATATGCCACCCATAGTGGCGAGTGGTGGCGACTGCTGTAGCATACGGTGTAGTTACGCATCTGCTCGTCGCACATATGGCTCGTTATGTACTGCTCATCGCTCGCTTCGGCCTCGGGTAGCTCGGCCCAGCCCAGGTATTGCGACTTTGCTGGTGCGGATACCTCTTTGGGGCTGTTAGCCTCTTTGTTCTCGGTGCTCTCTGCGCTCTGGGCTATGGGTGCACTCTGCTGGGCGGTGGCCGATGGCTCTATGCTTATGGCTTCAGCGGGAGAGTTCTCGCGCAGATAGTTTACGACGAGCATAATCGCAATAACAATGGCGTAGATGATGGCTCGCCGACTGCTTAGCCTCTTTGTTCTTCTTCTCATTGTTACTCCTTGTTGCGTGAATCAATCCATATCGTTACGGGGCCGTCGTTCACAAGCGCGACCTTCATATCGGCTCCAAACTCGCCCGTTGCGACTTTCTTACCCAGTGCCTGCTCAACCGACTGCACAAACTTCTCGTACATCGGACGTGAGATAGCCTCGCCAGCGGCGCGGAAGTATGAGGGGCGGTTGCCCTTCTTTGTCGAGGCGTGCAGGGTGAACTGACTCACCACCATCACCTCGCCTTCGATTTGCTGCACGTCGAGATTCATCACTCCCGCCTCATCGTCGAAGATGCGCAGGCGAAGCAACTTGCCTGTCAGCCAATCGATATCCTCCTGTGTGTCGGCCTCTTCGATGCCAACCAGCACCATCAGTCCCTTGCCTATCTGGGAGTGTACACGGCCCTCGATCGTTACCGATGCCTCAGTTACGCGTTGAATCAACAATCTCATAGCTACATACTCTCGAAAAACTCCCACAAATTATCCTTCGGTGCCGAGGCCGTGATGCTCACCTGCTCCTTGCGTACGGGGTGCAGGAACTCCACACGGCGTGAGTGCAACGATATGCCACCATCGGGATTAGAACGCTTGGCTCCATACTTCAAATCGCCCTTGATGGGGCAACCAATCTTCGAGAGCTGGGCGCGAATCTGATGATGACGACCTGTGAGTAGCTCCACCTCCACCAGTGTGTAGCGTGCCGAGCAACCCAGCACGCGGTAGTTGAGCATAGCCTTCTTGCCATCGGCCTTGGGCTTGTCGTAGGCGCGTGAACGGTTTGTGCGGCCGTCGCGCACGATGTAGTGTGTAAGCGAACCCTCCTCCTGCGCGGGGCGTGCCTCGACAATGGCCCAGTAGGTCTTGCGAATCTCACCCGAGCGGATCATCTCGTTCAGGCGTGTTAGGGCCTTCGATGTCTTGGCAAATACCACAGCACCACTCACGGGGCGGTCGATGCGATGCACCACGCCAAGAAAAACATCGCCGGGCTTGTGGTCGCGCACCTTAATCATCAATTTAATATCGTTCTCCAGCGCCTCCTCCGTTTCGCGGTCGGGCTGCACCAAATCGCCACAGCGTTTATTCACCACGATAATGTGGTTGTCTTCGTAAAGTATATCTTTTGGGTGTATCATAAACTTGGTTGTATATAATATTATATCCTAAATAATAAGATTCCTTCAGATATAATCGTACTAATTTCAGATTCCGCACTCTTTGGATAAATAGGGTGAAGGCTTTTGTTTAATTGAGGACATAACCAATGACAACTTTCTATTTTTTCTTCTTCCATTTCTTCTAAATGCAGTAATTCCGCTCCCGTAATATCTGTTTTAATGCCTATTGGATTTTGACAGTACATATATGTATTGATATTGATTTCTGCATATGTATTCGAATAACTATATCCATCTACTTGTTTCTCAATAGTTTTAATGCTTGTTACTGGATAATAATACATTTTCCCATTTCTCTCTTTTACTACAAAACAAGATATAAGTCTTGGATTTACTACTTTATTTGGGTATTTATCAGAAAGAGCTTCTAAAACATTAGATATGTAATCGCTTAGATAATATGCACATCTCATCTTATTAGTTTTTTATTGTTTTACCGAATTATTTAATGCTTTTTGAAGTTATTAATTTGTATTTTAACACATTATATAGACATATTGACAGTAGTACAATTATTAGTATACTTTGCCTTATAACATAAAAGTAAACGGTAACAGACTCTCGGCACTCTCCACCGTTGTGGCTGTTCCGCCTCCCGCCATAATGATGCGTATGGGACTCTGCTGACGCCGCTCCGCATCCAGTATCACCTGCCGACACGCTCCGCAGGGGTAGCACTCCCTCTCCGAGGGGTCGGAGGCAATGGCAAGGGCCTCGATGGGGTCTGTGGCGTAGTTCGTAGCGTAGTAGTGGAGCAGTGACCGTTCGGCACACATACCCGAGGGGAACACCTCGCTCTCGCAGTTCGCGGCCGTGATGATCTCGCCGCTAAGCAGTCGTGCCGCCGCACCTACCCTAAAATGTGAGTAGGGAGCGTAGGCTCGAAGGGTGGCCTCGGTAGCCGCCTCGACAAGGGCTCTATCCTCTGTGGGTAGTGCCTGCAAGGAGTCAAACTGCTCGTAGATAATCTCTTTTTGCTGTCTCACTTTCGCTCTTTTCTTTTTGCAAATATACTACAACGCACGGCGAGAACAAAATTTATTTTTGCGATTAACAAAACACTTTTCTATATTTGTACTCATAAAATGAGAGTAATAACTTTTTATAGATAAGTAAAGTAACAAAAAATAGAGATTTTTCGATGGAATCAACAAATCAAATGGTTATTGTCGGCCTGGGCGAGGTTCTTTGGGATATGCTCCCCGACGGCAAAAAAATAGGTGGCGCACCCGCCAATTTCGCATATCACATTTCGCAGTGCGGCTTCCCTACATATCTGGTCAGTGCCGTAGGTCGTGACGAATTGGGTGAGCAGATTCGTGACACGCTCTCAGTGGCAGGTCTTAATGTTCTGCTTCCTGTTGTGGAGCAGCCCACAGGTACCGTCGACGTTGAGCTCGATGGCGAGGGTGTTCCTCAGTACACCATCCGCGAGAATGTGGCGTGGGATAATATCCCCTTCACTCCCGAGGTGGAGGCGCTGGCTAAGCGCACCGCTACGGTTTGCTTCGGCACATTGGCACAGCGAGGCGAGCAGTCGCGCAAGACCATCGAGGCTTATCTTGCCGCTATGCCCGAGGAGGGTGTTAAGGTGTGCGATATGAACCTGCGTGGCAACTACTACTCGAAGGAGGTTATCGAGTCATCGATGCGCGTGAGCGATGTTGTGAAGGTAAATAGCGAGGAGCTCGTTGAGATTTGCCGTGTGTTGGGTGTAGAGTTCACCGACCAGCATCTGGTGGCTCGCGACTTTATCGAGCAGTATAAGCTTGAGATGTTTATCGTGACTTGCGGCACCGAGGGTAGCTTCGTATATTGCGATGACGAGAATGCATCGTGCCTGCCCACTCCCTCAGTTGAGGTGGTCGATACGGTAGGTGCTGGCGACGCCTTCACTGCAATCTTCGTTGCCGGTATGTTGGGTGGCTTGGAGGTGCGCTGGGCGCATATGTTGGCTGTTGAGGCAGCGGCATACGTCTGCACACAGGCCGGAGCAATGCCTGTCTTGCCCGACGATATTAAGGAGCGTATCTAACGATGAAACGATTGCTCATAATGATGGCGACCTCTTTGGCTATGATGGGCTGTGGCGAGAGTTTTACCTCGGCTGAGCGTGAAGTGATTTGCCAGGGCGAGGGCATAATGCGTGTGCTGAGTATTGACAACGAGGCCGACTCGTTGTTCCTGCGCGAGGAGTCGTTACCCGTCAGCGAGTCGATGTTGCAGACCGAGGAGTGGACTCTTTTGCGTGAGCGTATGTTGCTCACGGTGCAGGACCCCGAGGCTACGGGTGTAGGCATAGCTGCTCCGCAGGTGGGTATCCATAGAAATGTTGTCGCTGTGCAGCGCTTCGATAAGGAGGGTGAGCCGTTTGAGTTCTTCATCAACCCCGAAATTATTGAGCACGTGGGCGAGCGGGCCGATGGTGGCGAGGGATGCCTATCGGTGCCCGAACTCTATGGCAATGTGAGTCGCTGGCAAGAGATAGTGCTTCGTTATCGTGACGAGGAGTTCGTCGAGCACACCGAGCGCATCGAGGGCTTCACAGCCGTTATCTTCCAGCACGAAGTGGATCACCTCTCGGGGCGTCTCTTTATCGACTACCTGTCGGCAGAGGCCCTTGATGAGGCTATCGAAGAGTAAATCGTAATCCGATATTCAAACTAAAGTCTAAGGGACGCTCATTGTAGAGCGTCTCTATTTTTGTGCCATTGGCGAAGCGATAACCAACGCTCGGCTCGGCATATATGGCTACCGTAGGCCATAGGTTGAACTGCGCACCTGCGGCTGCATTTATCGACCACTGCAACTCCTTTACCTTTACGTCGCTACGTTGCGAATCAGCCTTCTCACCATCGAGGAAGTAGTTTGTGCGCGACGAGCCGGCGATGCTCTTCTCGACCATTCCTCCACCCGATACATAGAATGTGAAACGGTTCGACTGCCATATATTGTACACTGCGTTGAGCGGTATGCCCAGGTAGTGCAACGAGGTGCGCTCGTCGAAGTAGTTGGCCTTGTCGCCAATGGTGGTCTCGGATGTGAGTTTTGTGTAGGTCACACCACTCTCGATGGCCCATCTGTCGGTGATGTTGAAACGCAGCAGGGCTCCCACTCTCACGGGCAGGTGGTGATGGCGGTCGGTAGTGATTGTATGTTCGTTATCATAGGTCACAAAGTCGGTCGAACCTTGCGAATAGTTGGCTTTTACACCCTGAAGCACCGAGTTTACTACAAACACCGACTGCGAACTATGGTTGCTCTGACCTATGGGTAGGCCCGATGCCTGCAGACTGGCCATAAGGCCTCGAGTGCTGCGACGCTTGGTGGGCGTTGCCTGAAATATGCTTCTTGACGTAGGCTCTGCGGTGCGCTGACGAGCTACGCTATTTTGCTGAGTTGTAGCCTTTTGCGGTGTCTCAGTCTTTTGTGGTGCCGATGGTCTCTCCTCCACAGTGGTTGCGCTTTGCTCAAGCGAGGTAGTTCGTGGGGTGTCGTCGATTGTAGCCGTAGGAGCGTCGGCCATTACGGGCAGGGTGGTTGCTATATGTTTCGCTGCGGGTGCAGGCTCTGCGACCTCTGCAGGTGTTACCTTGTCGGCCTCTGGCTCGGGTTGTGACTCTACCATTGAGGGTGTGTTGAGGGCGAGCATAGCCTCACCTACGGTTGGCTCCTCAACATCGAGCAGTATATATCCCGCGGCAACGGCAACAGCTACCACGGCGGCTACTGCTGTGCGTCGCACCCATAACGGTACGATGCGAGCCTGCGGTGCAGGGGTCTGCGTCGCGGGCATAGCGCTCATTATGTCGTCAAAAAGAGCCTTGGGAGCCTCCATCTCGTACTGCTCCATACGTTGGCGTAGCTCTTCACTCCAATCTTTACTCATAGTGTTGTCGTTTTTTGCGAGTTATACTCCTTAATCATACGTGCCAGCAGGGCTTTGGCACGGTGTAGTTGCGAGGCCGATGTGCTCTCGGTGATTCCTAACCGCTCGGCTATCTCGCGATGCCCCAGTCGCTCGAATACATATAGGTTGAATATGGTGCGGTATCCTGTGGGCAGTTGTCGTATCAGAGCGTGTATCTGCTCGATGGCTATGTTATCCGTTGGCGGGTCCTCCTCCTCTTCTCTAATGTCGGGCAGGGACTCCAGCGGTATGCTCTTTACTTTCTGCTTTAGGTGGTCGAGGGCTACGTTCACCACAATGCGTACCATCCACCCTCGTAGCGCACCTTCGCCTCGGCTCTCAAATCGCGATATCGAGGAGAATATCTTCACAAATCCCTCCTGCAACACATCGCGTAGCAATGTGTCATCCACATAACGCGACGCTACGGCCGTCAGATAACCTATGTGACGGTCGTAGAGTTCCTTCATAGCCGTGCTCTCGCCCTCTTTGATGCGGGTTATGAGTTCGGCCTCTGTCGCGTGGTGTGTCATATCGTGAGAGGGCAGTTTCGAATCTCTTACTTAAGCTTGAGTGTGGGGCGTACGGCTGCCGATGAACCCGATGAGGGGCTGTCCTGACGGGTGCAGTAGTCAAATTCAGCCGTCTTCTCGCCTGAGAATGAGTCCCACTTAAGAGTAAGCTTTACGGTCTGGCCCTCGGTGTCGGGCAAGGTGTTGAGGCGGAATGCTACCAAGCCATCGTACATATCACCACGGTGGTCGCCGTGTGCGTCGTGGCGGAAACGTACCTCGTAGGGGTTCTCGGGATTCTCGGCCACGAGGTTTACGTGGTGAGGCTGTCCCGTGTTGCTTGAGATGGTGCGGAAGCGAAGTGTAAGGTAGCCATCCTCGACAATTGTCACCCAGTCGTCGATGATCTCAACGGGGTCGTCGCCATAGAACTCCTCGGTTGCGCCCTTGATTATAGTCGGCTTGGTCAGAATGTCGTCCATCCAGGTAAGGCGTACAGCCTTGTCGTAGGGTGCGGGATCCTCGTTTACCTCGGTGTAGTATACCAATGCACGTACCTCCTCGCTACCATAGGGCGAGCCCTTCATATTTACGGGCTTGAGGGTTGTATTCTCATCGAGCTGCATATAGAATGAGTTGGCATCAACGGGCTTTACGGTAACAAGGGCGGTGGGGAACATTGCGCCCGGATTGTCGTCGTCGTGCACGTCGCACGATGTGATAAAAGATGTAGCAAAAAGGGCTACGGCCATCATAAGTGTAAGTCGGAAACTCTTCATAAATCTATTTTTTTTAGTTAATTTTACTTTTGTTTGAGTAGGGATTTCTTCACTCATCTATACATTAAACGCCGGAATGAGGAAATCTTGCATCGCAATATAAAATTTTTTTGTGTTATCTTTGCAATAAATATAAGATTTATGCGACAAAGATTATTATGCGTACTCCTCTCCGTCGGCCTGCTCTCGTTTGGCTGGCTCGGAGGTAACGGTCTTACGCTCTTGGTAGCGTTGGTACCCTTATTATATATAAGTGCTTCGCTTGGCTCATCGTCACGCGACTGGTGGCGTATGGCAGGATGGGCAGCTCTCACCTTCGTGGGCTGGAATGCAGCCACCGTGTGGTGGATATGGATTGCCACTCCTGTGGGTCCGTTGGCTGCAACGTTCTTCTCGACGATGTGGAATATGCTGGCCTTTATGCTCTTCCACTATGTGTCGAAGCGTGCCCCTAAGAGTGTCGCCTACACGGTGCTGGTGGCAGCGTGGGTGGCAGCCGAGTATCTCTACACCTACACCGAGGTTATCTCCTTCCCGTGGCTTACGCTGGGTAATGGTTTCTCGGGCGATGTGTGGGCTGTGCAGTGGTACGAATATACAGGCGTTATGGGTGGCTCTATGTGGGTGATGCTCAGTAATATAGTGGTGTACGAAGCCCTGCTGCAGCGCTCCTTGGCCTCTCGCATCAGAGCCCTGGCTGTAATTATTCTGCCTTTGGTGGCATCGCTCTGCATCTATTTCACCTATAGCCCTAATACCGAACGAGCAAAGGTGGCGGTTATCCAACCTAACGTTGATTGTTATGACGAAAAGTTCAATAACACTTCGCAGAAGCAGTTCGACAACTTGGTGGATCTGATTTCGCAGACCCCCTCCGATGCGCAGATTATAGTTATACCCGAGACGGCTCTCCCCTCGACCTACGATGAGGACGAGCCCATTACAGCGAACGAGGAGTTGCTACGTTTCAGTGTGCTGGTGGGTGATAGTCACCCCTCGGCTATGATGACCATAGGTGCTACCTCGGTAAAGAGCTATGATACCGACTATAAGCCCACACCTACGGCGCGCGAGTCGTGGGGTATGTACTACGATGTCTATAACTCGGCTCTGGCCATTGGTAGCGATAAGGACTACCTCCACCATAAGATGCGTCTTGTAATCGGTGTCGAGGCTATGCCGCTATTCTTTAATTCGTTCATCGACTTGGGCGGCATATCGGGACAGTTGGGGCGTAACGACAAGGCCACCGTATTCGAGAAGAATGGCCTTAAGGCTGGCCCTGCCATATGCTACGAGGGACTCTATGGCGAGTGGTTTGCCCGCTTCGTTAGGGAAGGTGCCGAGGTTATGCTGGTTATGTCGAACGATGGCTGGTGGGGCAACACCCCCGGACACCGTCGTCTATTCGACTTCTGTCGCCTCCGAGCCATCGAAACCCGCCGTGCGGTGGCACGTAGTGCCAATACCGGAATTTCGGGATTTATCACCTCGCGAGGTGATGTCGATCAGCGCCTTGAGTGGGACGAACGAGGCGTATTGGTGCAGGATGTTGAGCGCTCGACGCGCAGTACTATGTATGTTCTCTATGGCGACTGGGTAGGACGTATGGCATTGCTTGTAACGTTCCTTGCCGTGATGTACTTTACGGCCTATCGCATACGTCGTAGAAACCATTTGGTAGATTGATATGAACTATAGCCAAACCATTGAATACCTGTTTGCTACGACGCCATCGTTTCAGGCCGTCGGAGCCGATGCATATAAGCCCGGACTGGAGCGCGTGACAGAGTTTTGCCGCCTGCTGGGTAACCCCCAAAACAACTATTTGACCATTCACGTTGCCGGCACCAATGGCAAGGGCTCGACCTCACATATGCTTGCTTCGATACTCCAGCACGCGGGCTATCGAGTAGGCCTGTTCACATCGCCCCACTTGCGCGATTTTCGTGAGCGTATGCGTGTCGATGGCACTATGATTTCGGAGCGAAGGGTGGTTGATTTTGTGGCCGAGCACAAGGAGCAGATGCTCAAACTCGGACTCTCGTTTTTTGAGATTACTACGGCTATGGCCTTCAACTTTTTCGCCGAGAGCGACGTCGAGGTAGCTATTATCGAGACAGGGTTGGGTGGTCGTCTCGATGCCACCAACATCATAAAGCCCATACTCAGCATTGTAACCAATATCGGTCTCGACCACACCGAATTTTTGGGCAATACCCTGCCCGAGGTGGCTCGCGAGAAGGCGGGTATAATCAAGCAGGGCGTACCTGTGGTGTTGGGCGAAGCCTCTGAGGAGTATAACGGTGTATTTGAGGAGCGTGCCGAGGCTCTCCGTTCGCGAGTTATCTATGCCGAGCGAGAGATTGAACTCCTCGAGCAGTGTCCCTGCAACGAGGGGCAGATGTTCCGCATCGAACGGCAGCGGGATAATCATCGCTTCACCTTTATTCTCGACTTGGCTGGCGAGTACCAGAATCACAACGTGCTGACGGTGGCCGCAGCCGTCGATTATTTAGATCGTCATACCTCCCTTACCATTAGCCGTTATGCCTTCCTTGACGGTATGGCTACGGCGGCTGTGTCAACCCACCTGTCGGGTCGCTGGCAGATTATCGCCCGCAAGCCTTTGGTGGTGTGCGATACGGGGCATAATGCTCACGGTGTCAGGTATGTAGCCGACCAGTTGCGTTCGCTGGCCACATCCTATGCCAATATCTATTGTATACTCGGTTTTGCTCGCGACAAGCAGATTGACGATGTGTTGGGACTCTTCCCCCAGCAGGCTCACTTTATCTTCACACAAGCCTCCACACCACGAGCGTTGCCGGCTGAGGAGCTGGCCGCCAAGGGCGCTACGGCGGGCCTTAAGGGTGAGGTGATAAAGTCGGTGCGCGAGGCCTATGAGTGGGCGCGAGCCAAAGCTCAGAATGACGATGTTATTTTTATCGGTGGAAGCAATTATGTCGTTGCCGAGATAATGTAATAAGGTGTTGTACATCAGCGCGTTTTGCCTATGGATTGCACCCCGAAATAATACAAAAAAAGAGTATCCTTCGGGATACTCTTTTTCTTTTTCCGGAAGCCTTGCGGGCACCCTGCTACGCATTACCCATAGGGCCCATATTCATTATGGGATCATCTGCCGAGGGCATATTGCGATGAATCTCAATCTTTGCAAAATTACTCTCGTAACGGGTTACATTCTCCTGCAACGAAAGCAGCAGGCGCTTGGCGTGTTCGGGGGTCAGTATGATGCGACTCTTGACGTTGGCCTTCTGCAGTCCGGGGAGTGCGGTGGCAAAGTCGATGATAAACTCCGAGGGCGAGTGCGAAATGATAGCCAAGTTGGAGTAGTGTCCCTCGGCTACCTGCTCGGGTAGGTTAATTTCCAAGCCTTGTTTCTGAAAGTCTGCCATAACTTATTTTTTAATACGAATACAAAAATACGATTAAATGCAACCTGGTGTGGGGTGGCGAAGTTAAAGTTTTCGATAATTTATTAACATTCTGCGAGTTTTAGCCACTCTCGCAGGCAATAATCACGCCACACGGTGCGATTATGGGTGTGGGGCTTTAATATTTCATATTAAATTCCTAACTTTGCACCTTGGAATTGAACTCAGCGGGAGTATGATTGTAACAGCATTGGATATTTTCATTCGTGGTATGGGTGTTGGCTTGGCCTCGTCGATTACGGTGGGTCCTGTAGCCGTGTTGTGCATCCAGCGCACATTGAGCAAGAATCGCCAATCGGGCTTGGCCTCGGGTTTGGGCGTTGCGTCGGCCGATATGATTATGGCCATCATCGCATTCTTCTTCTACTCGATGTTGCAGACCCAGATTGAGGAGTACAGTGCCATTCTGCAAGTCATAGGCGGTATATTTGTGGTCATAGTGGGTGTTTACATCTTTTTCCAGAACCCCGTGCCACAGATTCGTAAGAACCGTGCCGGCAAGAGCAACCTGTGGCAGGACTACTCGTCGATGTTTGTCTTCACGCTGGCCAACTTTGTGGTGGTTATCCCCTATCTTTTGGCCTTCTTCGCTATGTTCAATGTGGGCCTTCAGGCCGATGGCGATATGGCGTCGCTGTTGCGTAGTTCGATGACCATCCTCGGCTTCTTTGCCGGTGCCGTTGCGTGGTGGGTGGGCCTTACGCTTACCATCGACTACTTCCGCCGCCGCTTCCGCCCACGCCATATGCTCACCATCAACCACGTGGCTGGAGTGATTATCGGCGTGCTGGGTGTATATACGATTATTTCAACCTTTTTTGATATTCTTCCCAAATAATGGAACAAACCACTAAAAAGATAATTATCGCCCTCGACGGCTTCTCGTCGTGTGGCAAGAGTACATTTGCCAAGGCTATCGCTGCCCGCCTGGGCTATATCTTCATCGACACAGGTGCTATGTATCGTGCCGTTACGCTTTATGCTCTGGAGCAGGGTGCTATCGGTGAGAATGGCGTCGACGAGGCAGCTGTGGTGCAACTCTTGCCCCAGATAAATATCTCGTTCCGCTTCAACGCAGAGCGTGGCGCCAGCGATGTATATGTCAACGGAGAGCTGGTCGAGGATAAGATTCGCTCTATCGAGGTGAGCAATGCCGTGAGCAGCGTGAGCTCGATTGGTGCCGTACGCGAAAAGCTGGTTGCTATGCAGCAGCAGATGGGTCGCGAGCGAGGCGTTGTGATGGATGGTCGCGATATCGGCACGGTGGTATTCCCCGATGCCGAACTCAAGATATTTATGACGGCTGAGGCCACCGTGCGTGCCCAGCGTCGCTATGCCGAGCTTACCGCCAAGGGCGACAATGTCACCCTGGAGGAGATCCTAGAGAATGTCATCTCGCGCGACAAGGCCGATATGGAGCGTGCCATCTCGCCTCTGCGTCAGGCCGAGGATGCTGTGGTGCTCGACAATAGCCATATGAGTGTCGAGGAGCAGATGGCGTGGTTTATGGAGCGATACGAGGCTATAGTAAATGCATAACCTATGTATGTCGAGATAGATAAAAATTCGGGATTCTGCTTTGGCGTGGTGCAGGCCATTTCAAAGGCCGAGACGGCGCTTCGCGAACTTGGTGGCGAGGTCTACTCGTTGGGCGATATTGTCCATAACCGAGTGGAGGTGCAGCGCCTCGAGGAGTTGGGTCTGCGGACAGTTACTCACGACGATATGCCCAATCTGCAGGGCCGCGACCTGTTTATTCGAGCCCACGGTGAGCCTCCCACGACCTACCGTCGTGCCGAGGAGTTGGGCATTCGCATTATCGATGCCACGTGTCCCGTTGTGGCGCAGTTGCAACGCAAGGTGGTGGCGGCGCACGAGCAGATGGCCGCAGTCGATGGTCAGGTGGTAATCCTTGGCAAGCGAGGTCACGCCGAGGTTGTGGGCCTGGCGGGTCAGGTCGACAAACCCACCATCGTGGTGGAGCGTGAGGAGGATTTGCAGCAGATTGACTTCTCGCGTCCGATATTTTTCCTCTCGCAGACCACGCAGAGCTTGGCTCTGTTCTGGTCGCTGGCCGAGCGTATGAAGAGCCTTGTTGTCGACGAGGCGATGCTTACGGTGGATGATACCATCTGCCGCCGAGTATCGAATCGCGAGAAGGCGCTCAGCGAGTTTGTCACACGCTTCGATGTGGTTATCTTTGTTTGTGGCAAGAAGTCGAGCAATGGCCGTGTGCTCTTCAACGTATGTAGCCAGCACAATGCCCGCTGTTACAATATCGAGGAGGAGAGTGAGTTGCAGGCCGAGTGGTTCGACCAGTGCGAGAGTGTGGGCATATGCGGTGCAACCTCTACACCTGCGTGGCTTATGGAGCGTGTGGCTACAACGATTAGAGAGAAATTTGTTTAATTGAAATAAAACTTTTGATTATGAGATATTTAGTGCGTTCGGCAAAATATTTTGCTGCTTTCTGCGTTTTGTATGTAGCTATTATCTGGATTAGCGTTAAGACCACCTCGTCGATGGACGTGAGCGTATGGGATTACATCGTTGCCACCTTTGCCACCACACGAGGCAAATTGTTGGGTGTGGCCGTAGTGGTGTTGTCGGCACTCTATCCCCGTATGGGCTTTATGACGCGTCAGGTGCAGTGCGATATGACCGAGGAGCGTGATTTTATCCTGAGCATTTTTGCTGTGGCTGGCTTCACGCTTAAGGAAGAGAGCCAGGGCCGTATGGTCTTCAGGGCTGATAATATCCTGAGCCGCATCGTAATGTTGTTCGAGGATGAGATTGTAGTCGAGCAGAATGGTCCGAAGCTCGACATTACGGGCATTCGCCGCGCTGTGGCGAAGGTTATCTACCGTATGGGCCTATAGTGTAAAGCAAACGAGGATGAAAAGAGAGAGAAAATATGGCCTAGTGGTGCTGGTTGCGGCTGTTGTTGCGACGGGCGTGTGGGCTATGCGCGACGACTTCGGTCTGGGACGCAATATGGAGATTATGGTCAATATGATGCGCGAGCTATCGGTGCAGTATGTCGACGAGCTGTCGCCCGACGAGCTGATGCAGGATGGTGCCGTGGGTATGGTGCGTAATCTCGATCCCTACACCGAGTTTATGTCGGAGTCGGCAATGACCGATTTCGAGGTGCAGGCCACGGGTAAGTATGGCGGTATTGGTGCGACTATTCGTATGAAACGCGACAGTAGTGGCGTTGTCATCGCACAGCCCTACAAGGGTACTCCGTCGGATAAGGCCGGCTTGAAGATTGGTGACAAGTTCGTCACAATCGATGGCGAGGATGTTACCCGCGCCACCACCGAGCAGGTGTCGTCGAAACTCAAAGGCACTCCGGGCACAACCGTTCGTCTGGGTGTTAAGCGTCTGATGACCGGTCAGGTCGAGGAGTTTGAGATTGAGCGTGCGCGCATCTCCATCTCGGGCGTACCCTATGCAGGCTATGTGGCCGATGGCATAGGCTATATCCGCCATAGCGACTTCTCGGATGGCTGCTACGACGATATGCGAGCCGAGCTCGAGCGTCTGCGACAGGCGGGCGAGCTGAAGGGCCTCATTCTGGACTATCGCGACAATGGCGGTGGTAGTGTGGCCGAGGCGGTGAAGATTCTCTCGATGTTTCTGCCCAAGGGCTCCGAGGTGGTGAAGATGAAGGGCCGCACCGAGCGTGCCTCACACACCTATGTCACCGAGTCGAATCCCGTGTTGCCAGATCTTCCGCTTGTGGCACTTGTCAACTCTTCGTCGGCCTCGGCCTCGGAGATCGTTTGCGGTGCGTTGCAGGATATGGACCGTGCCGTGCTTATGGGCCAGCGTACCTATGGCAAGGGCTTGGTGCAGAGTGTAGTGCCGCTGGGCTATGAGAACTATCTGAAGCTCACTACCGCAAAGTATTATATCCCCTCGGGTCGTTGCGTGCAGCGCATCAACTATCAGGGCTCGGGCCGCGACGAGGATATCCCCGACTCGCTCATTACCGAGTTCCGTACGCGCAATGGCCGTAAGGTATACGATGGTAAGGGCCTGATGCCCGACGTGAAACTCGATACGGAGTATATCTCGACCTTTGCTGTGGTGTTGTACAATATGGGTTATATCGAGGATTTCCTCGACGAGTATATGCGTCGTCACCCCTCGCAGACAATCGACAACAAGACATTCAATATCTCCGATGCCGACTATGCCGACTTTGTTGAGTTTATGTCTGACAAGGAGGTCCCCTACCAGTCGCAGACACGTCTGGCGCTGGAGATGTTGCAGCGCACCTCGAAGCAGGAGCGTTACGACGATGACTTTGCCGAGGAGATGGCTCTGCTGGAGTCGAAACTCAAGGACCAGAAGATGGATAACCTGCAGAACTATCGTGCCGAGATTGAGAATTTGCTCAATGCCGACATCGTTCTGCGCCACAACTACCAGCAGGGTGTAGTGGAGTATAATATCGCACGCGATAGTATGGTTATGCAGGCCATCGATATGTTGCGCGATAGTGAGCGTTACACTCGTATATTAAAGGAGCAGGATACAGAGAAAAACTAATTACAGATGAAGTTTTCGGGACTTAAAATATCGTTCCGCAGTCGTATCGTAGTCATCGTCATCGGTGTGGTTTTGGCCGCACTGTCGCTGGTCTACACCTATAAACTTGCCGACATTCTGCGTCAGAAGGAGCAGAATGACGTTAATTTGTGGGTGGCTGCGATGGAGCGTGTGAGCCGTGAGGCCTTTGGCAACTATCTGGTCGATCCGCTCATCTCGCACATCGTGAGTACGCATAACAACATCCCCTTCATTATTACCGATGAGGATCTCAACCTTGTGATGAGCAACCGCATCGACGAGGATATCCTGAAGGACCCCGAGCGCTTCCGCCACAAACTCAACGAGCTGACCGAGGAGAACACTCCCCGCACGGTGCATCTAATGTGGCCGAGCAACCGTAGCCACATTATCTTCTATGGCCGCTCGGACCTGCTTACGGCGCTCTACTACTTCCCCTATGTGCAGTGGTTGATAATCTTCATATTCCTTATATTTACTTATATAGCCTTGCAGTCCACCAAGCAGGATGAGCAAAATCGTGTATGGATTGGTCTGGCGAAGGAGACTGCCCACCAGTTGGGTACACCCATCACTTCGCTTCTGGGCTGGACCGAGGTGCTGCGCTCGATGGAGGTCGATGCGGCCGCTGTCGATGAGATGAATAAGGATCTGGTACACCTGATGAAGATTGTTGATCGCTTCTCGAAGATTGGCTCCGAGACAGTGCTTACGCCCAATAGCGTGAACGAGGTGGTAGGTGAGACGGTGATGTATTTCCACAAGCGTGTGCCTCGCAATGTGACACTCTCGTATAATGGTCTTGCTATGGCTCCCGTGAAGGCCAACCTTAATGTGGCACTTTTCGAGTGGGTCGTTGAGAATCTGATGAAGAACTCACTCGACGCTATGCAGGGTCACGGCGAGTTGGAGGTGCACCTCTCATCGAACGACAAATATGTATTTATCGATGTGAGCGATACGGGCAAGGGTATTCCGAAGAGCAACTGGAAACGTATCTTCGACCCCGGTTTTACAACCAAGACCCGTGGCTGGGGCTTGGGCCTCTCGCTTGCACGCCGTATTGTCGAGGATTACCACTTCGGCAAAATTGCTGTGGCCAAGAGTGAGGTGGGCCGTGGCACCACAATCCGTATAACGCTTAAACAGATCTTTGAATAATGTCCCTCCAGCTTGATTCACTCTCTCGATCGGGTCTTGATACCCTCTCTGAGCGTGCGCTTCGTCGTCTGACGGATCGCTGGACGGGCGAATTGCACCCTGCCGATTCGTTGGCTACTCTTCCCGAGGATGGTCAGGTGGCTTCGGCTGAGACCTTTCGCACGATTGTCGAGGGGTGGCAGCGTTCGCGCGAGGTATATCACGATGGCACCGTCGAGATGGTTATGGGTAGCAGCTCGCATCTTGCCGATGGTGTTGCCGTAGGCGATGCGCTATCGCCCGCGCTGGCCGTTGCGGAGACTCAACTTGGCTCGGGAGCGTGGTGGTCGGCTGTGGAGTGGAGCGGCGAATTGTACAATTTGTTGGCAGTATTGCTCTTTTTGTACTATATATATTGTCTTTATCGCTATTATGACGATGTGGTGGCTCTGCTCGAGACCATTTTTAGTCGTCAGTCGGCATCGTCGGGACGTGTTGGCGAACGACGCCGAAGCGATATCTTCTACGGCTCGCTGGGAAAGTTGTTTCTGCTGGGAGTTTGCTTTGTGAGTGTGCTGACTGTGGGTGCATTTATGCACTACGATGTGCCCGTGCCGCAGTCGCTCATTATCTATCTGCCATTCGCCGTAGTGGCTCTGTTTCTGATGATTATCCTTGTGCAGAACCTGTTGCTGGGTCTTGTGGGAGTTGTTACACACTCGCTGGGTGAGGTGGCGGCACTGCTACGCATACGATTGTCCTACTTTGTGTTGGCTACGCTGTTGGCCGCACCGCTGTTGCTTGTTGCGATGGTGGGGCAGGGTGTCGATTATCGTGTGTGGCTCAACATTGGTTTTATTGCCATCGCTGTGTCAGTAATTTTGTTTGTGAGAGAGAGTATAGGCTTCTTTATTTCTAAAAAAGTTTCGATTTTGCATTGGATTTTGTACCTTTGCACCGTCGAAATTTTGCCGCTTAGTCTGTTATGGCAGGTGGCGGTTCGCCTGAGGTAGTAATATAATAGAAAGTAATGGTTAAGAAAGTATTGGTTTCACAGCCGCGTCCTGCGGTTATTGAAAAGTCACCTTTTTACGATTTATCGACGAAGTATAGTGTAGAGGTTGATTACAAGCCCCTGATTAAAGTTGTAGGAGTAACATTGAAAGAGTTTCGTGCTCAACGCATCGAGATACTCGACCACACTGCTGTGATATTCACCTCACGCACGACTGTGGATAGTTTTTTCAAGATATGCGAGGAGGCTCGCATAACCGTTCCTGAGACAATGAAGTATATTTGCAACACCGAGGCTGTGGCTCTCTACTTGCAGAAATACATTGTCTATCGCAAGCGTAAGATATCTTTTGCCGACGGCACATTCACTAATCTGTTGGAGCTCATCATCAAGCACAAGAGCGAGCGTTTCCTGCTTGCACTTAGTGAGCCTCACAAGCCCGAGTTGCCCGACACATTGGCAAAATTGAAGATGAATTTCGACCCCGTAATCTTGGCGCGTACCGTTGCGGCCGATATGACCGACGTAACACCCGCCGACTACGACGTGATGGCGCTCTACTCGCCTTCTGATGTGAAGAGCGTTATGGAGCACTTCTCGGTGGAGCAGTTGCCCATCATTGCTACCTTCGGTGAAGCTACCCTGCGTGAGGCGCTGGAGGCCGGTATGAAGGTTAAGGCGTCGGCACCCTCGCCCGAGGCACCCTCGATGGCCAAGGCCCTCGACCTCTATATCGCAAAGGTAAAGAAGGGAGAGGATGTAGCCGAGGTGGAGATTCATACCGACGACGCCAAGGAAGAGTTTATCCGCACCCAGCAGAACAAGCTTGCCAAGAAGAGCCGCGTGCGTACAACCACCACAACCACAAAGAAATAACCATAAATAGCGTTATGCCCGATTTTACTCTCCCACGCTCCGAGCGCCTGCGTTCGTTGAAGGCTATCCGTCGTATGTTTGGCGAGGGTAAGAGTGGCTTTGTCTACCCCTATAGATTTATCTATCTCGTTCATTCGCCCGAGCAGGCCGACTCTCAGGCGCACGAGGAGCCCGCGCACGAGCGCTGTGTGAATGTGATGTTCTCGGTGCCCAAGAAGTTCCACAAGCGCGCCAACCGTCGCAACCTGTTGAAGCGTCGCACGCGAGAGGCTTATCGACTGGGCCGTGAGACAATGTGCGAGAAGATTGCCCAGAGCGGATGCAGTGTCGATATGGCATTCATCTATTCAACCAAGGAGTGCCACACCTATAAAACCATCAACAATGCAGTGCAGCGAATTATGGCGCAAGTCGCAGAGCATCTTTAAGCGAGTGATGACCTGGCCATTGCTGTTACTGGTTCGATTTTACCAGTATTGCATCTCGCCCTTCACGCCACCCTCGTGTCGCTATGTGCCCACCTGCTCGCAGTATGCTATCGAGGCGCTTCGCAAGTATGGCCCGCTGAAGGGTTGCTGGCTAACACTCAAACGCTTGTTGCGTTGCCATCCGTGGGGAGGCAGTGGCTACGACCCTGTGCCGTAGCGCGAAACATACTATGATATAAACCGCATCAGTCAGCCGTGATTGATGCGGTTTTTTTCGCTACGCTTTGTGCGGATAACCGAAAAAGACCAGAATATAGTGGCAATAGCCGCTGAAAAAATTGGGCCAAAATGAGCCAAAACCAATAAAATGGCACTAATTTGATGGTAAATAGCTATTTATTTAAGCGGAAATGGTATTTTTTGAAAAACTATTGATACTTTTGTAGCATAATCCGCCTTAAACGTGGAATATCAGGGCATCAACGATAGTCAAAAAAATGTCGCGTAAATAAGTACTATTGACGTAGCCCGACATATTAGACTATAAACTTTGCAGCAGCCGCTAACGAGTGGTTGCAAAATGTGTGTTGTAAAATGAGAGAACAATTAGAAGCTCTGAATGGCATCACCATCAATTTTGGTGAAGGAGGAATGATGATTGTAAATATCATCCTTGCGTTCGTAATGTTTGGCGTGGCTCTGGGTATTAAGCCACAAACCTTCAAAGATGTATTTACTAAACCCAAGTCGGTTATCGTGGGTGTGTTGTTGCAGTGGGTGGCTCTGCCTGCCGTAACCGTTGCCATCGCTTTGGCGCTCAGCCCCGTCATCACTCCGATGATTGCTCTCGGTATGATTCTGGTAGCGTCGTGTCCGGGTGGTAACATCTCCAACTTTATGTCGGCACTCTCGAAGGGAAACATCGAGTTGTCGGTGTCGATGACCGCCATCACCACTGCCGGAGCGCCCTTCGTTACCCCATTTAACTTCTTCTTCTGGGGCTCGCTCTACAGCCAGGTCATCAGTATCAAGAGCGATATCCCTACGCTGGTAATCCCCTTCTTCCCTATGTTGGAGCAGATCCTTCTTCTGCTGGGTGTGCCCATCTTCCTGGGCCTTCTCTTCTCGCGTTATTTCCCCAATGCGACAAAGAAGATTACCAAGCCCGCACAGATGCTGTCGATTATCCTCTTCCTGGGTATGGCGGCAGTTTCATTCTCGCAGAATTTCCAGCTTATTTTGGATAATATCTTCTACGTATTCTTCATCGTGCTCATCCACAATGCCAGCGCATTGGGTGTGGGTTACCTTGGAGGAACATTGGCAAAGGTTCCCCTGCGCGACCGCCGTTCGCTGACCTTGGAGACAGGTATTCAGAACTCTGGTTTGGGATTGGTGTTGCTCTTCAACTCCGCTATCTTCCCTGCCGAGATATGGCACGGTCACTATGGTGGTATGCTCTTCATCACAGCGTGGTGGGGTATTTGGCACATTGTATCGGGTTTGAGCGTGTCATTCCTCTTCCGTCGCAGTCCCATTGCCGAGTAATAGAACTATTATGGCTCATCAAAGAAAGATTCAAGACTACAATCCGTGGTACAATTTATTGCGCCACTACGTTGACCTTGTCCTCAAACTCTCATACCGTACCGTGCGCTATGTGGGTTACGACAAGATTCCTCAGGATGGAGCGGTGATTTACGCTCCTAACCACACCAATGCCCTGATGGATGCGTTGGTCATTCTGGCTATAGACCGCAAACCCAAGGTGTTTGTGGCACGTGCCGACATCTTCCGTAAACCCATTCTGGCAAAGATCTTCACCTTCCTGCGCATTATGCCCATTATGCGCCTTCGAGATGGTGTTGACGAGGTGAAAAAGAACTATGAGACCATCAAGCGTTCGGTGGATGTGTTGCGCGACAGAGTCCCCTTCTGCATCTTCCCCGAGGGACAGCATCAGGCCAAGTACTCGTCGTTGCCACTATCGAAGGGTATCTTTCGCATTGCCTTCCAGGCGCAGGAGTTGATGCCCGATGTGCCTCTGTACATCGTTCCTGTGGGTATTCGCTATGGTAGTTTCTTCCGTTTCCGCTCGACGGTGCGTGTGGCTATCGGCGACCCTATCAATGTGGGAGAGTTCATCGCGTCGCAGGGTGATGCCACTCCGCAGGAGCAGATGAATATAATGCGTGATGTGCTTGCTGAGCGTATGCGTGAATCGATCTTCTACATCCCCAATGACGACGATTACGATGCTACTTACGAGATATGCGCAGCGGTTGTCAAGTCGCGTGCCAAGGAGTTTGAGCGCGAGAGCGATGGCAGTCGTGTAAACCGTCTCGATGCACACTTCAAGGCAAACAACTCTACCGTTCAGCGTATCGCACAAATCAAGGAGCAGCACCCAGAGAAGGCTGCCGAGTTGATGCGTCTGGGTCGTGAGGCGGCTACTATTCGTCGCTCGAACAGAATCAGCCTGGCGTCGGTCTCTATCAAGTATCCTATACTCTCGCGTATCCTGAAGGGAATATTCCTCATTGTGGCTCTGCCTTATTGCGTGCCCGTGTCGATTCTTACCTTGCCCCTCAAGGCCGTGTGCGGATTTATCTTCACCAAAATCAAGGATTTTGCATTCCGCAACTCGGTGCGTTTTGTGGTTAACTTGGTGTTGTGGCCTTTGCTGATGATTCTTTACTCGGTAATTGCCTATCTTTTCCTGCCGTGGCAATGGGCTCTGCCTGTGGCGCTCGCCCTGTTGCCCGCACCAATTGTGGCACACGAGACGTGGCGTTTGATTCGTCTGGTTATTTCGGACTTTAAGTTGTTAACGAATAGTGATTTGCGTGGCAAGTATGCGCAGATTAGAGATATAGTATTAAAATAAAACCTTACCAAATATGAGAAAGATTGTTTTGACCGTAATGCTTGCTTTGGTATCGTTGTCGTACGTCGGTGCGAAGGATAAGAAGGCTGTAACAAACGATAAGGGAGAGATCATTAAGACGGGCTACAACTTCGGCCCTCTGCCCGCCGTAGCATTCGATGCCGATAAGGGCTTCCAGCTCGGCGCACTGCTCAATATCTACGACTTTGGCGATGGCTCGACCTATCCCAATACACGCCAGCAGTGGTATTTCGAGGCTTCGTTCTTTACCAAGGGCTCGCAGTTGTTCGTAGTGTCGTACGACAATCGTTTTTTGATTCCCGGTGTACGTTGGTCTTCTACCCTTACACTTACCAACGATAAGGCTATGGACTTCTATGGCTTCAACGGTTATATGTCATACTACGACCACGAGAAGGTGGCTGCAGGTAAGGATAAGGGTAATCACACCGATTATATCTATACGCCCAAGTATCGTGTAAACCGCCTTGCAATGCTCTTCAAGACCGACTTTACGGGTAATCTATGGCAGAACAAGTTGTTCTGGGAGGCTGGTTATCACCTCAGCTACATCAAGCAGGGTTACAAGGATAAGCAGGCGCTGAACCTCGATAAGATCAATAAGAATAAGGAGGATTATAAGATGTTCCCCGCCGATGAGACTCCCATCTTCGATATGTATCGTGAGTGGGGTATTATCTCCGAGGATGAGGCTTGGGGTGGATGGAACAGCACCGTGCGTTTGGGTCTGTTGTTCGACACTCGCGATAAGGAGGGCGCTCCCTCGCGTGGTGTATGGGCCGAGGCTCACGCAACTATTGCTCCCAAGTGGTTGGGCACGACAAATCCCTACTACCGCTACTCGGCAACATTCCGCCACTACCTGCCCATCGTGAAGAACGATATTCTTACCTTCGCCTATCGTTTGAACTATGAGGGTACAATCGGCGAGTCGGCTCCCTACTATGTTTTGCCCTTTATCACTGTTATGGGTCCCTCGTATGACCGCGATGGTATGGGTGGCTACCGCACAATCCGTGGTTTGATGCGTAACCGTGTGCAGGGTCTCGACGTTGCATCGTACAATGCCGAGTTGCGTTGGCGTTTTGTGAATTTCACATTGTGGAATCAGAACATCGCCTTCGGCCTCAGCGCATTCAGCGATGGTACTATGGTCACTCGCAATTACGATATGTCGTTCCAGCGCACTGACGTGGGTACACCCGAGTACACAGCTGCAAAGGCCGAGTATGACGAGTATATGGCTCGCTCGGGCAATCGCACCTCTGACCGTCCTCACATCACCGTGGGTGCAGGTTTGCGCTTCATTATGAACCAGAATTTTATCGTGGCCTTCGAGTATGGCTTGCCCATCAGCAAGTTCAGCAAGGATGAGTTCATCAAGAATCAGGATGGCGATGGTGCGTTCTACATCAACACCGGCTTCTTGTTCTAATGGATAATATTAAAGCTGTTACAACCTTGTGTTGAACAGCTTTTTTGTATTTGGAGTGTGTCTTCTGATTTGTATTAATATATACAATGAGGTTGTTATACGATAGTTTATTCTTGAATTGTTAAATATAAAAGTGAATCAATATGGGACTTAGTTCTAATATCCTTTGGCATCAAACAAATCATTATGGTTTTAGAGAAATTTTAAAAACAAGGCAATTGAAATGTTCTTATTGCCTAGAAACTTTTTTGCAAGAACAAGGGGTTAAAGTTGGTTTCCCGATGATTAGTCTTAGTGATATTCCTCTTGCAGATATAAGTGAATATCTTGATCAGTATGATGGCTATTTATTTGGTTTTTCAAGGGAGTGGGTTATTAAAAATAATTTTAATCCAGTATGGTATTGTGAAAAGACCAATCTAGCTACAACACAGCATAAAAAAATGATATTTGATAAGTTGAAAAGAAAAGGACAGGTGGATGATAATATCGTAAAATTGCTTTTTTACTATGGTGCTTATATGAAAGATATAGAAGGGGAGTTGGAAGTCAAAAGTAAGAATTTAAAATATAAGAAATATCGTTTTTATGATGAGCGAGAGTACCGATATGTGCCAGATTATAATGTTTTGTTAGCAAAGGGACTAGATCAATATTTAACCCCAGAAGAATATGACAATTATAAAGCGACCAATGGTAATACTTTGATCAATATTAGTTTGCCATTTTCTTATGATGATCTAAAAGTCATTATAGTTAAAACAGAAAATCAAGTAAGGATATGGAAAAGACTCCTAAAACATACGGATATTCATATCTTTTCACATAATGAGATAAAGCAAAGTATCATAGGGATAGGACATCAAATCGAGGGTGAGAGACTCCATAAGAAGTAATCATGGCTATAATGTTATTTGAAAATATTGTTGCTAAAGTAAACGGGGTTATTAATCCTAATAAGATACAAGCAAATAGGTGAATGTTATACTCTTAGCGTTCACCTATTTTTTTGATATTGAATACAAGTCTACTTATGCGAATTGTGTTGGATTTGTTTGTGAGATAGGTTATAATAACGTCAGCAATTTGGCCATCAGCACGCCAAGATGATTTCCCACGGCATAACCCACTATGCCGGCACCGAGGCCTGTCACGAGTGCATTCTTGTTACGCATAGCGGCCGACACCATAGGCACGAACGGAGGCGAGTTGATAAAAGCCACCGACGAGATAACCATCGAGTCGGCATCGACACGCATTATGCGGCACAGCAGAGCGTGCAGCGCCAGCGAGAGGAAGACCGCCACTACCATAAAGGCAAACTGGTTGATTCCACCCGCCAGGTCGAGGTTCGAGAAGTTGGCCATCGAGGCTATGGTCATACTAAAGATATATATCAGATACATACCCGCATCGTAGCTCACATCCAGCGTGCGTATGCGCTTGATGAACGAGCAGGCCACACCAAGTGTAGTGAGCAGCAGGATAAACACCACCATAAACCACCCCTCGGGCACGAGCAGAGCCACACCACCCGCAATGGCGGCCACCGCAAGCGTATAGCCGAGCACCTTGGCCATTTGGCGTACGCCCTCTCGGCTAAGCAGACGGCTGTAGGGGTTTTGCTGCGAGAGTTCTATCTGTCGGTCAATCTCCAGCTTATCATCAGTCGTGAGCGTGCTCTCGCCCTGCTTGTAAAGGCGGCGGAAGGCACGAATGCCAAAACTGAATAGGAAGATAAAGTAGGCGAACGAGATGATTATGTCGTAGGAGTTAATCAGCACGTAACTCTCGCTGTTGATGCGGAAGATGGCCTGTAGTGCTGCGGCGTTGAGTGTACCACCCGTATACATACCTGTGATGATTCCGCCTATCTGGGCACCTTGCTCAATATGACGACCAAAGAGCATATATCCCACCACTACGGCTGCGGCTACCGACAAAAATCCGCTTGTGACAATCTTTATCTGCTGACGCACCTCGCCACGCGAGAAGGTGCAGCCGAAGAGCATCATCGGGATGGCGAGCGGAATGAGGATGTTGGGCAAAAGATCCTGCACCGAGGCAATCGACGAGGGGATGAAGGGCAGGTTGCCAAATATCATACCCACAGCATAGAGCACCATAATGGGTCCCAGCTTGCCAAGTAACGGCACACGACGGCAGAGCCAAATCACACCTGCGGGCGTGAGGCAGAAGATTATTGTGATTAGGGCGTTCCAGAGTAAATCCATATGGTGGTCGTGTTAGATGAGAGTCATTCCGGCCTCCTTGCAGGCAAGACGCATATCGTCGGGCCAGATGCTCGACTGAGTCTCGCCCACGTGTGCCTTGTGCAGCAGAATCATACACAGACGACTCTGACCAATACCTCCGCCTATTGACTGTGGCAACTCGCCCGCCAGCAAACGGCGGTGGAAGTAGAGTTCACGGCGCTCCTCTTTGCCACTCTGGTGCAACTGACGCTCCAGCGCCTCGCTATTTACACGAATACCCATCGATGAGAGCTCGATCGAACGCTCAAGAATAGGATACCATATAAGCAGGTCGCCATTAAGTCCCGCAAGACCTGTCTTGGGCGAAATGGTAGAGTAGTCGTCGTAGTCGGGGGCACGACGGTCGTGGCGCTCGCCATTGCTCAACTCGCCTCCGATGCCGATGATAAATACCGCTCCGTACTCCTTGCAGATGGCATCCTCGCGCTCCTTGGCACTGAGCGTGGGGTAGCGTTGCAACAGCTCCTCGGCGTGAATGAAGGTAATCTGCTCGGGCAGGAAGGGGCGAATCTGCGGATAAGTCTCGCAGATGTGGTACTCGGTGCGCAGGATTGCTCCATAGATGCGCTCAACGATGCGCTTGAGGTACTCCACCGTGCGACTCGACTCGGGCATCACACGCTCCCAGTCCCACTGGTCGACGTAGAGCGAGTGGAGGTTGTCCAGCTCCTCGTCGGCACGAATGGCGTTCATATCGGTAATGATGCCGTAGCCCTCGGCCACCTCATACTCAGCCAGCGTCACTCGCTTCCACTTGGCCAGCGAGTGTACCACCTCGGCCTCGGCCTCGCCCATATCCTTGATGGGGAACGTAACGGGGCGCTCGGTGCCGCTCAAATCGTCGTTCATACCCAGGCCCTTGAGTACAAACAGCGGTGCTGTCACACGACGAAGGCGTAGTTCTGTTGAGATGCTGCTCAAGAAGAAATCCTTAATCTGCTTGATGGCAATCTCGGTCTGCTGAAGGCTCAGGGCGGCTTCGTAGTTGCGAGGTATGATTAGTTGACTCATATATTTCGGGGTTTCAAATTTGCTATATAAAGACAAAGATAGTGTAATTTTTTGCTTCTTTTGCTACTTCGCATCCATAATCCGCCAAATTTGGTTGCGATTTTGCTAGTGCGGGCGCTTTTGGCGATAGGTGAGCAGCATAATGGTCTTGGCAGACAAAATGCATATCTTTAATATCAGGGGATATATCAGCACGACATATTGTTGTATATAATATCTCCGCAGGGCTCTGTAGTGCCGATTTTCCGCGCTATAAATTTGCGAAATCGTGTGATGTTGAGTAACTTTGTTTATGAGTTTGGCAGTGCCTATCGCTTGAACAACTTTAACTAAAATCAATATGAAGAAATTTTCCCTTTTAACACTTTTTGCGGCAGTGGCAATTGCCGTGTTTGGAATCAGTTGTGGCTCGCCCGCTGCTACCGAGGTTGGCGTGAAGACCGACGCTCTGGCTGATGCGGCGTGGGAGTCGTCACAGTGGATTTCGGCAGTCGATGCACCCGTATTGACAAGTCGCCCCGAGGGTGACCGTGCAGCCGATGGCGCAAGCTGGTTTGTATCAACCGTCAAGAACGAGCAGAAGGTAACATCTGCCAAGTGGATGACCACATCTTTGGGCGTATATGAGATCTATCTCAACGGTCAGGCAGTGGGCAATGAGTTCCTCAAGCCTGGCTTTACCGATGTTCGCAAGACACGTCGTTCGTTTACCTACGATTTGACCGAGGCCTTCAACACAGGCGCTGGCGCAGAGAACGTGCTCTCGGCACAGGTTACTCCCGGCTGGTGGGCCGACAAGATCGTGACAACCAACACCAGCGGTGGTATGTATGGCAAGAAGCCTGCTTTCCGTGCTGTATTGGAGCTCACATTTGCTGACGGCTCAAAGAAGCTCTATGGTACCGACCTCGAGAACTGGAAGGCTGGCGTAGCAGGTCCCGTGAAGCACGCGGCTATCTTCGATGGCGAGGAGTATGACGCTCGCGAGATGATGGGTTATGAGGTTGCTGAGGCTCTTTCAAAGCCCGAGATTAACAACGAGTTCAGTGGCGAGATTCTGCCTACAGGCGGTGCCGAGATCTACCTTCGTAAGGATTTGACCCTCTCACCCGTTGAGGCTTACATCTGGAAGGATGTCGAGGGTGCCAAGGCTGATGAGTATGGTAAGGTGGTTATCGCAAAGCGCTTTGCCGCTGGCGAGCCTATGACCGTTAAGGCGGGCGAGACTCTGGTTGTTGATTTCGGTCAGAACAGTGCAGCTGTGCCTTCGTTCGTATTCAAGGCTGCCGAGGGCGTAACACTTACTTGCCTTCCCGGTGAGCTTTTGAACGATGGAAATGGTGCACACTCACGCAGTATGGATGGTCCCGAGGGTAGCCTCCACCGTGAGAACTTGCGTATGGCCCAGAGCGGTATGATTCTTACTTACACCTTCGCCGGTGACAAGGATTATGTATCATATCACCCCACACATACATTCTTCGGCTACCGTTATGTGTCAATCACTGCTACGGGCGATGTAACTATCAAGTCGATTGAGTCTATCCCCGTGACCTCTATTGCTGAGAATTTGGAGACTGGTAAGATCTCTACAGGCGATGAGTCTGTCAATAAGCTCATCTCTAACACATATTGGGGTCAGCTCTCTAACTACCTCTCTGTTCCTACCGACTGTCCTCAGCGTAACGAGCGTTTGGGCTGGACTGCCGATACTCAGGTATTTGTAGAGACAGGTACATTCTTCGCCAACACACTTCAGTTCTTCCACAAGTGGATGCGCGATATGCGCGACAGCCAGAACGAGCTCGGTGGCTTCCCCGGTGTTGCTCCCTATGCTCAGTATGGTAACGAGAAGATGCGTCTTGGCTGGGCCGATGCTGGTATCATCGTACCTTGGACCGTATGGAAGCAGTTTGGTAATACCGATATTATTAACGATAGCTGGGATGCGATGGATCTCTTTATGAACCACATCTACCAGACCAAGTATAACCACGAGTCACTCATCGCCGAGAATGGCAACTATCAGTGGGCTGACTGGCTCAGCTACGAGCCTCTGGAGACTTGCGGTGGCTTGCACGTCGCAAACGGCAAGATTATGCCCGAGGCTATCTCATACTGGAACTATCTGAGTGCTTCATACTGGGTTATCGACGCCAATTTGATGGCCGATATGGCAAAGGCAACAGGTCGCGATGCTGCCAAGTATGAGCAGATTGCTGCCGAGGGTAAGGCTTATATTATGAAGAACTTCCTCAATGCCGACGGTACATTCAAGACAGCTATCCTGAACACTATGCAGACTCCTGCTCTGTTCGCTTTGAAGAACAAGCTCGTTGAGGGTAAGGCTAAGGAGGATATGATTGCACGCTTGCGTCAGAACTTCGCCGACCACGACAACTGCTTGCAGACTGGTTTCTTGGGTACATCTATCCTGATGGCTACACTCACCGAGAATGGTATGGAGGATATCGCCTATGAGCTCCTCTTCCAGCGTAAGAACCCCAGCTGGCTCTACTCTGTGGACAATGGCGCTACAACCATCTGGGAGCGTTGGAACTCATATATGCTCGACAAGGGTATGGGTCCCAAGGGTATGAACAGCTTCAACCACTACGCTTACGGTTGTGTATGTGAGTGGATTTGGGAGACTGCTGCAGGTATTGCTGCCGATCCCGCACAGCCTGGTTTCAAGCATATCATTATGCGTCCCATCCCCGACAAGCGTTTGGGTCACATCACTGCCGAGTACAACTCTGCTGCCGGCCTTATTAAGAGTGCTTGGAAGTATGAGGGCGACAAGTGGATTTGGGAGTTCACCATCCCCGAGGGTGCAACAGCTACTGTAACCCTTCCCGGTGAGACCGAGTCGAAGACATACCAGAGCGGTACATACACCGTTACAAAGTAGTTTTCTACAGATAATTTTGGGCTGCACTTCATTCGAGGTGCAGCTTTTTTTTGCTCCTTGGGTGAAACCGAAAAGTGGCTGCCACGAATATGGTTGCACGGCTGATGGGTGTGCTGTTGTGTGGTGTGGGATTTGTTGCAGCGGGCGCTAAGGATGTTTGGCCTGCGCTTGCGAGAGAGTAGGTAAGGGTATAAAACAAAAAAAGATGTCTTTCGACATCTTCTTTAGTAGTGGATAGGGGATTCGAACCCCTATGTCATGCGTGAGAGGCATGTATCCTAGCCCTTAGATGAATCCACCGTTTTGTTTTGACACTGCAAATATACGGCAAAAAATTAACTCTGCAAATTTTTACACAAAAAAAATGCAAAAAATCGCATTTTTGTCTCTCCAAGAGCTAAGATGCCTCTTTTTTGCAGCCTTCAGCCATCCAAATGAGGTGTAAAATTACGAATGCTTGATATATTTTTAGTATATTTGTCATAATGGGTCCTCGGGACAGTATGAAAAACTTACTGCTAACAAGAACAAAATATGAAAAGAAAGGATTTTATCGTCCAGACTGCCGTTGGCCTGGCCGCTTTAGGAGTTGGAATCAGTTGCTCGCAACAGAAAAAAGTCTCTATTCCAAAGTTCGGACCCCAGACTGCGACTGCCCCGAATGGGGATATTCGCTCCCTGCTGCTGCATCTGGGTCGCAATATGTGGTGCGACTACCCCAGCGTGCTTATGGGCGACACCTTCATTGAGGGCTCAAAGACTCTGGTTCGTAAACCATATACAAACATCGTGTGGACCGACGAGCGCTGGCGTTATACTGTAGATTATGCGGCTAAGGCGGGCATCAATATGATTGTCATCGACCTGGGCGAGGGTCTGTTCTATCCCAGCCATCCCGAGTTTGCCATCGAGGGTACGTGGAGTGTCGAGAAGATGCGCGAGGAGATTGCATATATGAATAGCCTGGGCATCGAGGCCATCCCCAAGTTGAACTTCTCGACTACGCATAACGGCTGGATGTGCGATTATACCCATATGGTGTCGTCGCAGCCCTACTATCGTATGTGCGAAGAGGTGATCAGCGACGTGATGGAGATCTTTGGTCATCCACGATTCTTCCATATTGGTATGGATGAGGAGCGAGCAAATTTCCTCGAGGGCGAGCAGTCGCATTATATCTGCGTGCGTAAGGGTGATGTGTGGTGGCAGGATTTTCTGCATATCGTCCGTACGGTGGAGAAGCACGGCGCGCGTGTTTGGATGTGGAGCGACTACTGCTGGTGGAATGAGGATTTCTATGAGCGTTGCCCCAAGAGTGTGATTCAGCAGAACTGGTTCTATGACGAGAAGTATGGTGGCTTCGACATTGAGACCAACACAACGTCAAATGTCAGAATCTTGAAAGCCTACGTCAAGCTCAACGAGGCTGGTTTCGATCAGGTTCCCTGCGGCACCAATTGGGTAGGGCAGACACGTCGTGAGCTCGGTGTAGGTGCCGACGATGTGATTGGCAAGTTGGTGCAGTTTGGTCGCAGGACCATCCCCAAGGAGCGCCTTATGGGCTTTATGATGGCTCCGTGGGAGTTGGATGTGGATCAGGAAGGACCTTTCAAGAAGGTGTTGCGAGGCATCGACCTTATGCAGGAGGCAATGAAATAGTGCGCACAAGGCGTAATGATATGGGGCGGTGCTGGGTTATGTCGGGCTGCCCCATTTATATATAAGTATAGAAAAACTGCCCGGCCTTACGGCTGGGCAGTTTTTTATTTTTGAGCCTTGCGAGGCTCGTCAATCATATATTACAACTCCTTCACGCGGATGTTGCGGTACTTGATACCCTCGCCGTGACCGCACAAACCGATGTGACCCTTCTTGTTGAAGAGGCCGGGGTGGTTGAGCTTATCCACTGTGTAGGGGTTCTTGTCGCTGCCATCGGGAGCCACGTTGTGGCCCTTGGTAGCGGTGCGGATGTTACCATCGACGATAACCTGACCATCAACTGTTACGGTGATGCGGTCGCCCTTCACGCGAATCTCCTCCTGGTGCCACTCGCCAAGTGCGCCCCACTTGATGCGCTTTGCGGGGATGATACCGTATACCGAGCCGTGTACCTGATACTCGCGCAGGTTCTTGTAGATGGGTGAGTCGTGGTGCAACACCTGAATCTCCATACCGTGATATGCAGCATCTACGCCCATAGGGGTACGGATACCGATACCGTTGTTCACGCCGTCGCGGTCGAAGCAGAACTCAAAGCGCAGAACGAAGTCGGCATACTCCTTCTTGGTGTAGAGGTTACCTGTTGTGCCATAAGCAGCGGTAACATACATATAACCATCCATAGGCTGGTAAGCCTCCAGGTTACCTGTCCACGCGTCCATATTTTGGCCGTCGAACAAAAGCTCGAAGCCCTCCTTGCGCTCCTCGTCAGAGAGGGGAGTGAGGATTGAGTATGAGCCACGCTCCTTGTTGGCGTTGATGAAGTTCTCGATATCCTTGCGCTTGTATACAGCGTCGCCATCGTTTACAGTTGCGGCAACCTTCTCCAAGAGCTCCTTCACCTCTACCGAGTAGAACTCGGGGTGCTTGGTAGCAATCTCGAGCACGGTGTTAGCCGATGCCTGTGCTGTAGCCTCGTCGTCCATATACTCGGCGGCGAGCATCATAGCCTGATATACCTGTGTGGGTGAGAGACCCTTCAACGCCGCGTTCTTGTTTGCTACCGAGGGGTTGGTCTCCAACGCCTTGCGGTAGAGCATATACTTCTGGTCGTTGTTGCGCTCCGATGCGCTCACGAGTGCGATATAACGTGCAATAGCCTTATCCTTGAGAGCGGGAGTGGTGGTAGCCACCTCGTACATAGTCTCAATCATCGAGTCGTCGCTAATCAGACACAAGCTCTCAAATGCTACGCCATCGACATTGCCAGCCTTGAAGCCCTCGACGATGGGGGCAATAGCCTCCTTTGCGCCTGTGGCTGCGAGGATGGGGTAGTAGAGGTGCTTCTTTGCACCAGCCTTGGCCATACGAGCCTCGACCATCTTAACCTGCTCGGCGGGAGCCTTCTCCTGAATAGCCTTTGTGATGGCGGGAGCCATATCCTTACCCTGCTCGAGGAGGTTGCACAATGCTGCGAAGTTAGCCTCGGTTGCATTTGTTGTAAGGGCGGGAATAGCGCTGTCGTCGCCACCATTGTCAACCCATACCAATACCTTCGATGCCGAAGCGGTGATGCGGCGCTTAGCCAATACCTGCTTTGCGATGGCACGAGCCGAAGAGTTGGTGTCCATCACGCGAACGAACTCGTCGTTAATTGAGCCGTTGAACGAGAGCAGGCCATCGACCAAAGCCTTGTTTACAGCCTCGCTGTTCTCCTTCTGCATACGAGCGGTGAGGGCCTTCAACGCTACGTCGCCACCAATCTTCGATGCGGCAGCGATAGCTGTAGCGGCAACATCGTCGTTTGTGCAAGCTACATAGGGAGCAATAGCTGAAATCTGCTTCTCGGCGTGGTTAGCACCGAGCCAGCTCAGGATGTCGATACGAGCCTCTACGCTTGCCTTGGGCAGCGCAGCTGCGATAGCGGCATAGGTTGCATCGTCGGCAAACTGCTCGGCAACACGCATTGCGCCGTAGCGGTAGTCGCGACAATCCTCCTTCAGAGCCTTCACTACAAGTGAAGTGATGTCGGCGCCCTTAATCTGAGCCAACAAATCAAGACCTGCGATGCGCACGTTGGGCTTCTCAACCTTCAGAAGCTGCTTGGCAGCCTTCATAACGGCCTTCTCGTCGTGCTTGAGAAGGTGACCATTCAATAGACGGATATATGCACCGTAAGCATTTGTAGAGTCAAATGTGTAGCCTGCCTCCTTGGCTGCAGCGGCCAAAACCTTAGCCGAGGGCTCGCCACCCCAAGCACCCAGGGCAGTGTAAATCTGAGTCTTAAGCTCGGGTGTAGCACCATTCAACCACTCGATCAGAATGGGCTCGCCATCGTGGAAGTGGCTCTTATATGATGCAATCTGTGCGAGCAACACCTTGCTGATGCCGTTCTCGGCCTGCTCTGCCATAAGGTGCTCCACAGCGTGGTCGGTGCCCTTAACTGAAGCCAAAGCGCGAGCGGCGAAGTTTGCCATATAGTCATCCTTGAGGTACTCAGCAAAGAAGTGAGCATCGTCGCCTGTAGCACAAATCTGCAGGGCGGTCATAAGGAATGCCTTGTTGGGGTTGTTGGTAGTCTTCTTGATGGCAGCCTTCAAACCAGAGCGAACGCCCTCACGGTGAGCGGCACCCTCCTTGGTTACGAACGATGCAACGCCATTTACGGCATACTCGACGGGTGAGTTGTTCACACCCTCGGCCATAGGCTCCAACATCATCGAGAGCATCTCAATACCCTCGGCGCCCGTAGCGGCCAACTCGGCCATCACCTGATTGTATACGGCGGGAGTCTGGGCGGGCATCTGCGCCAGAGCGTCCGACACGATGGTCGATGTGGCGCGGTTGCGGTTGTCCTGCGCGTTCACAGCCACGAGTGGCATCACGAGCAGGGCGAGAATTATAAGAAATCTTTTCATTGTAGTCATCATTAATGGGTTAGGTTAAAATGTCCAGGGAGCACGCATAGGCTGGTCGATCAGTGCGTTGGCTGCATCGTCGCCAATGAACTGCAACTTCACGGGGTCGAACTCCAGTGTGCGGTTAAGACGCAATGCGCACAGACCCATATTCACGATTGTAGCCGAACGGAAACCGTTGATCTCGTTCAGAGCGAACTTCTCGCGGTTGTGGATACACTTGATGAAGTCGGTGTTCTGAGGCTCGGGATCGGGCAACTCCGAGAGCAAATCCATAATGTTGTGTGCGGGCTGACCATTGAGCTCTACGCGGAATCCCTGATAAATCTTACCCTTGGGACCCTCGATGTAGGGAGCTGTGGGGTCGCCGTGCTCCTCACCCTGCAGGATGATCTGGCAACCGTCGTCATAGGTGTATACAATCTTGCGCCAAGTGCCGATAGCATCCCAGTGCTGCTCGGGAGCATCTACCTCCACCTTGATGGGCGATGTGTTGTCCTTGCCCAGAATGTACTGCACGGGGTCGATGTAGTGCTGGCCCATATCGCCCAGACCACCACCATCGTAGTCCCAGTAACCACGGAAGGTCTGGTGAGTACGGTGCTCGTTGTAGGGCTTGTAGGGTGCCGGACCGAGCCACAAATCGTAGTCGAGATTCTTGGGAACGGGCTGCTCAACAAGGTTCTCCTTACCTACCCAGAAGAATTTCCAGTTAAAACCAGTGTAGCCCGAGATGGTCACCTTCAAAGGCCAACCCAGAAGACCGCTGTCAACGAGCTTCTTCAGGGGCTGAACTGTAGTACCCAAGCCGTAGAAGGTATCCTTGAATCGGAACCAGGTGTTCAAACGGAAGATACGGCCATTCTGGCGTACTGCCTCCATTACTCGCTTACCCTCGCCGATGGTACGCGTCATAGGCTTCTCGCACCAGATGTCCTTGCCAGCCTTAGCAGCCTCAACGGCCATAAGTCCGTGCCAGTGGGGAGGAGTTGCGATGTGAACTACGTCGACGTTGGGGTCGTTGATCAAATCGCGATAGAGGTGATAACCCTTTACGGTCTCATTGAGGCGCTCCTTCGACAGACGCACACCCTTCTCAAGGTGCAAATCGTCAACGTCGCAAACTGCTACCAAACGGCACTTCTCGTCGCTTGAGAAGTGGTTCTCGCTGAAACCGATACCACCCATACCGATGATACCCTTGGTCAATTGATCGTTGGGGGCAATGTGACCCGGACCTCCGAGTACGCGGCGCGGAACGATGGTCAGCGCAGCCAAACCACCCAGAGATTTTAGAAATTCTTTTCTGTTGATTGCCATAATATGTTATTTTTAACGTGTTTTGTCCATTTCGGGAAATTCCCTTTCGAGGAGTATATTCGTTGTAAAGTTACGCTTTTAATTTCGAACCTCAAAATTTTATACTTCGTATAATTGCAATTTCCACTATTTATCTGCTATTTTGCACGAGAGTGTAATTGTCGGGTGTGGGGAATTATGATTTTCGGGAAAAAGTCATTATCTTTGTTATGATGGCATAAAAGTAACAACCATAAAAAATATTGCAATGAAAGATCTTTTTTGTGTAAAGGATAGAGTCATCGTCATCACCGGCGCTACAGGCGTGCTGGGTGCATCGATGGTCGAGCATTTTGCCGAAGAGGGTGCCCGTGTGGTTATCCTCGGCCGTAATCGTGAGGTGGGCTCACGCCTTGAGAGTGAGGCCAAAGCTAAGGGCGGTGATGCGCTCTTCTTGGAGTGCAACGTGCTTGATAAGGCGTCGCTGGAGAGCTGCTACGACTCGATTATGGAGGCCTATGGCCGCATCGATGTGCTTATCAATGGTGCAGGAGGTAATCAGGCTGGAGCAACCGTTCCGCCCGATAAGACTATCTTCGATCTTGATATCGATGCTGTAAAGCAGGTCGTGGAACTCAACCTATTTGGTACTATTCTGCCTACGATGGTATTCGTAAAGGCTATGGTGGCTCAGGGTGGTGGCTCGATTATCAATGTCGCCTCGGAGGCGGCTTTGCGTCCCCTTACTCGTGTGGCGGGCTATGGCGCAGCAAAGGCGGCTGTTATAAATTGGACAAAATATATGTGTGGCGAGTTGGCCATAAAGTTTGGCGAGGGCTTCCGCGTAAATGCCATTGCACCAGGCTTCCTCTTGACCAACCAGAATCGCGACCTCTTGACTAATCCCGATGGCTCACTCACTCCGCGTGCCGAGACCATCATCGCACATACACCGTTCAAGCGCTTTGGTGAGCCCGAGGAGCTGCTCGGCACACTGCAGTGGCTGGCATCCGATGCTTCGAAGTTCGTTACGGGCACGCTGACCGTTGTGGATGGCGGTTTTGATGCATTCTCAATCTAATAAAACCCACCTAAAAAGGTGATTTTTGCGTTACGCTCCTTCTCGAATCCTCACATACGCTTAGTATGCTACGTATTCTCGAAGTTCGCAAGCCTAAAAATCCCTCTTTTTATGTGAGTTTTAGGAATGTTATGGCAAAGGACTTTTGCATTTTGAATTATGAATTTTGCATTTTGAATTATGATACTTTGTACCCAATCGTGGCGTTGGTACGGACCCAACGACCCCGTATCGTTAAGCAATATACGTCAGGCGGGAGCGACCGACATCGTTCACGCCCTGCACCACATACCCAATGGCGAGGTGTGGCCCATCGAAGAGATTCGTGCACGCCAGCAGATGATAGCCGATGCAGGCCTTCGTTGGAGCGTTGTGGAGAGTGTCCCCGTACACGAACATATCAAGACGCAGACAGGTGATTTTCAGCAGTATATCGACAACTACAAGCAGTCGATTCGCAACCTTGCCGCTTGTGGCATCCACTGCATAACCTATAACTTTATGCCCGTCTTGGATTGGACTCGTACCGACCTTGCCTACGAGGTGGAGGATGGCTCGCGTGCCCTGCGCTTCGAGCGAGCAGCCTTTATGGCCTTCGACCTCTTTATCTTGCGTCGCCCTGCGGCCGAGAACGAGTATTCGGCCGATGAGAAGGCTGTGGCGAAGACTCGCTTTGATGCGATGTCGGACGAGGAGCGTGAACGCCTCACTCGCAATATGATTGCAGGTCTGCCAGGCTCGGAGGAGAGTTTTACCGTCGAGCAGTTCCAGCAGGCGCTCGACCGCTATGCCAAGATCGATGCCGAGCAGTTGCGAAGTAATCTGATTTACTTCTTGCAGGAGGTCTGCCCTGTGGCCGATGAGTGTGGCTCGCAGATGGTTATCCACCCCGATGATCCCCCATATCCTATTCTTGGCTTGCCCCGCATTTTGTCTACGGCCGAGGATTTCCGTCGCCTTATTGAGGCGGTACCCAATCCCTCGAATGGCTTGTGCCTATGCACGGGCTCGTTTGGCGTGAGAGCCGACAACGACCTGCCCCAGATGATGCGCGAGTTTGGCGAGAGAGTAGGCTTTGTTCATCTGCGCTCTACGCGACGCGATGCAGATGGTAATTTCCAGGAGGATAATCACCTGGAGGGCGATGTGCCTATGTATGAGGTGATGCGTGCCCTGCTCGAGATTCAGCAGAAGTATGGTCGCAGCATACCTATGCGTCCCGACCACGGCCATCAGATGTGCGACGACCTGGAGCGTAAGTCAAATCCTGGTTATTCGTGCTATGGCCGTATGCGAGGCCTTGCCGAGTTGCGAGGTTTGGAGATGGGAATTGCCTACTCTATTTACAATAAATAGGATTTACCTAAACAAAAAAAGGTTGCCCGAAAAGAGGCAACCTTTTTTGTTTGCAGTAAACTTCGTTACAGCTTAATAGGCTTATACTGTGGTACAAATGCCTTCATTGCCATCCAGCTGATGAGGTATGCCACGGCACAGAACGAGAAGGCAATCATATAACCTGCCTCGATACCGGTGTAACCCATGAATGCCATATTGCTCTGCTCGGCAAAGTCGAACAGACGACCAGCGCCCAGCTGAATGCAGAACGAGCCCACGCCACCTGCCATACCGCCAATACCTGTGATTGTTGCAATCATCGACTTGGGGAACATATCGCCCACGGTCGAGAAGATATTTGCCGACCACGACTGGTGAGCCGCCGCTGCAATACCGATAAATACGATGGGGAACCAGTATGAGTACTGCGACAGAGGCTGTGCCAAGAGTGCAAACAAGGGGAAGAATGCGAAGATAAGCATCGCGCGCATACGACCCGCATAGGGGTTCATCTTGTATTTTTCGATGAAGATTGTAGGCAGATAACCACCTAATACCGAAATCATTACAATGAGATACAACACACCGAGTGCCAATTGGAACTCGAAGCTTGTAGATGACATTCCGCAGGCGTTCTTCAGGTACGATGGCATCCAGAACAGGTAGAACCACCACACGCCATCGGCAATAGCCTTACCCGAAATAAAGGCCCACGTCTGACGATAGCCAAAGCACTGCCAGAGCGACACCTTGGGTGCGGCAGCCTTCTCGGCGGCATCCTTTGCGGCTGCGGCACGCTCCTCCTCGCTGTCGGAGTTGATGTACTCCAACTCGGCCGCATTCACTTTGGGGTTCTGATCAGGTTTCTTATACATAAACTGCCAGAAGCCCATCCACACAAATCCCAGCGCACCGATGATGATAAAGGCGGCCTCCCAGCCAAACTTTGCGGCAAGGGTGGGGATGGTGAAGGGGGCGAGCAGTGCGCCCACTGTTGTTCCAGCATTGAAGATACTTGTTGCGTAGGCACGATCCTTCTTGGGGAAGTATTCGGCTGTGGCCTTGATAGCAGCAGGGAAGTTACCAGCCTCACCGATGGCCAATACGCATCGGGCCATAATGAAGAGCGTGAGCGAGATGTGGGCTATGCGAGCCACCAAGTCGACATTGCCGATGGCCGAGCGCAGAGCCTCCGCGTCGGGGAGTCCTACGGCCCACTCGGTAGCCACACCGCACAAGGCGTGTACGCAGGCTCCGATCGACCAGATGAAGATACTCCACATATAGCCCTTCTTGGTGTCCAGCTTATCGACTATGCGACCCGCAAAGAGCATACCGATGGCGTAGACCAGCGAGAAGATACCCGTAACGAGTCCGTAGTGGGCGTTTGTCCAGTGAAATTCGGGGCGAATGAAATCCTCCCAGGTCAGCGACAGCACCTGACGGTCGAGGTAGTTAATGGTCGTTGCGAAGAAGAGCAGCGAGCATATAACCCAACGATAGGAGGTAGGTTTGTTCTGGTTCATATTCGTAGGTTTAAGTTGTTACTTCTTTCTAGCTTCTGCAATGATGTCGAGCGCTGCGCGACACTTTTCTGCAATGGCGCTCCAGTTGCCTGCTGCGATATCATCTTTGGGGAAGAGCTTCGAGCCCATGCCCACCACGGTAACACCCGCCTTGAACCAAGCTGTGAGGTTGTCACGCTCGGGCTCCACGGCTCCCGTAGCCATAATCATCGACCACGGCATAGGCGCCAGCACATTCTTCACGAACGACGGTCCACCTACGTTGCCTGCGGGGAATATCTTCACCAAATCGCAGCCGGCCTCCTGCGCCTGACCTATTTCAGTCACCGATCCACAGCCGGGAGTGTAGGGCACACAGCGGCGGTTGCAGAGCTTGGCCACCTCGGCATTGAACATAGGGCCTACCACGAAGTTGGCACCCAGTTGAATGAAGAGTGCAGCCGTGGGGGCATCCACTACGCTACCTACACCGAGAATTAGCTCGGGGCACTCTGTCTTTACCCAACGGCTCAGCGCGCCAAATGTCTCGTGGGCAAAGTCACCACGGTTGGTAAACTCGAAGGCGCGAACGCCACCCTCGTAGCAAGCCTTGATGACCTGCTTCGATATCTCAACATCGGCATTGTAGAACACGGGCACCATACCGGTGCTCATCATTGCCTGAAAAACCTCTATCTTTGAAAATCTCGCCATATCTTTGCTCTTTAATCTTTCATCTTTTATCTTGCCACACGTCCCGAGCCGTCGCCCTTCATCAGATTCTCTACCTCGGCTACGCTCACCAGGTTAAAGTCGCCATAGATAGTGTGCTTGAGGGCCGAAGCAGCAACGGCAAAGCGCAGGGCGCGGTCGTCGTCGCCCTTGTACTCACGAAGGCCGTAAATAAGGCCACCCATAAATGAGTCGCCACCGCCCACGCGGTCAACGATATGTGTGATATCGTAGCGGGGTGATGAGTAGAGTTTTTCGCCATCGAACAGCACGCCACCCCAAGTGTTGTGGTTAGCGTTGATTGAGCCACGCAGGGTGATGATAATCTTCTTCGCACGCGGGAAACGCTGCATCATCTGACGGCATACACTCTCGAAGGCCACCTGCTCGACCTGACCTCCCGTAGCGGCAGCGTCGAAGCCCTCGGGCTTGATGCCGAATACTCGCTCGGCGTCCTCCTCGTTGCCAAGAATCACATCGCAACACTCCACCAGCGAGGGCATAACCTCCGAGGCGGTCTTGCCATATTTCCAGAGATTCTTGCGGAAGTTAATGTCGCACGATACCGTCACGCCCAAGCGGTTTGCCGCACGGCACGCCTCCAGGCATACCTCGGCAGCCGAGGCGCTGATGGCGGGTGTGATGCCTGTGAAGTGGAACCAGTCGGCACCCTCCAGAGCCTTGTCCCAATCGATCATTCCGGGCTCGATTGTCGATATTGAAGAGTGCGCACGATCGTAGACCACCTTGCTCGGACGAGCTACCGCACCAGTCTCGAGGAAGTAGATGCCGAGGCGCTCGCCTCCATATATGATTTGCGATGTGCCAACGCCATAGCGACGCAGCTCACCTACGCACGCAGCTGCGATATCGTTCTGTGGCAGGCGTGTGATGAAGTCCACCTCTACGCCATAGTTGGCCAACGATACGGCCACGTTTGCCTCGCCACCACCGAATGTGGCCGAGAGCATATTGCTTTGCTGAAAACGCAGGTTGTCGGGTGTTGCCAGACGCAACATAATCTCACCAAATGTAACAACTTTACTCATATTCAAAGTTAATTTTTGTGTCGGTTTATAAACACTCTTACAAAACTAACAAAAAATGCAAGAAAACGAGCATATATCGAGAATAAAAAAAGCATAACAAAAGGCTTTTACAACTTTTGCTATGCTTTTTCTCCCTCTCCCTCCAGAATAAGGTTGCACATTCGCTCGCGAGCACGGTGTATTTGAGTTTTGACGGTGCCCATTGGCAGATGCAGCTTTTCGGCTATCTCGTCGTAGGTGTAATCCTCCAAAAAGCGCATCGTGAAGAGGCGGCGGTAGTGCTCGGGCAGGCAGTTTATGTAGTTCTCTATCTGTGTGCGTTGCTGTTGGCGAATCATACTCTCCTCGGGCGATGGGGTGCTGGCAATCGGGGCTGAGAACTTCTCGTCGATGGAGAGGTCGTCCTGACGGCGACGCTCGAAGTCGATGTGTGTGTTGCGGGCGATGGTGTATACCCACTGGCCAAAGGTGAACTCGGCCGAGTAGCGGTGCAGATTTACATATACCTTGATGAAGGTCTCCTGCAACAAATCCTCGGTGTCCTCGGTTGAGGTCGAGCGTTGCAAAAACAGTCGACGTATGGCATCTGAGTATCGGTTGAACAGATACTCGAAGGCCATATCATCACCCCCGAGCGAGAGCTCTACAAGGTGCTTGTCGTCGGCAATTATGTAATCGGCTATTTCCACGCTGTGCTATCCTTTTGCAACATTACTATGCGGGTGTATAACAGCATCAAGGGGTTAAAACAATCGAAGATAAAGTAGCGCAATGCAACTCCCTGCTCGCCAACTCGTTTGGCGATGGAGCGGGCGCGGAGCACAACGGCAATATAGCGCACCAGAATCAGAAGCAGGGCCGCAGCCTTAAACTCCAGCGGCATAACGGCAATGGCTGTAAGCGCGCTCAGTGCAAAGAGTATCTGACTGCCGATCTCCCACTCGGCAGCGTTGCGGGCTGCGTGCGGGTAGAAACGGTATGCCTCGCCGTAGTGGTGCAGGTGTGAAATCCACCACTTCAGGCCGCCCCACTGATGCTCGATAACCCGGCCCTTGGGGATAAGCACTACGCTGGCGTTGTTGTCGTGGGCGATGCTCTGAATGAAGAGGTCGTTCTCGCCGATGGTCATATTGAGGTGTGTAAAACCCTTGACTCCGAAGTAGAGACTCTTGGTGAAGCCGATGTTGTGGCGTGAGCCACGATAAGTCTTGCCCTGCACGGCGCGTGCGAGCCACCAGGTGGAGATTTGCATACGCGACATACGTATGAGGTAGTTCACCAGACCCGGAGTCTGCTCCACCGATGTGTAGCCGAGTACAATCTCGCCACGCATAAAGGCCTTGCCCATCATCGCCAGCCACTGCTCTGAGGCAGGGACAGCGTCGGTTGTGGTGATGAGTATATGCTCGTTGTGAGCCGACTTGATACCCACGTTGATGGCCATCTTTACAGAGATGGGGAAACGGGGGTTGTATTGTATTTTTGTAACCAGCAGATTGGGCCAGCGCAGACGCATATTCGAGAGCTCCTCGAAGAAGTCGTTGTCGCTGCCAACGTACACCACAACAATCTCATATGTAGCATTATAGCGCTGCGACATAAGCAGCGGAAGACGCTCGTCCATAAAGGTGTAATCCTCGGCAAAAAGAGGTACTACAACCGATACGGGAGGCTCTTCGTTGAGGCGCTTGCGACGACGCGAATTGCGGAAATTTGCCACACGGCCATAGGCTACAATGTGGTAGTAGAGTTGCACAAAAAACAGCACCAAAATCGCTGCGGCCAAGGCCGTGCCCTGCCATCCGTAGTGCTGAATGATATAATCGAGGTATTGCATAAATTTCAAAGTCTAAACAAAATACAAAGATACTAAATAAAATGCTAAATTCATAATTCAAAATGCAAAATAGAGGGTAAATAATCCTCTTTGTTGTGCCTTGTTTGCGACTTAAATTGCGGCAGATGTGCGGTGGGTCTGTGCTTATGCGGTTTGGTAGGCTGTGAAAAGTGTTTTTCCTGCACGAAAAATCTTATTTTTCACAGAAAAATAGTACCTTTGCTTGATTAATTATTGTTTATGAAATTTACACTTCAACATACCGCTCCTGCGTCGAAGGCACGTGCAGGTCTTATCGAGACCGATCACGGCCCTATCCAGACGCCAATTTTTATGCCCGTAGGTACCGCTGCGGCAATGAAGGGAATCTTTCATCGCGACGTGAAGGAGGATGCCCGTGCACAGATTATTCTGGCCAATACCTACCACCTCTACCTTCGTCCGGGTATGGATATCATTGAGAAGGCTGGCGGTGTGCACCGTTTCTCAACGTGGGACGGCCCGATGCTCACCGATAGTGGAGGCTTTCAGGTATTCTCGCTTGCCGACTGTCGCAAACTCAAGGAAGAGGGTTGCCACTTCCGCTCGCATATCGACGGCTCGAAGCATCTCTTCACACCCGAGAGTGTGATTGACACCGAGCGCACCATCGGAGCCGATATTATGATGGCCTTCGACGAGTGCCCTCCGGGCGATGCCCCCAAGGAGTATGCCGCCAAGTCGCTGGCACTGACCGAGCGCTGGCTCGATCGTTGCTTTAATCGCTATCATCAGACAAGCCCCAAGTGGGGTCACTATCAGTCGCTCTTCCCCATCGTGCAGGGTTGTTCGTATCCCGACCTGCGTGCCAAGGCAGCCGAGAATGTGCAGCAGTACGATGCCGACGGCTATGCCATCGGAGGTTTGGCCGTGGGTGAGCCTACCGATGTTATGTACTCGATGATTGAGGTGGTAAATGCCGTTCTGCCCGAGAATAAGCCCCGCTACCTTATGGGTGTGGGTACGCCTATCAACATTCTGGAGGCTATCGACCGCGGTGTGGATATGTTCGACTGTGTGATGCCTACACGCAATGGCCGCAATGGTCAGATTTTTACCAGCGAGGGCACAATCAACCTTAGAAACAAGAAGTGGGAGGATGACTTCTCGCCGCTCGACCCCAATGGCGCAAGTTTCGTTGACAAACTCTATACGAAGGCCTATGTTCACCACTTGGTGGTATGCAAGGAGATGCTCGCAGCACAGATTGCCTCGCTGCATAACATTGCATTCTATCTGTGGCTGGTGGGTGAGGCTCGCAAGCATATCATTGCTGGTGACTACTCGCAGTGGAAGAGTATAATGGTCGAGAAATTGGGACGCCGCCTGTAGTGTGAGTGCCCTGAAGCATTTTGCAAAAAGATAAACGATGAAGGAAAAATTGAAATTATCGTGGCCGGGATATAAAATTCTCGACCGTTACATATTGGGCAAGTTCCTCGGAACCTACGCCTTCGCCATCGCTATGATTACGGTGATTCTGGTGGTCTTCGACTACGCCGAGCGTGTCGATAACTTCACCGAGTCGCACGCACCGTGGTCGGCCATTATCTTCGACTACTACATCAACTTTATTCCCGATTTCATCAACCAGTTCAGTGGCTTGTTCACCTTCATCTCGGTAATCTTCTTCACCTCGAAGATGGCCTACCAGACCGAGATTGTGGCTATGCTCTCGGGAGGAGTGAGTTTCCGTCGCCTGATGTGGCCCTATTTTCTGGGTGCGCTGGCCATTATGTTGCTTTCGCTCTCGCTTAATCTGTGGGTTATACCTCAGTCGCAGGTGGCCTGCGTTAAGTTCCGTCAGACCTACTTCAAGAAGTATAAAAACGAGCAATACGACCGCCACATATATCGCCAGATAGAACCTGGCGAGTTTGTCTATGTGCGAGGCTTCAACACCTCGAACAAAGCGGCATATCTTGCCATCGAGCGTTTCGAAGGCACGGCCATTGCCGAGACTCTGGAGGCTTCCGACGTGTCGGTTGATCCCGAGACAGGTCGCTGGAAGGCTCAGCGCTACATCATCCGTCGCACCGATGCCGAGGGTAAGGAGACATTCGAACAGTTGCGCGACCTGGATACGCTAATTAATCTCGACGTGAAGGAGCTCGGCCGTATCGAGCAGACAGTGTCGACGATGAAGATTGGCGAGTTGAACCGCTTCCTGGAGCAGCAACGTACCAAGGGCTCCGACTCGATTAACTTGATTGAGGTGGAGCGCCATACTCGCTATGCATACCCCTTTGCTACGTTTATCCTGACGCTTATCGGCGTGTCGCTCTCTTCGCGCAAGGTGCGTGGAGGTACGGGTCTGCATATCGGTATAGGCATTATGCTCTGCTTCTCGTACATTATGCTCAACCGTCTGTTCGAGGAGTTTGCCAAGAGTGGAGGCCTGCCCGTAGGTTTGGCAGTGTGGCTCCCAAATATAATATTTACCATTGTAGCAATACATCTTTACCGAAAAGCACCTAAATAATGGAAAAGTGGGAAGAGATATTGACCCGTGTGGCCGAGGGCGAACGCCTCACTTCAACCGATGCCTTGACTTTGTGGCAGGATGCCCCGTTGTGGCGTTTGGGCGAGGTGGCTGTTATGCGCAAGCGCGCGAAGAGTGGCGATAGGGTCTTCTATAATAAGAATTTTCATATCGAGCCGACCAACATATGCGTCTTTAATTGCAAGTTCTGCTCCTATCGTCGTCCCAGAGGCAGTGCCGAGGCGTGGGACTATACACTCGAGCAGATTGAGGATAAGGTACGCAGCTATGAGGGTAAGGGCGCTACCGAGATGCATATCGTGGGCGGTGTGCATCCCGACCACGACCTCGATTTCTACTGCGAGCTCATCCGTCGTGTGAAGGCTATCCTGCCCACAGCAGCCGTGAAGGCCTATACAGCCATCGAGCTTTCGTATATGATTAAAAAGTCGGGCCTCACCACGGCCGAGGGTCTTAAGCGCCTTATCGAGGCGGGTATGGAGGCCATCCCTGGTGGTGGAGCCGAGATTTTCGACGAGGAGTTGCGCTCGCAGATATGCCCCGACAAGGGTTCTACGGCCGAGTGGTTCGAGGTGCATCGCACGGCTCACGAGTTGGGCCTTAAGACCAACGCTACGATGCTCTATGGCCATATCGAAAAGGTGGAGCACCGCATCGATCACTTGATGCGTCTTCGCGAGTTGCAGGACGTAACGGGTGGCTTCAATGCATTCATCCCGCTGAAGTATCGTAACTTTGGCAACTCGATGTCCGAGATTGGCGAGGTGCCCATCGTCGATGACCTGCGTACGCTTGCTATGAGTCGCCTTATTTTGGACAATGTGCCCCACATCAAGGCCTATTGGGTGATGTATGGCAAGCAGACTACCGAGATGGCTCTCTCGTTTGGTGCCGACGACATTGATGGCACGATTGAGGACTCGACCAAGATATACTCAATGGCGGGTGCTGCCGACCAGCGTCCTACGATGAGTGTCGATGAGATGCACGCGATGGTCGAGCGAGCTGGTTTCCGCGCCGTGGAGCGAGATACACACTATAACGAAATTGAGTAAACAAGATAACCTATGGAGAAAAGAAATAGAAGAAAACCTCAGCCAAAGGGCGCCGCAGCGTTGCTTGCACGCCTCAAGGCGTCACCCATCATCTATCACGCAGTGCTCATCGTACTGACCGTGGTGGCCATATTGGTTGCATCGAGCATCCTGATGAATGTGGTAACCCGCCACGGCACTCACCGCACGGTGCCCGACTTTACGGGTATACGCATTGGCGATGCTGTGCGTCTGGCCGACGACGAGCGTCTAGAGATCATCATCAACGACTCACTCTTCGTACCTGCCTACGAGGGTGGCATCGTGCTCGACCAGCTGCCCAAGGGGGGTGTTGAGGTTAAGGCGGGCCGCAAGGTCTATGTTACCATCAACTCGGTGCGCCAGAAGATGGTGCAGGTACCCTATGTTGCAGGCCGTTCACTGCGTCAGGCAAAAAATATGCTGGAGGTGGCAGGCCTTGGTATCGAGCGTCTGGTCTATGAGGAGGATATAGCAACGAACTATGTGCTGGCCGAGCTAGTCGATGGTCGTGAGCTTACTCCCGACTCGAAGATCGAGATTGAGATGGGTTCGGGCGTTGTGCTCAAAGTGGGTGTCGAGCCCGAGAAGAACTCCGTTATCGTTCCCAAGGCCATTGGTCAGGGCCTCGAGGCCGCCAAGAGCCGATTGTGGGAGCAAGGCTTGAACATTGGCAAGATAAATTTCGATGAGGGTATCAACCTTATGAATCAGAAGGATGCCCGCGTCTATCGTCAGTCGTTGCATCACAATAGCGGTGCATCGCTCGGCGACGCTGTCGATTTGTGGCTCACGCTCGACGTGAAGAAGGTCGACAATAGCAGTGCCAGCTCCGACAAGCGTGCTCAGGAGTTGGAGCAGGAGCGTCTGGAGGCAGAAAACCACTTGCGTGACTCGCTTGAGCAGGCCGAGACAGCCAATAACGCTGGAGGTATTTTGCGTTCATTGTTCGGAGGCTCGGAGCAGAGCGAGGAGGTGACTGAGACTGATGAGGATGAGTTTTTCTAAACCCCAATGAAGATGAGTGAAGAGTACAAAGAGATAAAAGATATCGAGGATATTGATATAGCCGAGGGCGAAGGTGCCGACGAAATGTTCGAGCACTTTGCCATCACGGTGGATAAGGGTCAGAAGATGCTCCGACTGGATAAGTATCTGGTCGACCGTATGGAGCACTGCTCGCGTAACCGCATACAGACTGCGGCCGACAGTGGCAACATTCTGGTAAATGGCGTTGCGGCCAAGTCCAGCTACAAGGTAAAGCCGCTGGACCGCATTACACTCGTTATGCCCTATCCCAAACGCGAGATCGAAATTATTCCCGAAGATATTCCTCTGAACGTTGTGTATGAGGACGACGACCTGATAATCGTCAACAAGGAGGCGGGTATGGTTGTCCACCCGGGTTGTGGTAACTATAGCGGTACGCTGGTAAATGCCCTGACTCACCATCTCAAGGATTTGCCTCTGTTTCAGGAGGGCGATATGCGTGCAGGATTGGTGCACCGCATCGATAAGGACACCTCGGGCCTGTTGGTTGTAGCCAAGAACGAACGTGCGCACGCACGCCTTGCCAAGCAGTTCTTCGACCACACTATCCACCGCCGTTATGTGGCGTTGGTGTGGGGTAATTTGGAGGAGGACGAGGGTACCATCACGGGTAACATCGGCCGCAGCCCGAAGGACAGGTTGCAGATGTATGTCTTTGCTGATGGTTCGGATGGCAAGCACGCCGTTACGCACTATAAGGTGCTCAAGCGCTACGGCTATGTTACGTTGGTTGAGTGCCGCTTGGAGACGGGCCGCACGCACCAGATTCGTGTTCATATGTCGTGGCAGGGACACCCTCTGTTCAACGACTCACGCTATGGTGGCGACCGCATCCTGAAGGGTACCACCTTCTCAAAGTATAAGCAGTTTATCGAAAATTGTTTTTCGCTCCTGCCTCGTCAGGCACTGCACGCCCGCTCGCTCGGCTTCGTGCATCCAACAACGGGCAAGGATATGTACTTCGAGAGCGAACTGCCCGAGGATCTGCTCTCGGTGATTGCCAAGTGGGATGGCTATGTTGCTGCCCGTAAATTGGAAGAGGAGTAGAGAGTTAAAAGAGTTGCGATAGATTCTTTTGTGAAAAATTACTAAAAATGGCTTTTTTACCAACTACCATAAAGGAGGTGCGTGCCTTGGGATGGGATTATATCGATGTAATCCTCTTCACGGGTGATGCCTATATCGACCACCCTGCATTCGGTGCGGCCGTCATCGGTCGTCTGCTCGAGGCCGAGGGCTATCGTGTCGCTATCGTGCCGCAACCCAACTGGCGCGACGACCTGCGCGACTTTACCAAGCTGGGCGCTCCGCGTCTTTTCTTCGGTGTCTCGGCAGGTGCTATGGATTCGATGGTAAACCACTATACGGCCAACATACGTCTGCGCAGCAACGACGCCTATACGGCCGGTGGCAAGGCTGGCTTTCGCCCCGACTATGCCGTAACGGTATATACGCAGATTCTAAAACGCCTCTATCCGCACATCCCCGTAGTTGTGGGAGGTATCGAGGCCTCGCTTCGTCGCCTTACGCACTACGACTATTGGAGTAATAGCCTCAAACCATCGGTGCTGGTGGAGAGTGGTGCCGACCTCTTGATTTATGGTATGGGCGAGAGGGTAGTGCAGCAGGTGGCCAAGGCTATGCGTAATGGCTACAACGCCAAACTCTTAAGAAAGATAAATCAGGTGGCATTCCTTGCCGACAAGAGTTATGTTGAGCGCCTCGACCCCGCCACCACCAAGTTCCTGCACTCGTTCGAGGAGTGCGATCAGAGCAAGCGAGCCTTTGGCGAGAACTTCGTTGAGGAGGAGTTGCTCAGCAATGTTATGGAGCCCACGACAACACTCGTCGAGCGTGTGGGCGAAAAATATGTAGTCGTAACACCACCCAACTCCACTCTTACGACCGAGGAACTCGACCATTCGTTCGATCTTCCCTATGAGCGTGCGCCCCATCCCCGCTACAACGGCAAGGGCGACATCCCTGCGTGGGAGATGATCAAGCACTCGATAAATATCCACCGTGGTTGCTTCGGTGGCTGTGCCTTCTGCACCATTTCGGCTCATCAGGGTAAGTTTATCAATTCGCGCAGCGAGCGTTCTATCCTTGCCGAGGTGGAGAAGGTTGTAAAGATGCCCGACTTCCGTGGTTACCTCTCTGATGTGGGAGCACCATCGGCTAATATGTATCGTATGGGAGGCAAGAACGAGGCGGCCTGTCGCAAGTGCCGTCGCCCGTCGTGCCTGCACCCCAAGATTTGCCCCAACTTGAATAACGACCACCGCCCACTGCTGGCTCTCTACGAGAAGATTCGTGCGGTGAAGGGTATCAAGAAGGCCTTTATCGGTAGCGGCATACGCTACGACCTGTTCGACGACACGCCCTATCTGGAGACCGTGGTCAAGCACCACACCTCGGGCCGATTGAAGGTTGCACCCGAGCATACCGAGCCCCACGTTTTGGATTTGATGCGTAAGCCTCCGTTTGCGATGTTCGAGCAGCTGAATCGCGATTTCCGCTCAGTGTGCGAGCGCAACGACCTGCGCTATCAGCTTATACCTTATTTTATATCGTCACACCCCGGTTGCCGCGAGCAGGATATGAGTGCGCTGGCCGACAAGGTGCTTGGCCGTCTGCACTTCGACCTGGAGCAGGTGCAGGATCTCACGCCGACGCCTATGACCTTGTCGTCGGTTATGTTCTACACGGGCGAGAACCCCTACACGGGCGAGAAGGTATTCGTGGCTCGCTCGCAGGAGGATAAGCGCCGACAGAAATCCTACTTCTTTAAGGATAACCGCACGCCCGCGCGTCCGCGACAGACATCGCGACAGACACCGCAACAAAAAAACGCCTCCCCAAAGGGAAAGCGCATAAATAAAAAAAGAGTGCCTTAGCACTCTTTTTTTTTATATCTCCAACAGACCTTCGGGAAGCATCATCTTTATCTTGCGACGCTCGAAGTCGATGCGCACGATGAACTCCTCGGCGGCGGGGATGAGTCGCTCGCCCCCTCCGAAGTCGATGCCGAAGAGCGGATTCATATCGCTGTCGTAGTAGTCGGTTACCACGCCACGCATCTTGCCCACCTCGACGGCGAAGCCAATCAGGTCCTCCATATAGAACTCATCGTCGTCCACGTCCTCCTCCTCGGCAATAAAGAGCTCCTTGCCCACCAGCTCCTCGGCACGGCGCTTGGTGTCGAAGTCGGCAAAGCGCACGTTGGCGCCTGCCACGCCTCGGCGCTCGAAGTGTTCGCAGTAGAGGGGCACGGCCAGCGAGTCAATCTCGACAAAGAGAGGCTCCTCCAGCGGGTTGAAATCCTCGGGGAAGGTGGTGTAGAGCGTTACGGATACGCCACCCGATGATATATCACCAAAGAGACGTCCCACGCGAGCCACAGCAATCATATTTTCCATATCGGCATTGAGTTGTAGTTTACAAAAAAGGCTGCCAAAAATTGACAGCCCCGTGTGTTTTGAAGAAGTGAGAATTACTCTGCAGCCTCCTCAGTTGCCTCAGCACCCTCGGTCTCGGCAGCAGCAGCCTCAGCAGCGGCAGCAGCCTTAGCAGCAGCGATTGCAGCAGCACGCTCCTCCTTAACCTTAGTCTCAGCAGCGAGTGCAGCCTTCTCAGCAGCCTTAGCGTCAGTAGCGAGCTTGTTAACCTTAGCGGCGATCTTGCTCTCCTTCTCACCAAGCCACTTGTTGAACTTAGCCTCAGCGTCGCTCTCAGAGAAAGCGCCCTTAGCTACGCCACCCAACAAATGCTTCTTGTACAGAACACCCTTGTACGAGAGAATAGCTCGACAAGTATCGGTAGGTTGTGCGCCCTTGAGTAACCAATCCAAAGCACGGTCGAACTTCAGATCAATTGTAGCAGGATTCGTGTTGGGGTTGTATACACCCAATTTCTCGATAAACTTACCATCACGTGGCGCTCTGCTATCTGCGGCAACGATGTGGTAGATGGGAGCACCCTTCTTACCGTGACGTGCC
>JAGBUB010000033.1 GCA_017631035.1 Alistipes sp.
AAAATAGTGAATTCACACCTTGCAGAGCCAGCAACATCAGCAGATAACGGCCAAACTTGCCGACAAACATAGTAAATGTAGTGATATAGACATTGCATCGCATCAGGCCTAACAGCACGATAATCACATCGCCCACCCACGGCAGAACTCCAAACACACCCATCCACGCGCCATATTTACGCACCTTGCCCTCGACGCGTTGCATCTTGGAGTGGTCGATCTTGAGCCAACGCTCAATCCATTGCATATTACCCAGATAACCGAGCCAATAGCAGATTAATCCACCCAATGTATTACCCAACGATGCAGATATAAGACATACAGTAGGATCGGCTCCCATCTGCACCAATACGGTGAGTACCAACTCTGAGCTGAAGGGCAAAATACTACCCGCCAGCAGAGCCGATATGAAGAGGCCGATATATCCCCAATCGATAAAAAATTGAGCTACTGCATCCATAATAATCCGTAATAATGTGCAAAAGTAATAATTTTTTTGTATATTTGCCATTGATAGCCTTTTCCCATTGGGCATAAAAGGCAACGTGTATTGAACTTGCACCGTAAATAGGTGCCCAAAACAAGCTGTAATGAAGAAATTCCTGTGCCTCGTAATGGCATTGTCGTGTGTATTGTATGCCGCGGCGCAAATTACCACAGCCTCTCTGGGCGGTGTGGTCACAAATCAATCTGAAGAGAAGTTAGTCGGTGCTACCGTCATTTTGTCGCATCCCTCTACGGGACGTGAGTATGCTGTCGTGGCCGATGTGCAAGGCCGTTACTCATTGCACGGCATACGTCCTGCCGAAGGCTATGTGCTTGAGGTGAGTTATGTTGGCTACGAGAGTCGGCGAGTGGAGGGTATCACCCTACGAGTAGGCGATATTCACGAAGAGAATATTTCACTAAAACCATCTACCACGCTCGACGCCGTAGTGGTTACGGCCGACAAAGCGCAGTCGGGCGAACTTACAGGCAAGTTCGACGAATCCCTCATATCGCAAATGCCCACCGTTTCGCGTTCGCTCTACGACGTGGTACGCCTTATGCCGCAGGCTATTGCAACGAAGAGTGGCGGTATGTCGTACGGAGGTGTGGCTAACCGCTACAACGCATTTATGATCAACGGAATGGCCAACAACGATATGTATGGTCTTTCGTCGTCGGGCACCAACGGTGGCCTGTCGAACGCTAACCCCATTGCTCTCGATGCTATCGAGCAGTTGGAGGTTGTTGTAGCATCGTACGATGTACGTCAAAGCGGTTTTGGCGGTGGAGCGATAAATGCCGTTACCAAATCGGGCACAAACGAATTTAAGGGTAGCGCCTATACCTATTATAATAATCAGGATTTCTACGGCACAACGGCTGGTCGCAACATCGAACATCGTACACGACTCGACAAGCAGTCGACGCAAATCTACGGAGCTACGCTCGGTGGAGCTATCGTACGCAATAAGCTATTCTTCTTCCTCAGTGGCGAATACAACCTCGAGACCTCACCCTCATCATACTTTTTGGGCTACAACGGTACGGCACTCGATGGCGCAGAGTTGCAACGCATATCCGACCGCTACAAAGCCCTCACTGGCTACGACGGAGGTGGCACAGGTCGCCGCAATGTGGAGCAGCGCTCGGGCTCATTGCTGGCGACATTGGACTGGCACATCAATAGTCGCAACCGACTCTCGGCCAGCTATTCGCTGCTTGATGCACGTGCCGAAGAGTATGCTAACTCGCTCACATCCTTCACCTTCAACGGCTCGGGCTATGCCAACTACAGCACGGCTCACTACCTCGCTCTGTCGCTTGAGTCACGCCTCTCGGATCATACGCACAACACCCTACGCATAGGTTACTCGCGCGTGGGCGATGGCCGAAAGCCCGATGTTGGTGGCGATTTGCCGAGTGTAATTATCCGCAATGCTGGTACTACGGGAGGTGTTGCTATCAATATCGGCAATAACCGCTATGCTGGCATTAACGACCTGACTCAAAACGTTATAACCATCACCGACGACTTGATTATGGAGCGTGGTTCACACTCAATTACCCTGGGTATGCACCACGAGATTTATAACATTCACAATCGCTACTTAGCCAACGCCTACGGCACTTACACCTACAACACGGTGGAGGATTTCGAGCGCGACCTTGCCTCGGTATATGAATACAACTACACCGACCCCGATGTAACGGGCACAACAACGTGGGGACCTAAGTTCCGTGCTGCAGAGCTCAACCTGTATGCACAGGACCGTTGGGCTTTGGGACGTGGTGTACATCTATCATATGGTGTGCGTGCTACCCTACCGCTTATTTTCAACACCCCGACAGCGAACGACAGCTTCAATGCAAGCGACATTGCCCGCGAGCATAATATACGCATTGGCGATGTGCCTCGAGCACAGCTGCTCCTTTCACCCCGTGTAGGTGTTTCGTGGAGCCGCAACTACGAGCACGGTCGCCTTACCGTCGATGGTGGCGTGGGTATATTCACCGGTCAAGTGCCATTTGTATGGATTGTGAATAACTACTCTAACACAGGTATCGAGCAGAAAGGTCTGCGCCTGACGGGCGAGAACATCGGCGGCGTGATTACACGTCCCGCAGCCAACTTCTCGGTAAAGCCCTCACCCACAACGCAATCCAACACACAATTTATGCTCAATGCGATGAATCGCAAGTTCCGCTATCCGCAGAACCTGAAGGCGAGCGCTGCCGTTGGCTACACCACCGACAACGGATGGGCATTGCGTGCCGAAGCGCTATACACCAAGACTCTGCATAACGCCGTATTCCGCAATCTGGCAGTTGAGCCTACGGGTGAGAGCATCTACGCAGCAGGTAGCACATCGTCGGCTTTGCCTCTTTATCGCACCGCTACAACCGACTACTCGGCTGTGTATTATCTCGACAACACCTCTAAGGGTTACTCATACTCGTTCTCGGGCAGTGTGTCGAAGAGTTTCGAGTGGGGACTATCGGCTATGGCTTCTTACATTTTCGGACATTCGTATGCCGTGTGCGATGTGCCTTCGACCTCATCGTCGAGCAACTGGAGTCGCACCTATGCTACCGACCTGAATAATCCCGAACTAACCTACTCGGCATATGACGTGCCACATAAGTTGTCGCTCGCAATCAACTACAGCAAGCGCTACGCACCGCTGTTCGACATCAACGCCTCGCTCGTTTACCAGATGACCTCAGGCCAGCGCTACTCGCTCTGTTTTGGCGAATCTGTTGATTTCAATGGTGATGGTGCATTTGGTTCAACACTTATGTACATCCCCACCGAAGCCGAGATGCAGGGGATGCTCTTTGCCGACGAAACCTCGCGCCAGAAATGGAACAACTACATCGAGGCCGACTCTTACTTAAATTCTCACCGTGGCTCTTTTGCCGAGCGCAATGCAATGCAGAGCCCAATGGAGCATCGTCTCGATATGCACCTCTCACACGGTTTCTACTTTAGCCGCCAGAGCAATCGCAAGCTAGAGCTCTCGCTCGACATCATCAATCTTGGCAATATGATATGCCGCCATTGGGGCGCTTACTACAACGTATCGAACGTACGTCTGCAGCCTGTCAGCATCACCTCGGTAGATAACGGCCAGCCCGTATATCGCTTCACCGGAGCCGTGGCTTCGCCCTCGGATTTGCTATCACGTTGGCATATGCAGATTGGAGCAAGAGTTGTATTCTAAAAATGTCGCAAAAAATGAACAAAAAATAGCCACAGAGGCGCATAGATTGAAATATTTTGCTTATCTTTGCACGAAATAATTTGGGACGAAATGAATAAGGGAAGAAACATATCACCATCGGTAGCAGCGCAAAACTTTGTAAAGCAATCGGGTTGCTGTTCTTCATTGTTCGTTATCGTTTCTCAGAACGACGTTAATACTGTTTTTAATTGTTAATATAAGGGCGACTGTTTGGTCGCCTTTTTTATGATATCCTATGAACACACGAATCATTCTCAAGGGTGGCACAATCGTTAGCGAAGGCCGTCAGACGAAGGCCGATGTGGCTATCCTCGACGGCAAGATAGCTCAGATAGCACCCTCAATAGAGACCTCTGCGGAGGATAAGATATACGACTGCCAGGGTTTGATTATCACCAGCGGTTTGGTTGATTTGCACGTTCACCTTCGTGAGCCCGGATTCTCTCGCAAGGAGACCATCGCCACAGGAACTGAGGCTGCAGCGCACGGCGGTTTTACCACCGTATGTTCGATGCCCAACCTCGAGCCCGCTCCCGACACTATGGCAAATCTTCAGATGCAGATCGACATAATTCAGCGCGACGCAGTCATCAAGGTTATGCCCTACGCCACTATCACTCGCAAGCGCCGTGGCGACGAGTTGGTGGATTTCAAGGCGCTCACACCTTATGTCGCTGGCTTCTCTGATGATGGTAGCGGTGTACAGAGCGAAGCGGTTATGCTCGATGCCATGAAGGAGGCTGCAAAGCACGATACAATCATTGCTGCACACTGCGAAGTGGATGAGCTGTTGCGTAAAGGTTATATCCACGACGGAGAGTATGCCAAGCTCAATGGCCATCGTGGCATCTGCTCGGAGAGCGAATGGAAGCAGGTGGAGCGCGATATTGAGTTGGTTGCACAAACAGGCTGCCGTTATCACGTTTGCCACATCTCTACAAAAGAGACCGTTGAGTTGATTCGCCAGGCGAAGGCTCGTGGCCTAAAAGTTACCTGCGAGACAGGTCCCCACTACCTCACAATGTGCGATATGGATATCAAGGAGGAGGGTCGCTTCAAGATGAATCCCCCGATTCGATCGGCAGAGGACCGCGACGCTCTTATCGCAGGTTTGCAGGATGGTACTATCGACGTGGTGGCTACCGACCACGCACCTCATACGGCCGACGAAAAGTCACGAGGCTTGGAGTTCAGCGCAATGGGCGTTGTAGGTTTGGAGACATCGTTTGCCGTAATCTACACCAAGCTCGTAAAGCAGGGCATTATCTCGCTCGAGAAGGCAATCGAGGTAATGGCCGAGGCACCCCGCCGCATATTTGGCTTGGGCGGTGGACTACGCGAGGGCGAGGCGGCCGACATTGCTGTATTCGACTTGGAGAAGAGCTTTGCGGTAGATCCCGACACATTCCTTTCGATGGGACGTAGCACTCCATTCGAGGGCTGGCAGTTGCAGGGCGAGTGCTGCCTGACACTGGTTGACGGAAAAGTAGCATATGAAAAAAGATAAACGAAATAAATAAATCACAAACGAATGAAACCATTTACAAAAAAGTTAGTTCTTGAGAACGGTCGCGAGTTCCTCGGCTATGGCTTTGGTGCCAACGTGGAGCGCGTGTGCGACATTGTTTTCAACACTTCTGTAGTGGGTTATCAGGAGATTCTTTCTGACCCCTCTTGCAGCAACCAGATTGTAGTGATGGCCTATCCTTTGATTGGCAACTACGGTATCACCGACGAGGACTTCGAGTCGAAGACTCCGCAGATTGGCGGTATGGTGGTAAGAGAGTGCAACGAAAACCCCAGCAACTTCCGTTACACCAAGACCTTCTCGGAGACTTTGGAGGAGGCAGGTATTCCTTGTCTTGCAGGCGTTGACACTCGCATGCTCGTTCGCATCATCCGCGACGAGGGCTCACAGCGCGCTGCAATCGTGAATATCGACACCACTACCGAGGCTGCTCTGGAGATGATTAAGAACACACCCCAGCCCACCGACTTGGTAACAAAGGTAAGCAGCCGCAAGGCTTGGTTCTCACGCACACCCAACCACAAGTACGACATCGTAGCTGTGGATTGCGGTATCAAGCACAACATCATCCGTTCGTTCACCAGCCGTGGTTGCAACGTAACCGTTGTACCCTACAACACCTCACTCGAGGAGATTATGGCATTCAACCCCGATGGTCTGTTTATCTCAAACGGTCCGGGCTCACCCGAGGAGCTTACCGAGGTTATCGAGCTCATCCGAGCAGCAAAGGGTCAGATTCCTATGTTCGGCATCTCGCTCGGTATGCAGCTCATCGCCCTGGCTTATGGCGCAAAGGTGTTCAAGATGAAGTGTGGCCACCACGGCTCACCCGCCGTGCGCACCGTAGCTTCAGGCCGCATCGATATGACCTCGCAGAACCACGAGTACGCTATCGTTCCCGAGTCGTTGGAGGGCACAAAGCTCACCGTAACACACGAGAATGTGTTCGACTCAACAATCGAGGGTATCGAGTGTGCTGAGGATAAGATGTACGCCCTGCAGTTCCACCCCGAGAGTGCTCCGGGTCCGCAGGATTGCTCGTACCTTTTTGATAAATTCATTAAACTGATGGAGGAGAAACAAAATGCCTAGAAGAACAGATATTAAGAAAGTAATGGTAATCGGCTCAGGTCCGATTGTCATTGGTCAGGCCGCAGAGTTTGACTATGCAGGAACACAGGCGTGCTTGGCACTTAAGGAGGAGGGTTACGAGGTTATCCTTGTGAACTCAAACCCCGCAACCATTATGACCGATACCAATATCGCCGACAAGGTATATATGGAGCCTTTGACGCTGGAGTATGTGGCAAAGATCGTTCGTTATGAGCGTCCCGATGCCATCGTACCTGGTTTGGGTGGTCAGACAGGTTTGAACTTGGCCGTTCAGCTGGCTAAGAAGGGTATTTTGGATGAGTGCCACGTTGAGATTTTGGGTACTTCGTTCAACTCTATCGAGGAGGCCGAGGACCGCGAGCTCTTCAAGCAGTTGTGCGTTCGTATCGGTGAGCCCGTATTGCCTTCAGTGGTTGTAAACACTATGGAGGATGGTGTTAAGGCTGCCGAGGAGATTGGCTATCCCGTAGTTCTTCGTCCCGCATTTACGCTGGGTGGTACAGGTGGTGGCTTTGCCGACAACGAGGAGGAGTTGCGCGAGATTATGCGTAACGCTCTTGTTCTCTCGCCCGTACACCAGGTACTTGTAGAGAAGAGTATCAAGGGTTACAAGGAGATTGAGTTCGAGGTGATGCGTGACAAGAACGACACTGCCATCGCCATCTGTAGTATGGAGAACATCGACCCCGTAGGTATCCACACTGGAGACTCTATGGTAATCGCTCCTGCTCAGACTTTGACCGACAAGGAGTATCAACTTCTTCGTGGTAGCGCACTCAAGATTATCCGCGAGCTTAAGATTGAGGGTGGATGTAACGTGCAGTTTGCATTGGATCCCCTCTCATTCAAGTACTATATCATCGAGGTTAACCCCCGTGTATCGCGTTCATCGGCTTTGGCATCAAAGGCCAGCGGTTTCCCCATCGCTCGCGTAACAGCAAAGATTGCCGTAGGTCTTACCTTGGACGAGATTATGATTGCCAACCGTCCCGCTTGCTTCGAGCCTGCATTGGACTACGTTGTGCTGAAGGTGGCTCGTTTCCCCTTCGACAAGTTCAGCGACGCATCGAACGAGCTCGGAACACAGATGAAGGCTACAGGTGAGGTTATGAGCATCGGCCGTACCATCGAGGAGGGTATCTTGAAGGCTATCCGTTCACTCGAGACTGGCGTTTGCCACATCCACAACAAGAAGTTCGACGACTGGACCACTTCGCAGATGTTGGACTACATCCGCAAGGGTACCGACGACCGCATCTACGCCATTGCACAGTTGATTCGCTTGGGCGTTGATTTGCTCATCATCTACAACCATACCAAGATCGATATGTTGTTCCTTGAGAAATTCAAGAACATTGTCGAGATGGAGAAGGTTGTTGCCGCAAACAAGGGCTGCATCGCAACCTTGAAGGAGGCTAAGCGTATGGGCTTCAGCGATAAGTTCATCGGCCAGTTGTGGGATATGACAGAGGCTGAGATGTATGAGTTGCGTAAGAAGGAGAATGTATTCCCCGTATACAAGATTATCGACTCTTGCGCTGGCGAGATTGACACCTACGTTCCTTACTTCTACTCTACTTACGAGGCTGAGAACGAGTCAATCCGTAGCGACCGTAAGAAGATTTTGGTACTCGGCTCTGGTCCTATCCGTATCGGCCAGGGTGTAGAGTTTGACTACTCTACCGTACACGCTATCTGGACAATCAAGGAGGCTGGTTACGAGGCTATCATCATCAACAATAACCCCGAGACCGTATCAACAGACTATACAATCAGCGACAAGCTCTACTTTGAGCCCCTCACCGTTGAGGATGTTATGAACGTTGTAGAGTTGGAGCAGCCCGAGGGTATCGTGGTATCACTCGGTGGTCAGACCGCTATCAACCTTGCAGAGCCTTTGGCTGATTTGGGTGTAAAGATTATCGGTACAGGTATCGAGGCTATCAACAACGCCGAGGACCGCAAGTGCTTCGAGCGCATTATGAACGAGGTGGGTATCCCCCAGCCCAAGGCTAAGGCTGTAACCGACATCGAGTCGGGTGTTGAGGCTGCCAACAACATCGGTTACCCCGTATTGGTACGTCCCAGCTTCGTGCTTGGTGGTCGTGCGATGCAGATTGTTGGTAACGAGGAGACTCTGCGCCACTACTTGCGTTCGGCTGTTGAGATTAACGAGAAGTCGCCCGTATTGGTTGACAAATATATTCAGGGTAAGGAGTTGGAGGTAGATGCTATCTGCGACGGCAAGGATGTATACATCCCCGGTATTATGGAGCACGTCGAGCACACAGGTATCCACTCTGGTGACTCTATCAGCGTATACCCCACCTTCAGCGTAAGCCAGCAGGTTAAGGACACCATCATCGAGTACACTCGTCAGTTGGGTCTTGCAATCGGTATCGTTGGTCTGTTCAACATTCAGTTCATTGTTGACGAGCAGGAGAAGGTATACGTAATCGAGGTTAACCCCCGATCATCGCGTACCGTGCCCTTCCTCTCGAAGTCTACAGGCGTGCCTATGGCAAAGATTGCCACAATGGTAATCCTCGGCCACTCGCTCAAGGAGCAGGGCATCACCGAGATTTACGGCAAGGAGAGCACACGTTGGTTCGTTAAGTCACCCGCCTTCTCATTCGCTAAGATTCGCGGTGTAGACTCATACCTCTCACCCGAGATGAAGTCTACAGGTGAGGCTATCGGTTATGACAAGAGCCTTAATCGGGCTTTATACAAGTCGTTGCGTTCATCAGGCGTAGCTGTAGCTAACTACGGTACTATCTTCGTAACGATTGCCGATGCCGACAAGGAGCGTGCATTGCCCTTCATCCGCCGTTTCTACGACCTCGGCTTCAACATCGAGGCTACTGGCGGTACCTGCGAGTTCTTGCGTAACAACGGCATCCGCACTCGTCACCTGCTGAAGATCAGCGAGGGCTCAACCGAGATTTACGACGAGTTGCGTAAGGGCCACGTTACCTATGTAATCAACACTATCGACGTTAATCAGCACAGCACACGTCGCGACGGTTATGAGATTCGTCGTGCAGCGGCAGAGAACAACGTGACACTCTTCACATCGTTGGAGACTGTAAGCGTGCTCTTGAACGTATTGGAGGAGATTACATTGGGTGTTTCAACCATCGACGGTAAGTAAGATGTACAAGAAAGGAATATACACTATCAAGAGTAACCATCCGCTAACGGCTGACGTATGGCGGATGGTACTCGAGGGTGATACGCAGTGGATTACACGCCCCGGTCAGTTCGTAAATATCGAGCTCGAGGGTCTGTATCTGCGTCGCCCCATCTCTATAAACGATTGGGATGAGAATACCATCACCATAATCTACAAGGTGGTAGGTCGTGGCACCGAGCAAATGACTTCGATGCAGGCTGGCGATCATCTCGACGTACTCACAGGCCTTGGCAACGGATTCGACGCCGATGTAGAGTGCCAGAAGCCTCTGTTGGTTGGCGGTGGTGTGGGCGTTCCCCCACTCTATCGTTTGGCTAAGGAGCTTATCGCACGTGGCCGCAAGGTGAGCGTAGTGTTGGGCTTCAACACAGAGAAGGAGGTATTCTATGCCGAGGAGTTCCGCGCTTTGGGCATCGATGTATATGTATCGACAGCCGACGGCTCGCAGGGTACAAAAGGCTTTGTAACCGACGCTATTCGCGAGAACGCCATCGACTTCGATTTCTTCTACTCGTGCGGTCCGCTACCTATGCTTAAGGCTCTGTGCGGTTGCACCGAGGTGAGTGGCGAGCTCTCGTTCGAGGAGCGTATGGGCTGTGGCTTTGGCGCTTGTATGGGTTGCAGCTGCAAGACCCTTACAGGCAATAAGCGCATCTGCAAGGAGGGTCCCGTAATGAAACGTGAAGAGATAATTTGGTAATGGAGATGAGTATGGATAAGAAATATGATTTGTCGGTAGAGTTGTGTGGCGTTAAGTTGGACAACCCCATCATCCCCGCAAGCGGCACATTCGGTTTTGGTCGCGAGCATAACGAGTTTTACGACATCGACATCCTCGGTTCAATCTCTATCAAGGGTACTACACGTGAGGCACGCTTTGGTAACCCCACACCCCGCATCGCGGAGTGCCGTTCGGGTTTGATTAACTCGGTAGGATTGCAGAATCCTGGAGTTGATGCAGTTATCGCAAAGGAGTTGCCCGCACTACGCGAGATTTTCCACAAGCCTATCGTGGCCAACATCAGCGGTTTCTCTATTGACGAGTATCAGGAGTGCTGTGCCAAGATGGACAAGCAGGAGCAGGTGGCAATCATCGAGGTGAATGTATCGTGCCCCAATGTTCACAACGGAGGTATGAGCTTCGGTACTCAGCCCGAGATGGCTGCCGAGGTAACACGCGCAGTGAAGGCCGTAACCACCAAACCTGTATTTATCAAGCTCAGCCCCAATGTGACCGACATTGTGGCTATCGCCAAGGCTTGCGAAGAGGCGGGTGCTGATGGTATTTGCTTGATTAACACACTGCTCGGTATGCGTATCGACACCAAGCGTCGTCGCCCCGTCATAGCTAATAAGATGGGCGGCTTCTCTGGTCCGGCAATCTTCCCCGTAGCGGTACGTATGGTATATCAGGTGTCGCACGCCTGCTCAATTCCCGTAATGGGTTGCGGTGGTGTAGAGTCGGCATCGGATGTTATCGAGATGATGATGGCAGGTGCTACTGCCGTGCAGGTAGGTGCTGCCAACCTCAAGGATCCCTACGCTTGCAAACGTATCATCGAGGCTCTTCCTGCCGAGATGGAGCGTCTGGGCATCGAGCGATTGAGCGATATTATCGGTATTGTGGAGTAAATTCTAAATAGGAGATACAACTAAAAAGGCTACCCTCGATGGACAGCCTTTTTTATTATTTCTAATAAACTTTCATATATTTTTTGACTCACTTCTCTATGCCTCTTCCTGCTCGTCGTCACTCTGCGCAGTGCCCGAAGGCAGAGCTGAAGCATTGTACTTATCAATCTTCTCGATAAGGTTTTTGAAGTAACTCTTCGACACGGGAATAGGCTTGATATCGTCGCTCGAGAGAACAATATAACGAGCCTTGCCACCCTTACGAATATGATTAATCTTCATAACATTTACCATATATGAGCGGTGGCATCGTACCATACTTGTGTCGGCCAAATTCTCCTCGATGGTCTTGGTACGACTACGCAACATATATGAGAGCAACTTGCCGTTATTCTCGTAGAAAATCTTTACATAGTTATCCTGCGACTCCATATAGTAGAGCGAATCAGAATTAATCGTAAGTTTCAATGCACCGTTGTAGTCATACAAGTTTATCAACGAGGGATAAACCACCGATGATTCGGTATTGAGCGACATCTCATACTGCAACATCTGCAACTCCTCGGTCTTGGTTCGATAAGCCGCGTAGAGTGTAATAATAGTATAAGGTATAACGATGATGAGCAATATACAGCCAAATGCCTTGAAGACAATATCAACAATGTCCTGTTCGACAGGAGGCACGAATACATAGGTGAAGTGGGTGTAAAAAATCGAAATGATTACCACCTCGGCCATAACCCACAAGACATATTTCCAAAGCGTGAAGTATATCTTCGATTGCGAGTTATACATTATCAGTTTGCTAATAGCCAGAATAGCCAATGCAACTACATAGAAAGCCAATGTCGCACCCACGCTCTCGATATTACGCAGACTAATCCACGTAGTATCAGAAAATGGGGTATAAATTGCCAAAAACAACACCGAGAAGGTCAAGATAAACACTACCGACGCGATTAGGTAGCGTTTATCAAGCAAAAATTTTGGCAATTCCTTATCTTGATATAATTTTGTCATTGAAGTTTCGATAAATAATCTGTGCAAATATCGTAATTTTACTGCAAAAAACATCGAGTTTACCCCTAAAAAAGTGATTTTCGTCACAAAAAGGTACTTTCGACCGCAGGTGTGATGCATTACAAGTGGTTTTCGATAATTTTGCACCCGACGTTTGAAAAGCGCTAATTACACTTGGCGCCAACAAACAAATAGTATTTACGAAAACCAAAATTGCTTTAATGAAGATTATCGGAACGGGCAGGGCTCATCCTGCCAAAGTTGTAACAAATGCGATGCTCGAAGGATTCCTCGACACGAGCGACGAGTGGATACGCACACGCACAGGCATTACCGAGCGACGTGTTATCAGTTCGGAGCGATTGGAGGATTTAGCCACCGAAGCCTCACTCAAAGCTATTGAGGATGCCGGTTTGACACCTAACGAGATCGACTACATAATTTGCTCGAATGTTGTCAACGAGTACATCACCCCGGGCCTTAGCTGCATCGTGCAGGGAGCCATTGGCGCTAAGTGTGCTTGTGTAGATATAAACGTTGCCTGCTCTGGATTTATCTACGCACTCGATATGGCCGACGACCGTATCCGTAGTGGCAAAGCTCGCAACATTTTGGTAGTGGCAGCCGAGGAGCCCACACGAATGGTTGACTGGGAGGACCGCTCACTATGCGTATTGTTTGGCGACGGAGCTGGTGCAGTTGTTGTAAGTGGAGGAGATGGTATGATTTGTTCACGCCTGACCACAACATCAAAGACCGACTGCTTGTACTACGTTCGTAAGCTGGAGTCTACTCCCTACATCACCAAGGATGAGTATTCGGCGCCGATGTATATGAATGGCAAGGAGGTATTCAAGACTGCCGTACTCTCGTCGTCGCGCGACATTAAGACTCTGCTCGACAAGGCTGGTCTGCGCCCCGCCGATATTAAATATTATGTGTTGCACCAGGCCAATATGCGAATCATCGAGGCTATTGCCAATTGGCTGAAGCTCGACCTGGACCACTTCCCAACTAACGTGGAGCGTTGTGGTAACACCTCATCGGCCAGCATACCTCTGTTGCTCGACGAGCTTTCACGTAATGGCAAGTTGCAGCGTGGCGACAAAATTTTGATGAGTGCTTTTGGTGCAGGATTTACCACCGGAGCTTGTATTATTGAATGGACAAAGTAAAAAAAGAAAATATCATAATGGAACAAAGAGTAGTTATCACCGGTGTAGGCGTTATCTCACCGATTGGAAATAACATCACCGATTTCTGGCAGAGCCTCGAGCAGGGTAAGTGCGGAATCGACTTTATCAAGGGTATGGAGGGCTACGAGTTGCCCATTAGCGTAGCAGGCCAGGTAAAGGACTTCTCACCCGAGGAGAATGGCTTGGAGCGCAACGACGTGCGTCGTAACGACACATACTGCCAGTATGCTTTGGCAGCGGCTTATCAGGCTATGCAGGACAGCGGTCTTAAGAGTGACGAGAACATCGCTCCCGAGCGTTTGGGCACATATATCGGCTCTGGTATTGGCGGTATGCACACCTTTGTAAACGAGACCGACAAGTTGCTCCACGAGGGCGTACACCGAATCTCACCCCTCTTCATTCCGATGATGATTGGCAATATCGCTGCAGGTAATGTAGCTATCAAGTACAATGCACAGGGCGTATGTCTGCCCGTAGTAACAGCTTGTGCTACAGGCACTCACTCAGCAGGCGAGGCTTACCGTGCCATCAAGCACGGCTATGCTGATGCTATCATTGCAGGTGGCTCTGAGGCTACAATCCACCCTCTTGCAATCGGTGGTTTTGCCAACAGCAAGGCTCTCTCACGTTCGACAGACCCAAAGAATGCATCAACACCCTTCAGCGCTAACCGTAGCGGTTTCGTTATGGGCGAGGGTGCCGGCGTTTTGGTTTTGGAGTCGTTGGAGAACGCTCTTAAGCGTGGCGCTAAGATCTATGCCGAGGTTGTAGGTTATGGTAACAGCTGCGATGCTCACCACGTAACAGCTCCTTCACCCGATGGTATTCCCGCTTCGCGCGCCATTAAGCAGTCGCTCACCGAGGCTGGGTTCGACGCAGACAAGGATTTGCTCTACATCAACGCTCACGGTACATCTACTCCCTTGAACGATAAGTCGGAGACAGCGGCTATCAAGCTCGCATTGGGCGAGGAGGCTGCACGCAAGGCTATGATTAGCTCTACAAAATCGATGACAGGCCATATGTTGGGTGCTGCGGGTGCCGTTGAGCTCATTGCTTGTACACTTGCCCTGAAGAATGGCATTGTGCCCCCCACCATTGGTTATAGTGAGCCTGACCCCGAGTGTGATTTGGACTATGTTCCCAACGCATCACGCAAGGCCGATTTGACAATTGCAATTTCAAACTCATTGGGCTTTGGCGGTCACAACAGCTGTGTGGCTCTACGCAAGTGGTCTAACGAGTAATAAAGCTATAGATATGAAACTTTTGGAAGGTAAGGTGGCCATCGTTACTGGTGCAGGACGAGCTACCGGTATTGGTAAAGCTGTGGCTGTGCGCTTTGCAGAGCAGGGTGCCGATGTAGCCATCGTTGTTCGTACTATCAATGAGACTACCAACTCTATCGTAAGCGAGTTGGAGTCGCACGGCGTAAAGGCAAAGGCTTATGTTACCGATGCATCGTCGTTCGAGGGCGTGCACGAGGTGGTAAAGCAGGTGGTAGCCGATTTTGGACGTGTTGATGTGCTGGTAAACAACGCAGGCATTACAAAGGACGGCCTTATGATGCGTATGACAGAGTCGCAGTGGGACGATGTGATTAACACCAATCTCAAGTCGGCTTTCAACTTCATCCACGCCGTAACTCCCGTTATGGCCCGCCAGCGCAGCGGCTCGATTATTAATATGTCGTCTGTAGTAGGCGTATCGGGTAACGCAGGCCAGTGTAACTACTCGGCCTCAAAGGCTGGTATGATTGGTCTTGCAAAGTCGATTGCCAAGGAGATGGGACCTCGCGGCATTCGTGCCAACGCCATTGCTCCTGGTTTCATCGAGACCGATATGACAAACAGCCTTCCGCAGGAGGTTCGCGACGGATGGTATCAGCAGATTCCTTTGCGTCGTGGTGGCACAACAGAGGATGTTGCCAACGTGGCATTGTTCCTGGCTAGCGACCTCTCGTCGTATGTGAGTGGTCAGGTTATCAACTGCTGTGGCGCAATGAACTGCTAAAACAAGCATAAACAGGTATATAATACCTCTCTATACTGCAGTATCGCACGAGCGATACTGCTTTTTTATTTTGTGGCTATTGTTATTCTCGTTGGAATGTGCTAAATTTACACTTTGAAAAGTAACTATAATCAAAAAATCAGACAACCCAATGAGCAATAGAGATGTAATCATTGCGTGTGACTTCGACAGTGCCGAGACCACGCTCGCTTTTCTTGATAAATTCACCGATTGCAAGCCTTTCGTAAAGATTGGTATGGAACTTTATTACGCTGCAGGCCCCTCAATTGTTAAGGAGATTAAGGCTCGCGGCCACAAGATTTTCCTCGATCTTAAGTTGCACGATATTCCCAACACGGTAAAGAAGTCGATGGCCGTACTCTCGAAGATGGATGTTGATATGTGCAACCTGCACGCCGCTGGTACTATCGAGATGATGAAGGCTGCCCTCGAGGGCCTCACTCGCGAGGATGGCACTCGTCCCCTGCTTATCGCCGTAACTCAGCTTACATCGACAAGCGAGGAGCGTATGCAGAAGGATCTTTTGATTAACGCATCAATCAACGATACAATCGTTCACTACGCCAAGAATGCACAGGTGGCAGGTCTTGATGGTGTTGTTTGCTCTCCGCTGGAGGCCGGTATGGTTAAGGAGGCTTGCGGCAAGGAGTTCGTGACCGTTACTCCCGGTGTACGTTTTGCCGATGGCGAGATTGGTGACCAGGTACGCGTAACAACCCCTGCGCGCGCCAAGGAGATTGGCACCGACTACATCGTAGTGGGTCGTCCTATCACAAGCGCTGCCGACCCCGTTGCAGCATACAAGCGTTGTATGGCAGAGTTTGCCGAGTAAAAAATGAAAAAAGTAAAACTGTTTTATCTACAGCATTGCCCCTTCTGCAAGAAGGCATTTCGCTATATCGAAGAGGCAAAGTTAAAACACCCCGAGCTGGCCGACCTGGAGATTGAACTAATCGAGGAGTCGGAGCAGGCCGATGTGGCCGATAAGTATGACTACTACTATGTGCCGACCTTCTATGTCGATGGACAGAAGGTGCACGAAGGTGGCATCTATTACGAGGAGGTAGAGCAGATTTTACTCAGTTGTTTGGAATAAATTAAATACTATATATTATGGAAAAGAGTATTGCCAAAGACCTGCTCTCTATCGGCGCAGTATTTTTGCGTCCCGAGCAGCCGTTCACTTGGGCCAGCGGTATCAAGAGCCCTATCTATTGCGACAACCGTCTCACACTTACTGCACCCGCCGTACGCGACAACGTGGAGAAGGGTTTGGCCGAGCTCGTTAAGACTCACTACCCCGAGTGCGAGGTATTGATGGGTACCAGCACAGCAGGTATTGCTCACGCCGCTATCGTTGCTACTATTATGAACTTGCCGATGGGTTATGTTCGCAGTGGCGCAAAGGATCACGGCCGCACTAACCAGATTGAAGGTAAGTTGGAGAAGGGTCAGAAGGTAGTTGTAGTTGAGGACCTGATCTCAACAGGCGGTAGCTGCATCGAGGTTGTTAAGGTTCTTCGCGAGGCTGGCGCCGATGTTTTGGGTGTTGTGAGCATCTTCACCTATGGTATGAAGAAGGGCTTGGATCGTATGGCTGAGGCTGACGTTAAGAACTACTCGCTTTCAAACCTCGACGCACTCGTAGAGGCTGCAGCCGAAGAGGGTTACATCAAGCAGGAGGATTGCGCACGCATCATCGCCTTCCGTAACAATCCCTCTGACGAGAGTTGGATTAACAAATAAACCACACCGCTTATGCGACACTTAATCGATACGACCGATATTTCGGTTGCCGAGGTTGATCAAATCATCTCAACGGCACTCGATATTATTGACAACCGCGAGAAATATAGCCAGGCATGCAAGGGTAAGAAGCTCGCTACGCTCTTCTATGAGCCTAGTACTCGCACACGTCTGAGCTTCACATCAGCAATGATGGAGTTGGGCGGCAATGTGCTCGGTTTCTCGGATGCCGCCTCATCGTCGGTATCGAAGGGTGAGACCGTAGCCGACACTGTGCGTGTTATTGGTTGCTTTGCCGATATCATAGCTATGCGCCACAGCAAGGAGGGTGCTCCGCTGGTGGCTTCGCACTATGCCGATGTACCCATCATCAATGCTGGTGATGGTAGCCACGCCCACCCCACACAGACTCTGACCGACCTTTTGACCATCCGTCGCGAGAAGGGTCGCTTGGATAACCTCACAATTGGTTTCTGTGGCGATTTGAAGTTTGGCCGCACGGTACACTCGCTCATTAAGGCTATGTCGCGCTACGAGAATATCAACGTAGTGCTCATCGCCCCCGAGGAGTTGCGTCTGCCTTCATACATCCGTCGCGAGGTGTGCGACAAGAACAATGTTCCCACACGTGAGGTATCGACAATGGAGGAGGTATTGCCCGAGTTGGATATCCTCTATATGACACGTGTGCAGAAGGAGCGTTTCTTGGACGAGGAGGAGTTCGAGCGTCTGAAGGATAGTTTCATCCTCAATCCCGAGCGTATGAAGCTTGCCAAGGAGGATATGATTGTTCTGCACCCTCTGCCCCGCGTGAACGAGATTACCCGCGATGTGGACAACGACCCCAGAGCGGCTTACTTCCGTCAGGTGGAGAATGGTAAGTTCGTGCGTATGGCACTCATCTACACTCTATTGCAGTGGGCTAATGAGCGTCCTGCCGATAAGATAACACCGCGTCTTGGCAACGAGCTCGTACGCAACGACTGGCGATGCAGCAATCGTCAGTGTGTATCGGCAACCGAAGATGTCGACCACCTCTTCCACCAGACCGAGGATGGCTATCGCTGTGCATACTGCGAGGCTCGAGTAAAACATTAAAAAACACTAATACAACTTATGGTAAAAATAGGAACACCGATGACCACCGTTGGCAAGAAGGCTATTTTGTGTGGTTCGGGTGAGTTAGGCAAGGAGGTTGCGATTGAGTTGCAACGCTTTGGCGTCGAGGTAATTGCCCTCGACAAGTATGAGAATGCTCCCGCAATGCAGGTAGCACATCGTTCGTATGTGTTGTCGATGTTGGATGGTGAGCGTCTGCGTGAGATTATCGAGAAGGAGAAACCCGATTATATTATTCCCGAGGTAGAGGCTATCGCTACTCCCACACTCGTAGAGTTGGAGAAGGAGGGCTACAACGTAATCCCTACAGCTAACGCTACCCTGCTTACAATGAACCGCAAGGGCATTCGTCAGCTGGCAGCCGAGACCCTTGGCATCAAGACCTCACCCTACCGTTTTGCAGCTACACGTGAGGAGTTCGACGCCGCTATTGCTGAGATTGGCACACCTTGCGTTGTGAAGCCCATTATGTCATCATCGGGCCACGGTCAGAGCGTATGCAAGACAGTAGAGGGAGCCGACAACTCTTGGAAGATTGCCCAGGAGGGTGGTCGTGCAGGAGGTGGCGAGGTTATCGTTGAAGGTTTTGTTAAGTTCGACTACGAGATTACTCTCTTGACCGTACGTCACTCGGGTGGTACACTCTTCCTCAACCCCATTGGCCACCATCAGGTGGATGGCGACTACCGCGAGTCTTGGCAGCCTCAGCCTATGAGCGAGAGTGCTATTGCTCAGGCACAGGATATTGCTAAGAAGGTAACCGATGCTCTTGGTGGCTACGGTATCTTTGGTGTAGAGTTGTTCGTATGCGGCGATGAGGTACTCTTCAGTGAAGTATCACCCCGTCCGCACGACACAGGTATGGTTACAATGATTTCGCAGGATTTGTCGGAGTTCGCTTTGCACGCCCGCGCCGTTTTGGGTCTTCCCATCCCCTCAATTAACTTCTACGGCCCGAGTGCATCGAAGGCTGTTGTTGTAGAGGGTGATAGCGACAAGGTTGTATTCTCTAACCTTGAGGAGGTACTCGCCGAGCCTAACGTTCAGGTGCGTATCTTCGGTAAGCCCGAGGTTAAGGGTCACCGCCGTATGGGCGTGATCTTGGCTCGTGGCGAGAATGTGGAGGATGCTCTTGCAAAGGCTGAGAAGGCATACTCAACACTCAAGGTAGAAGTATTGCCACGATAGTGCATTATACCTATAGATAAAAGGGAGTTCCTTTCGGGACTCCCTTTTGCTTTACTCATCAAATTGTTTGAGTGCCGAGATTCTTTGTCTGATCTCTATGATGCGCTCTCGTTCAATCATATATCGCCAACCTCCAGCAATAGCCGAGGCGATGATGGTGAGAATCATCCACAACCACCACGAAGGTGTCAACACTGCGTGGCGAGCCAAAGCCTCAATAATAACATAGGCAAAAAGGCAGGCGAAGAAACACCCCACTACAATACTGCGGCGAACAAACATCCGCTCAAAGCGGATAATCATCTGCTCCTGCTCGATGATCGAATCCTCAAATCTGGCCAGACGCTTCAGTATGCGATACATCGGAGCAAAGAGGAACAGATCCATCAACAACACAATTCCGATAACAATCCACCCAAAGGGATCATCCTGAATACCCTGCACAAAGAGCAATACAACAGTGCCAACCAGCACCAGCCAGCCCAGGTATTGATTCATCTTTATTCGATTGTTGTAGGTGGTAATCTTATTCTCCATCACCATTCTCAACTCCCGTTGATGGATCACCTCTTCACGCTCCAAGCGCTCTGTTAGCTTATCCCACGACTGTTTCAACTCATCAAGATTCATAATTGTAATAGTTTTAAGCGTTAAACATCTCTTTAATTTTATTCTTTGCGCGCATAAGTTTCACCGACACATTCGCCTTCGTCAGGCCCGTCACCTCGGCCATCTCATCGTAGGAATAACCATCGAGCCACAACATCACAAGCGCCCTATCAAGATTAGCCAGGCGGTTAATGACCGAATGCAACTCCTCGACCCGCTCCCTGAGAGCTGCATCCTCATCCGACGAGAGGTCAAACGTGAGCGATACGGACGCCGGGCGTTTGCGTCTTACGAACGATATACAGGTAAAGAGCGCCACACGATAGATCCACGTTGATCGCTTGCTACGTCCATCGAACTGGTCGAAGTTCTGCCACAGATTGCAGAGCACCTCCTGATAGTAATCATCGACCATCCCCTGCGGTGCATACATATAGCAGACTTTGTAGATGATACCACGATGAGCGTGTACCACCTCGGTAAATTGCTGTTCTTTTTCTTGCGTTTTCATTGGTGTTAATCGTTTGCCCTATTAGTCGCAAAAAAGGATAGAAAAATTACAACGTCGCAATATTTTTTTACCTAACGCTTAATTCTAAACAAAAAAGGCCACCCTCAGGGCAGCCTTTGATATCCTATACTGAAAGATTACTCCTCCTCCGCAGGCTCCTCGTCGCTAGGCAGAGTAAACTCGGTCATACCCGCAGCAACCAGAATGTTGAACCAAGCAAGAGCCTTCTTAATATCAGACACGTGCACACGCTCGCGATCGTACTCGGGCAACACCTCAGCGAAATATGCCTTCATCTTGTCGGCAGACTCCTTGTGTGAGAGTCCCTGCTTGCCCTCGGTGTGAGCATACATGCGAGTGAACACCTCTGCAAGTGCGATATCCTCACCCTCGGTAAACATAGAGATATCAGAAAGTGCGCTCACGCGTGATGTTGCCGATGCATTGGTACGACGGCCATCCTCCAATGACTCTACGATGATACCACGAGTAGACTGTGCTACATACTTGTAAAGGCCGGGCATACCCGAAATAGCCAAAATATCCTTAAATTCCATAGTGTAAAATATTTATAATTATCATTACTTATTATCATGTGTAAGATGTACATCCAACTGCGGGAAGGGGAAGTGCGCACCATGCTGGGGCAACTCCTTGTAGAATGCCTCGGTTATGGCATCATAGAAATCCCAATACTCAGCATTCTTTACCCATGCACGCGCTTCGATGATGATAGCGCTATCGGCCATAGCATCAATACGGACATAGGGCGCAGGCGTCTCCAATGCTCGGCCATCACGCTTAATGATTGCATACATCGCATCGCGGATTGAATCGTAGTTATCGCCATACGACACCGACACCTTCCAACTGCATCGACGGGTCTGAGCCGTCGACGAGTTATTGATAATAGATGTCGAGATGGCATTATTAGGGATGTATATTGTTCTCTTATCTGTTGTATGAACCACCGTATTGAACAGGCTAATACTTGCCACAGTTCCACTTACACCCTGTGCCTCAATAAAATCGCCTACTCGGTAGGGACGAAGCACAAGAATCATCACACCACCAGCGAAGTTCTGCAACGTACCACTGAGTGCCATACCAATGGCCAAACCCATTGAGGCGAGAACGGCAATAAAGGATGACGAGTTGAAGCCGAGTACCGACACAATAATCAATACCAGCAGAACATATCCCAATGTTTTGATGGCCGTCAGGATAAACGAATGGAGTGACACCTCCACCTCGCGGCGGGTCATAACGGCATCTATCAAACGAATAAGTTTACCCAGCAGCCAGCGACCAATGTAGTAAATGATCAGCGAGATGAGGAACTTGATTCCTGTCCATACCAACCAATTCAGCATCTCGCCACCTATATCACGTACAAACTCCTCATCGGCCAGGCGTGTTATAGCCTCGGCAAAACGGGCCTTCTGCACACTATCGGGCACGATTAGATTCTCTACGGCAGCAGCATCGCTTTGTAAAAAAACATTCAACATCTTTGAACAATTTCCTAGGTCTATACCACCGTGGCACAAACTGCTGGCAAAAATACAGATTTTTCCTCAAAATTCACTATCTTTACACTATAAATAAACATCCTAACCTGCCGATTATCTACCCATAACCTACTCCGAAATGCGTATCACGGTCCACATACTGCATCTATGCCATTGGCTAATGCTCGGTCTTGGCATCACACTTGCATCGTGCAAGCATTTCGACGAGCCTGAACCAAAGGTTGAGATACCACCCACACCAAACATATCCATTGCCGACCTGCGCTTGTTGGTTGACCAACAACGCGTAACTATCGATGAGCCGATTATAATCGCAGGCTACGTTACAACAAGTGACCAGGAGTCGAACTTCTACCGTTCGTTCTATATTGAGGATGGCTCGGGCGGTGCGGAGGTTATGGCAGGATTATACGACCTACACAACATCTACCCTGTGGGATCATATGTAAGTATCTCTCTCGAAGGATGTGCCGTGGGCCTTCACAACTCGGTGTTGCAGATTGGCACAGAGTCGGCATCATATAGTCAATACCCTACCGACTACTTTGCATCAAGAGTTCTACTCGACAGACACGTAAAGGGGTATAACAAATTCTCCTCGGTAGCACCTAAACCGATATCATTCAGCGACTTTTCGCCCTCGCTTTGCGGATGTTTGATCAATATGCACGATTTGCAGTTTGTATATAACGCCACCGAAGAGCAATCTCAAAAGTGGAGCGGCTACAGCATATTTGCCGACCACGATGGTAACGCCATAGCAGTATACACATCATCGTCGGCCAGCTACGCCCACAAGAGCATCCCCTTGGAGCGGGTGAATGTCACCGGCATATTGCAATATGGCGATGTGGAGGGCGAAGATATGTACATAATAAAGATGCGTTATGAGAAGGATTGTATGCTTGCTGACTAACATACTCCTGTTACTCATCGCAGGAGGTTGCTCCGACGCCACATTGGGCCAGTACAACGATCGTCCCAAAGGTAGAATATCGATTGCTCACCTAAAAACAATGGCCAAGAGTGCATCGGCGACCATCGTCGATGACATTTCAATCGAAGGCTACGTTGTAGCCAATGATCTGTTTGGCGAATACTACAAGTCAATTATCATAAGCGACGCATCGGGTGGTGTAGAGGTTAGTGTTGACCTACTAGATACTGCTACCGAATTTCCCATATCGGCTCGTGTAGTGATACACTGCTCAGGTCTGGCGATAGGCTCAAATGCCGGACGTCTGGTATTAGGAGCACAACCCGAAGCGGAATACACCATTGACCGAATCCCCAGGGATGAAATATCTCGTTATATATCAGTCGATAAGAGTAATCCTCAGGCAATAAAGGCTACTCCGCTCACCATAGACGAGCTCACCGCAGCCCACATCGGCAACTACATAGTAATCAAATGCCTAAGCTTTGGCGACCAGGCGGGTAAGGCGTGGTGTGAACGAGACCAACTGACGGGCAAACACATCACTACCCAACGCACAGCATACGACAGAAATGGACAAGAGATTGCCATCCGCATCATATCGACCTGCGACTACCGTGAAGAGTCCATTCCCTCGGGCGAGGGCGATATATATGGCATTGTGGAGTGTTTTAACGGGGAATACTCGCTACGCATCGTAAATCACAGAATAATATTCCAATAGAAAAGGCTCTCCAACCTCACGGTTAGAGAGCCTATATTTTTCGTCTTGCTGAAACTATTTCTGCAGTGCATCCCAAAGCATATCCTTGAGCTTTGTAATGTTCATATTCGCAACCGACGAGATGAACACTGACGGCACACCCTCGGGCAACGTAGGACGCATCTCCTCGATGAGTTCATCGTCCAACATATCGCACTTGGTAATGGCCAGCAGACGCTGCTTATCCAACAACTCGGGATTATACTGAGTAAGCTCACCGAGAAGAATCTCATAGTCCTTAGCTATGTCATCGCTATCAGCCGGCACCATAAACAACAGCACCGAGTTACGTTCGATATGACGCAAGAATCGGGTACCAAGACCTTTACCCTCGTGAGCTCCCTCGATAATTCCAGGGATATCGGCCATTACAAACGACTTATGGTCACGCACCTCAACAATACCCAGGTTGGGCTCGAGTGTTGTAAATGCATAGTTAGCAATCTTGGGCTTTGCGGCCGATACAACCGAGAGCAGCGTGCTCTTACCCGCATTGGGGAAGCCAACCAAACCCACATCGGCCAACACCTTAAGCTCGAGGATAAATGCACCCTCATCGCCATCCTCGCCAGGCTGAGCATAACGAGGAGCCTGATTAGTAGCGCTCTTGAAGTGCCAGTTACCCAAACCACCACGACCACCCTTCAACAAGGTCAAACGGTCGCCGTGCTCGGTTACCTCGCCAACATACTCAATCGTTGTAGTGCCATCCTCCTGCTCCACCAAACGGCGAGCCACTGTACCAAGAGGCACGGGGATAACGATATCGGCAGCATCCTTACCCGACGAACGTGCTCCGTGGCCACCTTCGCCATCCTCGGCAAACTGGTGACGCTGATACTTTAGGTGAATCAGAGTCCAATACTGGCGGTCACCCTGCAGAATGATACTACCACCCTTACCGCCATCACCGCCATCGGGGCCTCCGAAGGCAACGAATTTCTCGCGACGGAAGTGGCACGAGCCAGCTCCACCGTGGCCCGAACGAGCAAAAATTTTCACATAGTCCACAAAGTTTGAACCTGCCATAAGAATCTGATTTATCGTTTAACGTCTGCAAAGATAGAGTTTTCCTACGAAACGACCAAATTCTACATCTTCCACGACACCACAACGTAGTAAGTTCGTGGGTAAGCATAGGTCAACATATCATCCTGCGGTGTGTAGATTCGTTGCGTGCCACTGCGGTAATTGCGTATGCGTGAAGACTCATAGCCTCCGTAGACTATATCGTCAGTACCCAGCAGGTTGCGCACCGACAATGTGAGTGCCAAACGCGAACGACCTATGTCGAACCAACGCGATAGCGATGCATCAATGGTCACCGCATCACCAAGACGCTGCTGATGCATAAAACGATGGAAAATCTCCTCCGACGATGAGCCCTGAATGGCCACCCTCTCTGTACGACGCACCACCGAAGGCTCAACATAACGTGCTGCGGCTAGCTGAGCACCGAGCGAAGCCGACCAACCGTTATAGTCGATGTAGGTGAGTTCAGCCGTAGCACTCAACTGCGGTGCTCCGCCAATATAGCAATTGCCCATAAAGCTCTCTGAACCACTGCTCACCACCCTATTGTCAGTGTCGGCATAGTGCGTAACAATAGGATTTTCGGAAAATATATATCGCCCGGCGGCAGCTGTCAGCGAGGCACGCAGATAGGATGTAAAACGTATCTCGGAGGCAAACTCCACACCATAACGCAACGCTCCAAGGCGGTCAATGTCGACATCGCAATAGGTACGTGATAAATCATCATAAAGTCGCATTGTCTGTCGCTGATCACGCACCGATGTGGCATATGCCGTTGCAATCAGGTCCACACGCTGACCAGTATATTTATACTCTAGCTCGGCCGCAAGATGCCGCTCCGAAGATGGGTTATCCACCATACGATTATTGTAGAGCGGATTTAGAAACATATTCCTTGCCTCGGGCAATCGGTTTGCCACCATAGCATCTACCCGAAGATGATGCTGCACAGAAAAAGTGTAACCCACCGAAGCCTTAAGCAGATAAGGATTAAAGTGCAAGCGCTCCGAACGCCCCAGCGAGGCCGATAAGGGAAACAACTCCTTCTCGAAATAACCTACACGCTGTATAGATGCACGCCCTACCTGCAAATCGGCAGCAAAAAGCCAACGCCCCAACGGATACTCTGCCGCCAGGGTTGCCATCAACAAGCGAGTACGCAGGTCGTAATCGTAGGAGAACCTGTCGCCGTGGCCTATGGCCAAATTATCGGCAAGCAGATTATTGCGCAGTTGAGCCGAGTAGGTGTCGTCATCCATCAGGTAGTAATCTACATCATCGAGGTGTGTAGAGCCCATCAAATCATCCATCAGCTTATAGTTGCGAGATGAGTGATACTCTCCCCTAAGGCCATAATGCAGGGTGAGATTTGAACCCACATCGGTCTTGAAATCAAAAACCATCTGGCCTCGCGCAATACGCTCAACACGATAATCCACAGCATATACAGCGCCATCTGCTGACATTCGATTTTGCTGGTACATATCATCCCAGCGCACCTGTGTATAATCGGGATTCTCGACTCTCCACTCATTGGCCACAGCCGAGGCAACATCCACATCGGCATAATAACTCGGCATATAACGATAGTTATCGGGGCGAGGAGTCATTGCATCGTACCACCCCAGCGATGAGTATCTGCGATGACCATAGTCGCCACCCACAGATATTTGCATACGAGTCGATGAGGTTATGGGTTGTGTATATGTAGCCATCACAAAGGGCACGGCATCACGCCTTGTGCGAGAGTTCCTCACTCGCCCTGCCTGATAGCCCCACGAGGGGTTGTAGAGTTTATCACCCGTCAAAGTAAAAGCCTCCTGGGTAGAAGCCGAGCGCAAACCTCGCTCGCCAACGGTTGAGAGTGCCACCACGGCAAACTGTGCACCCGAGTCGAACGATTTTGCCAGACGCAGGCCTACGTCCAGCGTATTATTATATACACCCTCTACATACAAATCATCACCACCGCGCGCCGAGGCATAAAACGTCGCACTCCACCCCTTACGCATAAGCGCACTTAGCGAGGCTCGCACTCCGCCAAGATAGCCTTTGCCCGAGAAGAATGTGCCTATGTTTATGGCATCAAATGGTACTCCGTCGGTGGTTGTGAATTCATCTACGCCCGCCATCGCTCCTGCGTGCGTAGGGCAGTGCGATAGGCCTGCATAACTTCGTTCAGCAAGTCCCAAACGACGCAACAGAGAGCGATTCGATGGCCTCACTTCGATTCCATCGAGCACCACATTACGGGAGGTGTAGTACATTCCGCGACGAGCAAAATCGACATACGAAAAACGATATGCGGTAATCTCGTCATACAAATCAGTACTCAGGTGCGAGGAGCGATAGAAGAGCAGAGTATCGGTCTCGACAATACGGTCCTGAATCTGCTCAGCATCGAATTTATACATCCGATAGTCATCTTCAATCTCCTGCGCTGAGGCTGTCACACATCCCATCAAGGCTAATATGAGAATATAAAATAGACGCATAGCAATACAAATTTAGGAAAAAAGAGGACTCATTATTGTAAATACTGCCCGTATTTTGTATTTTTGTTCAAATTTGATTTGCACATTATGCTTATACGAGATTTACAACCGAAAGCAGTGTGGGAGCAGTTCGACGCTATCACCCGTATTCCCCGCCCCTCAAAGAAGGAGGCGCAGATTATCGATTTCTTGATTAACTTCGCACAGGTCAACTCATTGGAGTGGCAGCGTGACGATATTGGCAATGTAGTAATACGCAAAGCTGCAACCGCAGGCTACGAGGATCATCCTACCGTTATTCTGCAGTCGCATATGGATATGGTATGCGAAAAGAATAGTGATGTAACGTTCGACTTCGACCGCGATCCCATCCGCACTGTAGTAGATGGCGACTGGGTACGTGCCGAGGGCACTACTCTTGGTGCCGACTGTGGTATAGGTATGGCTGCTGCGATGGCTCTGCTCCTTGACGAGGAGGCCGAGCACGGACCTCTGGAAGCACTCTTCACCGTTGACGAGGAGACCGGCCTTACAGGCGCATTCAACCTCGGTGAGGGTATGCTTACGGGTAAGTATCTTTTGAACCTCGACTCGGAGGATGAGGGAGAGATATTTATCGGCTGCGCAGGAGGCATTGACACCTTGGCTACATACTCGGTAGCCTACGAAAGCGCACCGAAAAACTATACATTCTATCGCATCGATGTATCCGACCTTAAGGGAGGCCACTCGGGCGATGATATTAACAAGGGTCGTGCTAACTCAAACAAAATTGTGGCACGCCTGCTACTCATCGCACAGGATGAGTTCGAGGGTCGTATGAGTTACTTCGACGGTGGCAACCTGCGTAATGCCATCCCACGCGAGGCATATGCCATAGTTGGTGTCCCCTTGCGACTGAAGGATTCGTTTGAAGCTCGCGCCGCACGTTTCATTGCAGAGGTTAAAGAAGAATTCAGCATCACCGAGCCCGATATGCGCATAGCGCTGAGCGATATGCCTCAGGTGGAGGATGTGCTCGATATGGCGTCGCAGTGCAACCTGCTCGGAGCATTGGTGGGCGTACCTAATGGTGTGATTGCAATGTCGGCCGCTATTGAGGGCTTGGTGGAAACATCAACAAACCTTGCTTCTGTAAAATTTGCCTCACGCGATAGCGTCGTGGTAACAACCTCGCAGCGTTCATCCGTAGAGAGTGCCAAGCACTACGCCAAGCAGGCCGTAGAGTCGGTATTCCTGCTCTCGGGAGCCGATGTAGTTCACTCGGATGGCTACCCGGGCTGGGCACCCGATCCCAATTCGCATCTACTCAGATGTGCCGTGGAGTGCTACGAGCGTCTGTTCGACAAGGAGCCCAAGGTAAAGGCTGTACACGCAGGGCTGGAGTGCGGTCTGTTCCTCGAGAAGTATCCCCACCTGGAGATGATTTCATTTGGTCCTACCCTGCGTGGCGTACACTCGCCCGACGAGCGACTGGAGATTGCTACCGTTGATAAATTCTGGCGCCACCTGAAGGAGATCGTCAAGAGTCTATAACATTATTTATTAACCATTTAATACTTAAACATTATGAGAAAAATCACCCCCCCCAACGGACTTTAACGCTAAAAATCAGCGAGTTATGAAATCTTTAGCAGGAATCATCCTTTCGCTTATGCTCTTCGTCGGTTGCGCGCCGTCGCAACCATCGGGCACGCTGTTCCTTTGGGGTAGTGACATTAACCTAAAATTTACGCGCTACGTAGCCGACCTCACGGGGAAGGAGAATCCGCATATTCTCTACCTGCCCACGGCGAGTGGCGACCATCAGGACAACATCCAAGTGTGGGAGTCGTTATGCAAGATTGTGGGCATTGAGCCACACATTATGCGTGTATGGATTGATTCGTCAGCCGAGCAAACCTTTGAGGAGCAGATAGCCGAGGCTGATGCTATTGTAGTTGGAGGAGGTAATACTCTCAATATGTTGGGTATATGGCAGGCGCAGGGCATTGACCGTATGCTCATAGAGGCAATGCAGCGTGGAGCAATCATCGCCGGCGGCAGTGCAGGCTCTATTGCTTGGTTCGACACAGGTGTGAGTGACTCTCGTCCTGCGGGATTGAGCATTGTCGAGGGTCTGGGCATATTGTCCCACAGCAACTGCCCCCACTATGGCGACGAGGCCAAACGATCGCTCTACCACCAAATGTTGGAGCAGGGCAAGATCGAGGGCGGCTACGCTATGGACGACAAGGCGGGCATACTATTCCGTGACGGAGAGGTTGTCGAAGCGGTGACATATAGCCCCGAACATCAAGCGTATTATGTAGATGTAGTGCAAGGCAAGGCTACGGCCACACCTATCGAAACACGCCTGCTGCTTGAAGATGGAGCGATTGATGCCAACGCCTACACCGCAAAACCTATTGGCCGAAGTGTCAAAGATTTGACACAGGCTGATGGCGCAGTGGGCACGTTTGTCACCAAGGCAGGTGCTGATGCCACCACACGCATTGAAACACTACTGACCTACGGCAAGTTGGCAGCCGTCATTCACGACCAATATATGGATTTGTTTGGCAGTTACGCCATCCGATTCCTATATAACCACAACGGCACTTGGCACTTGCAGGGCGAGGATTTGGGTGCGACCATCGCAGAGAGCGAGGTTACATTCCGCGAGAAGGCCGCCACAATGCTTCGTCAAGCCGAAGAGAAGTATAAAGAATAAAAAACATGAGAAGAACCCTTTTAACCGCTATTGCCTTGCTATGGGGTGTGTGCTCAATGGCACAACGTCCCATGGCTGAGCTAAGCCTCGACGATTTAACCTTCGTTAGGCAGTCGTTTGTGCGTAATTTCTACACTTCGCACAAGGTGATGAGTCAAATCAATATGGAGGGGACAGATCTCTTCCTGCCCAACTCTGCAAACCTCATTGTTGAGAGCAAAAATGGCGAGCCCACACTTACTCAGAAAGGTCGTGAGCTCGAAATCGCGAGCGAGCAAGGCTCGGAGTCGGTTATAAGGGTTGGTGCTTTTCATCCCTACCTCTGCTACGAGGCTGAAATTGGCGATCTCGACGCAAACGACACGGCAGGTATCGCATTCTATCCCAACAACGGTGATGGCCGCGCTGTATGCATCATCTACCAGGATGGACGAATTGCAGCCGTTGCCAACGGCTCAACGCTGGCAGAGAAGGAGATAGGCAAGCAGACCAAAGTATCGCTCAGAGTACAATATACTGGCGTAAGGTTTCACGTCTTCAATATTCAGGATAACGGGCAGGCCGATCTGTTATTCAGCGTCGAGAATGATATGCGCTCAATAGAGAGCTGCACAACCTACTCTTTTGGTGTCTATACAGCACTGCCAGCCGGTAATAAGGTCACCCTGCACAAGGCACAGAGTCTGCTCACAAGTGGCACCGGTCAGGCCGACCCGCAGGTGATTCAGACCACCGATGGCAAGCCCTTGATCCGCGACGGCAGATTGTACATCTGCTTCACGACGCGCGGTTTTGAGCGTATCTTCGACTCATATCAGGGTGTATATTCGCTCGACTTGGACTCATACGAACTTCGTCTGGAGGGAGCCTTGTTCTTTGGTAAGGGCGACGGCATAATGTATGGTTTTCACGCAACGAAGGTGGTCTACGATCCCGCAACAGCGGAGTATCTGGTGATGACTACCACACATGAAGACACTCACACCCTTGCTTGGGCACGCACAAAGGCCGACCTGCTGCACGGTATGCACTATCTGGAGTGCACGGAGCTGGACTTCCCGCATAGCTACACACGCGGAGCGGGCTTCAATACCGAGGATCCCGACTTCTTCTACGATAGCGAGGCAGGCAAGTGGCGCCTGGCATATTGTGCCCTGAAGGATAAGTCATACGTCACATATCTATGTGAGAGCGACACTTGGAACGGCACATATCGTCAGATAGCCGAGTCGAAGCAGAACAACAATACGGGCATACGCATCACAGAGGTGGGAGGCCATCGCTATGTGCTTAGTGGAGGCTCGGAGACTACGTTCTACATCTACGACTACCCCACGCTCGAATACAAGGGCACATTCCAGCAGCAATACGCCAACGGCGGTTTCCGTGGCTGGCCGACAATCGTACCTTTGCCCTATGGCAACTACGAGCGTTATTTATGGATTACATTCGACCGTGGAGCGCAGACAGGTCGCTACTCGTATGGCACGCTATACTTCTATTTAGGCGATAAAATGTGGAAAAAAGAGTAATATTATGGCAGAGAATCTATTGATTGCCGAGGGTGGCAAGGAGGAGAAATATGCGTTGTTGTACAAGCAGATAGCCTCGCTTACGGAGGGCGAGAGCGACCAGATAGCCAATATGGCTAACGTAGCAGCAATGATACATGCAACATTCGGTTTTTGGTGGACTGGATTCTATCGCGTTATGGGCGAAGTGCTGGTTTTGGGCCCATTTCAAGGCCCGCTGGCGTGCAGTCGCATAAAATATGGCCGAGGAGTATGTGGCACGGCCTGGAAAGAGCAGACAACGCAGGTTGTACCCGACGTGGAGCTCTTCCCCGGGCATATTGCGTGTAGCAGTCTTTCGCGCAGCGAGATCGTAGTTCCCGTATGGCATGGCAATGAGATAGTGGCCGTGCTCGATATTGATAGCGAAGAACTTGCCACGTTTGACGAGGTGGACAAAGTGTGGCTTGAAAAAATCGTGGCACTTCTCTAAAGTGAAGGTAGAACTAAAGTTCTACCTTTTTTTACCCCCTACTCTTGATTGAAATTGTGCTAAAAATAATCGGCAAATAACTTGGTTACTGCGTTATATTCGCATCAGACATTACGACGTTCGCACTGCAAAATTACATCCGAAAAGACATATAGTACACTACCATACACAATAAAAAATCCCAACCCTTTCGGGCTGGGATTTTTCTTATGATAGTGGGAACTACTATGCCTCCAAAGCGAAACGCTTGTAAGCAACAACAGTAGCCTCCTTATCAGCCTGCTGCAAGAACTCGCGGATAGAGATCTTCTCGCCAACGAGAGCCTGGTTCAAGAGAGTGTTCTCCTCATAGAACTTACGCATCTTACCCTCAGCGATCTTAGCCAAGATCTCCTCAGGCTTGTTAGCGTTCCTAGGATCCTGCTTCATCATCTCCAAAGCGATAGCCTTCTCCTTCTCAACTACCTCAGCGGGGCAGTCGTTCTCGTCGATAGAGATAGGAGCCATTGCA
>JAGBUB010000034.1 GCA_017631035.1 Alistipes sp.
ATAGATGAAGATGAAAAAATTTATAAAATATACCCTCGTTGCACTTGTCGCCGTTGTTGTGGCGGTGGGTTTTACGGGATGTTCCAAATCGGGACAATCGCGCCAGCGCAAGCAGAAATTTCAGGTTGTCTCGCTCGATAAGGTGTCGGGCTCAGTGGGCGAGCAGTGGCGCGTAACACTCACTGTCGCCAATAATACCGCATCGAATATGCGCATTACCGCAGCTTCGGCCTTTGTGCGCCATAATGGCCGTAAGATTGGTCGGTTGGTACTCGATGGCGAAGTGGTACTACCACGCCGTCGTTGTTCGCAGGTGGAGGTGCCGTTGCGCCTTACACTCTCCAATCCTATTGGAGCACTTGCGCTTATGAATAGACTACGCAAGGGCGATTTTTCGGGCGTTACGGTGGATTACAGCGTTAGTGTGGCAGCCCTTATGTCGCACCGTATCTTCGAGCAGGAGGGCGTAGCTCTCGACCAACTCGCTCGACAATTTAATTTAGGACTTAAGAAATAACCCGATATGAAGTATATTTTCACTATTATCGCATCACTCTTTGTTTTGACCACTTCGGCGCAGGATATTGTACAGCAAGAGGTTGCACCCCGCAAAAATATCAAGGAGCGTCTTGCTGCGCCTGCCAAGCGCGACTCGCTGACTATGGTCTACGAAACCGTGCGCATTACGGAGCAGGGTGATGCTGCAACTATTGTGAATAACAATTTGCAGGCGAATGTGAAGGCTGTAAGCGGTTATCGCATTGTGATTTTTATGAGCAATACGCAGACGGCGCGTCGTGATGCAGTGATGGCGCAGGAGAACTTTGCGGCCATTTTTCCACAGGAACACTCCTATTTGACATACGAAAATCCCTACTTCAAGGTGGCGGTAGGCAACTGCACTTCGCACGAGGAGGCGATGATTTTGCTCGGTCGCCTGCGCGGAACTTTCCCGAAGGCGTTTATTATGCGTGAGAATATAGAGATGACAGAGTTTACTCGATAGATATATTTATAAAACCTTTAAATATTAGATTTGATATGAAGAAATTATTTTTATTCGGAATGGTGGCATTATTTATGGCTTGTGATGGAACAAACAAAAATCTCTTTCCAGTAGATAAAGCAGAGTTGCAGAGCATCTATGAGGAGGTATCGGAGGGTTATGTTGGTCTTCGTGAGCAGGTGGTGCGTCAGCCACAAGGCTGTTTGAAGTACCCTTATCTTATTCCGGCAGGATTTTATCAGAACTTGTGGGACTGGGATGCCTTCTTTATGGCTAACCACTTCATCTCGCGCGGAGAGCCTCAGTATATGAGAGACTGGGTGAAACTCTACGCCGACTTGGCTGACGAGACAGGTTATATCTCGGGTAGCTTGACTCCAGAAGGTGCGCGTCCAATGTATAGCAAGTACGCCCCAATGAAGCCACTCTTGGCGCAGGGCGCATACCACTACTCGGTGGCAGCTAATGATTTCAGCTGGATAGCTCCTCACTACGAGGATATCAAGCGCGTGGTGAACTATCAGCGTACGAAGCGCTATGACGAGAAGTATGGCCTCTACTTTTGGGAGATTGCGATGTTCAGCGGTGCGGATAATAACCCTGCACTCAACTACTGGGATGGCGATACTCGCTCCTACCTTGCAACCGATATCTCGGCATTTATGTATGGCGAGATGTTGTCGTTGGCAGTTATTGCTCGCGAGTTGGGCCACGCAGCCGAGGCGGAGCAGTTTGCAGCTGAGGCAAAGGCCATCAAGGATAACTTGAATAAATATTGCTGGAACGAGAAGGATCAGTGCTACTACAATGTAGACCGCGAAAATGGCGATCAGTATCCTCGCGTAAGCTACAACTCGTTCGTGCCGTTGATGTATAAGATGGCATCGAAGGAGAATGGTCGCGCTACATTGGAGCGTTATATGCTTAACCCTGAGGCTATGCGTTCGGATTATGGCTTCCGTAGTCTCTCGAAAGCAGATCCAGAGTACAACAACAAGAACATCATCAAGCCATTCTCGAACTGGCAGGGCCCTATCTGGTGTATCACCAACTATATCTACTCGATCGGTTTGAAGCACTATGGCTTCGAGCAGGAGATTGCTTGGATGGCAGGTACAGTAGGCCGCCTTATCGTTAAGGATTTGCGCGAGTTTGGAACATTGCACGAGACCTACCACGCCGAGACTGGCGAGGCGTTGGCTCCATCTTCGTTCAAGTATAAGACTGCCGATGGCCGCATTCAGGGCTTTGTGAGCTGGAATTTGTGTATGCAGAATGTGATGGAAGGTGCATTGCAGGATAAATGGATGTTGCTCGAAATAGAGGGTATGTAGAGCGATTTTGCACTATTTATGAAACTTTTCGAGATAAATATTTGTTTTTTCGAAATAGAGTTCTTACATTTGTGGTGAGCAAAACATTTGTTTAACCTTTAAAAATATTACGGTTATGAAGAAGATTATGACTTTGGCGGTTATCGCCCTCGCATCGGTTGCTATGGTTTCGTGTTGTGGACAGCCTAAGAAGAAGGCTGACGCTTGCTGCGGAGATTGCTGCAAGGATAAGCCTAAGACAGAGTGTCCTGCAGAATGCCCTAAGGCTGCTGAGACTCCAGCTCCTGCTGCTGAGGCTGCACCAGCTGCTGAGACTCCAGCTCCAGAGGCTGCACCAGCTAACTAATTCACCGTATCTTAAATTGAGAGGGGTTGTTCATTGGAACAACCCCTCTTTCGTTCGTAAAAGTCGTCTAACAAGTTTTTTGTTAATTCATATTTCTATTTCCGAAAAAACTCACCTTAACCGTTGCATTAATAATGAAATTTTTATAAATTTGCGTAGATTATGGCTCTATGTAGATGGATGATAGGGTAGTGTATGCCATATATACGAGGGCGATATGCAGA
>JAGBUB010000035.1 GCA_017631035.1 Alistipes sp.
ACGGGGAGTCTCGATCTCAACTACGAAATCCTTGTAACCGTTCTTGTAGAACTGCTTGAAGATACCCTCGAAGTTGATCTTGCCGCTCTCGCCGATAACGAACTCATCCTTGATGTGGAGCATCTTGATGCGCTCGGGATACTTCTGCAAGTAAGCAACGGGATCCTTCTCACCCATTGTGCACCAGTAAACGTCCATCTCGAAGAATACATACTCGGGGTTGGTGTTCTCTACCAAGTACTCCCACATTACCTTGTTAGTACCCTCCAAGTTCTTGTACTCCTGTGAGTGGTTGTGGTAACCGAGCATCAAACCGAACTCCTCCTTAGCGATCTTACCTACGCGGTTGAAGTAGTCAGCCATCTTCTTAACCTCAGCCTCAGTGTAGTTTACACGGTATGAGGGGATAACGAAGTACTTACCTCCTACAGCCTTCTGAACTGCGAAGAGCTTACGCCAGTTGTCCATAACCTCAGCCTCCTTAGCGGGATCCTCCTGCAATGAAGAGTGAGTAGAAAGAACGTTGATACCCTTAGCGTCGCAAGCAGCCTTGAACTCAGCAGCGTCCAAGCCGAATACCTTGGGGTTACCGCCCCACTGTACGAGCTCGAATACGTTGTAACCCATCTCAGCCAACTTGTCGATTGAGCCCTTAGGATCCTTGTTCATTGCGCTCATTACAGAGTAGAGCTGGATACCGATCTTCTTGCCCTTCTTAGCCTCAACAGCGTTAACGCCGAGAGCAAAAATAGCAACAGCCACAACCATCATGGCCTTGCTCAAAAAGTTGAAAATTTTCATTACCTTAAAGTTTTTAATTGGTTTAAGTATTTTTTTAACTGTAATATTTCCTGTCATTTATACCCACTGTGGCTCGGCCAAGGTTCGTTGCGGACCACATAACGGGAATATACGCTACAAATATAAACAATTAAATTAAGAAAATAACAAAATCGGTATAAAATTCGATTTTTTTGATTCTAATCAATTAGTTATGCCCCGCTACGGAGGTCAAAAGTTTCCCATTCGTGGCTTCACAATTTGCAAAACGCGACGGCACCCAGCGCTGGGGAGATATAAAATTTGATATTTTCACTGATAATATCTATATTTGAAACCATAAAACCATTGATTATGAAAAAACTATCCTTTTTTGTCTGTGCCATGTGCATGGCACTGGTTTCATGTGGAGCCCCTGGGCCTGCCCAGGTTGAGAGTGTTGTAGCATACACGCGTGTGGGTGATATCAACAATGTGATGATTGATGCCATCGAGATTACGGTTAGCAATCCCCGCTCGATTCGTGGCTTGAAGGCCGAGGATTTCGACCTGGTGAACAACATCCCCGACGGATTTGTTGACCCTGCAACAGGTCAGGCTCCCGTGCCCTACCAGAACGACGGCATCGTGGTAACACGCTCAAAGAACACGTTGCGCATCGAGGCCAACTCGTTCAACTACCGTGGCCGTCGTGGTCAGAACCGCGAGACGCTGGGCTGGGAGCTGATATGTAAGGCCGATGCAAACCTCAATGTTACGACCGAGAATGTGACCGACACCCGTCTGGCGGTTCTCGACGACTGCGTGAAGGGTTCATTCACCTACGCAGGTATCACACGCGAGTATATCCTCCACCTGCCCAAGGATGCCGAGGGTAATGTGAAGAAGAATGTGCCCCTGCTGGTATGGCAGATTGGTGGTGGCGAGTACAATCGCGACCTGATGACCGCCGCTATGGCCAACCGCTGCATCGTGTCGTTGCCCGACGCCGATGTTGAGTGCGCTACGCTGATGTTCGCCATTGCTAACCCCAACTACTCATACAGCGCATCGCTCGACCCCGAGCGCATCAAGCTCGTTGACCGCAACAACGCCTTGCAGATGGCATTCATCGACACCTTGATTGCCGATGGCATAGTCGATGGCCAGAAGCTCTTCTGCGCAGGCGCATCGAGTGGCGGTGGTTGCACAATGCGATTTATGATGCAGTTCCCCGACCGCTTCAAGGCTGCTATCCCCTGCTGCGCTATGGACCCCATCGTACCCATCCACAAGGCCGAGCAGAAGTATGACGGTCAGTTTGAGGACGATCTGGTTAAGGCTTTCCAGGCTGAGGTTTACAAGTGGAACGGCGAGGATATGGCTCTGGCACCCATCGACACCGAGGCATTCTGCCGCTTGCCTATGTTCTTCGTGCACGCCGACTCTGACACCACCTGCAAGGTTATCAGCTCGCACGTTTACTATGGCGCACGCAAGCGCTTGGGCGCACAGGACGACAAGATTCAGATCTTTGACGATGCATATATGCAGAAGTTTGGTATCCCCAAGATGATCAGCCACTTCTCGTGGGTACCCCTCTTGAACGACTATTCTGAGGGCACAGCAATGGACTGGCTCGTAAAGCAGATGTAGGAGATAATCATACACAATAAATGCCGCTAACATCGCGTTGGCGGCATTTTTATTTTATAACTCCACAAAAAAAAGACCTCCTGATAATGCCTCATAATATTAAAAAAACGCTAACTTTGTATTTGCTCAGGTCTTTATTCTTGGATTTTAGAGTTTTAACTCATACATTTGCTGATGCAGATGAAAAATAAGTTGGATATAATATTTATTTCTCTCCTATTAGGATTGATGATGG
>JAGBUB010000036.1 GCA_017631035.1 Alistipes sp.
AGTTGCACCGCCCCATTATGATTCACCGTGCACCGTTCGGCTCTATGGAGCGTTTCGTGGCGGTGTTGCTCGAGCACACTGCAGGTCGCTTCCCCTTGTGGCTTACTCCCGACCAGGCCGTTATCCTGCCTATCTCGGAGAAGTTCAACGACTATGCTAACGACGTAGCTAAGCGTTTGGGCAAGGCCGATGTACGCGTGCAGGTTGACGAGCGTAACGAGAAGATTGGCCGTAAGATTCGTGACAACGAGCTCAAGCGTATTCCTTTCTTGCTTGTCGTAGGTGAGAAGGAGGCTGCCGAGGGCAAGGTGTCGGTTCGCGTACAGGGCGAGGGCGACAAGGGTGCTATGACTGTCGAGGAGTTTGCAGCACACATCAATCAGCTCGTTGATGCCGAGATTGAAGCAAATAAGATGGAGTAACTAAGCTCCGCAATTAACATAAGTTAAACAAACAAGTAACTAATTTGGCAATTACACAGAAACCGTTTCCGCCACGTCCGATGAACGGCGGTAACAACAAGCCTCAGCAGCAGGGTATGCGAGGCCGTCGCGTAGAGAAAGAGAATCCCAACCGTATCAATAACGAGATTACGGCACCTATGGTGCGTATCGTTGGCGAGAATGTAGAGCCCAATCTGGTGTTGCCCATCAAGCAGGCAATCGCTATGGCTGACGAGATGGAGTTGGACCTCATTGAGATCTCTCCCAATGCCGAGCCTCCCGTATGCCGCATTGCCGACTACCAGAAATTCCTCTACCAGCAGAAGCGTAAGGCTAAGGAGATCAAGGCTAAGCAGGTTAAGGTAGTAGTTAAGGAGATTCGTTTCGGCCCTCAGACCGACGACCACGACTACAACTTTAAACTCAAGCACGCCGAGAACTTCATCAAGGAGGGTGCCAAGGTTAAGGCTTCGGTATTCTTCCGCGGTCGCTCGATTGTCTTCAAGGAGCAGGGCGAGATTCTTTTGTTGCGTTTTGCTACTGATCTTGAGGAGATTGCAAAGGTGGAGCTTATGCCCAAGCTCGATGGCAAGAAGATGAATATGATTCTTGCCCCCAAGAGCAAGAAGTAGAGGCTACTAATATGAATGTCCGTTTTCGGGGGTTGGGATGCCGACCCCCGAATCGGATTTTTTGCTTGTATATGAATTTTCCCGACAACATATTTTCTATCTCTACTACCGAGGAGTTCGAGGTGGCGGCTCTGGCGCTGTTTCGCGAGCAGGTCGTACGATGTAAGCCTTATGCGGAGTATGTCGAGTTGGTGGGTATCGATCCCAATGGAGTAAGACGTGTGGAGGATATTCCTTTCCTGCCCATCGAATTATTCAAAATGCGCGACATATACTGTGGCGATGGCGAGCCCGAAAAAATCTTTACATCGAGCAGCACTACGGGGCAAACCCCGTCGCGCCATATGATGCAGAGCCTTGCTCTTTACGAGAGAGCCTTTACTACGGCTTTCGAGAGGTTCTATGGCAATGTGGAGGGGTGGAGCATCTACGGACTTCTGCCAAACTACCTCCAGCGCGAAGGCTCGTCGCTGGTCTATATGGTCGATAGAATGATTGCCCGCAGTGGCTCGGGAGGTTTTTACCTCGACGAATATGAGAATATGCTTGCCGATATGGCATCTGACCCTAAGCCGAAGATTTTACTCGGCGTAAGCTATGCCTTGTGGGATTTGGCCGAGCAATTTGCGCCAAAACTCACCAACACTATCGTGATGGAGACTGGCGGAATGAAGGGTCAGCGCGAGGAGCTGCCTAAGGCAGAGTTCCATAAGATTCTCACTACGGCATTTGGTGTGGAGAAGATTCATTCGGAGTATGGTATGGCCGAACTTACCTCGCAGGCCTACTCCTCGGGCGATGGCATATTTCGTACTCCGGAGTGGATGCGAGTGGTGGTGCGCGATGTGAACAATCCTTTCAGTGTGTCGTCTGCGCCCTCGCGTGGAGCGTTGAACATAATCGATTTGGCCAACCTCTCGTCGTGCGCCTTTATAGCAACGCAGGATGTGGGTCGCATCTTTGACGATGGCTCGTTTATGGTCGAGGGGCGATTGTCGGGAGCCGACATTCGTGGTTGTAATCTTTTAGTACAGTAAGATGAAAAAAGTAGCTTTTGTTCCTATCAGACTCAATAGTCAGCGCGTGGAGGGTAAGAACTTGCGTCTGCTGGGCGGTCGTCCGCTTATGGCTTACCTGTTGCAGACCTTAACGCAGGTGGAGAATATCGACGAGGTCTATCTCTACTGCAGTAATCCCGATGTGCAACAGTATTTGCCTGAGGGAGTAAAGTTCTTGCAACGTGACCAAAGCCTGGACTCCAACACCACACTTGGCGAGGAGATATACGATGCCTTCACGTCGGCTGTCGATGCCGATATATATATCCTTGCCCACGCCACTTCGCCCTTTATTCGTTCGGCAACCATTGCCGACGCTGTAGCGCGCGTTGAGAGTGGTGAGTATGACTCAGCCTTTAGCGCCGAGCGTGTGCAGACCTTTGCGTGGTGGGATGGCAAGCCACTTAACTACTCGCTCGACCGTGTCCCGCGTACGCAGGACTTGGAGCCCGTATATGTTGAGACCTCGGCATTCTTTGTCTTCGAGCGCGAGGTGTGGTGCGGAAAGCGCCGTCGTATAGGCAAACGCCCCTATATGGCTGTTACCGACCGCATTGAGAGTATGGATATCGATAATCCCGACGATTTCCTCTTGGCCGAGGCTATCGTGGCGGCTGGATTGAACAAGTAGAAAATAGCTCTTGTTATAAAATTTTGATAGAAGCTATTTGCAAAATAAAAGGTTGTCCGCTTAGGACAACCTTTATATTTTATTTAGAGGTATATACAACCTTCTTTGTCTCGAAGAATTCCTCCTCGAAGAACTCAGATATCTGATACTCTCTCCATTTCATCTTTGTGGCGGAGAGCTCCTCGGTCAAATCTCCGCCCTTGAGGTAGAGTATTCCGTTGGGAAGAGTGCCTCGCTGTCCGCGCTCAATTTTAGTCCATATCCACTTTACAAACTGAGGCATTTCGGTTACGGCACGCGATACCACGTAGTCGAACTTTTCGGGAATCTGCTCTACGCGCACGTTACGCGCGTCTATATTGGTAATACCTGCTCCTTCGCATACTCCCTTAACCACCGTAATCTTCTTGCCAATCGAGTCGGCCGATATGAATTTAACCTCGGGAAACATAATGGCCAGTGGCACACTCGGGAATCCGCCACCACATCCTACGTCCAGCACCCTTGCGCCAGCCTCAAATTGGCACACCTTGGCAATGGCTAGCGAGTGGAGAATATGGCGCAGGTACAATTGGTCGAAATCCTTGCGCGATACTACGTTTATCTTCGCATTCCAGTCGGCATAGAGCTCGTAAAGCGAGCGGAACTGCTCCTTCTGATGCTCGGTGAGTGTGGGGAAATATTTTTCTATTAAGGTAATCATCTATGGTGGGGTTTATTTATTCTTCTCGGCCGTTGATAACAATCCGCAGGCCGCCTTTATATCCTCGCCGCGTGAGGCGCGAATGGTTGTCTGTATTCCTTTGGCCGTCAATGTGTCGCGGAACTTACGCATAAGTTCGTCGGAGGGTGAGTAGTAGGGTGAGTCGGGAATCTTGTGGAAGCGGATAAGGTTCATTCGACACTTTATTCCGTCGAGCAATCGGCACAACTCCTTGATGTGTGCTGGCGAGTCGTTCAGACCCTCCATCACGATATACTCGAACGATACTCGGCGCTGTCCCGTGAAGTCGTAACGACGCAAGATGTCGCACACCTCGCGTATGGGGTAGGCATTCTCGATGGGCATAATCTCGCGGCGCTCGTCGTGGAATGGGTTGTGCAGACTCACCGCAAGGTGCACCTTCGTCTCGTTCATAAATCTGTCCAGCTCGCGAGCTACACCGGCCGTTGAGAGCGTCACACGAGTGGGTGACCAGGCCATTCCCCACGATGATGTGATTATCTGCAACGCTGCCAATACATTATCTATATTATCCAGCGGCTCGCCCATACCCATAAACACCAGATTGGTGAGCTTTTCGCTCTCGGGGATTGAGATTATCTGGTTGATAATTTCGGTTGCCGACAACGAGTGCTGCAGACCCTGTCGGGCAGTGGCGCAGAAGCGGCATCCCATACGGCATCCGGCCTGCGACGACACGCACAGGGTGGCTCGCTCGCCATCGGGAATATATGCCGATTCGATAAACTCGCCCTGCCGGGTGCGGAAGAGATATTTCTTTGTGCCATCGGCCGATACGCTCTCCTTCAGGGGTGATGTAAGCCCCAGATCGTAATGCTCCTTGAGCGTGGTGCGTGCAGCCTTCGACAGGTCTGTCATCTGATCGATATCCTTCACTCGGCGCACGTATAGCCAGCGGGCAATCTGCTTGGCTGCAAAGCGGGGTAGCGAGTGCTGCTCGCAGAGCGCTTGTAACTGCTCGAGGGTTAGGCCATAGAGGCTGTTTTTCGTGTTTTCTGTCATAACAAATCTGAACTACGACAACAAAAGTAAAAAAAAAATGAAGATTTTTCTGCACTGAGTATTATTTTTTGAAAATTTATCATTATATTTGCCCAAACAACCGCGCATATAGACATTAATAGCGGTGCGTTGTCGTCGGTATAGGGATACGATGGACGGTGATGCGTTGGGGTTAATGCCTTGTGTGTCAAGGGGTTGAGTGATTTACCCCGCCGCTTAAAACGAACGAACAAAATTAAATTGAAAAAATAAAACTAACATTTATGGAAATTAAAAAATCACCTAAGGCAGATCTTCAGAACCAGAAAGGTCTGTTCCTTGAGATCGGCTTGATCATTTCCTTGTTGATTACCATCGGTGCGTTCCTTTACGCTCCCAAGGAGTATCGTATCGAGCAGGTCGATTTGAATTATGGTCCCATTGAGGAGGAGATTACCGAGATTACTCGTAACGAGCAGAAGCCACCTGAGGCTCCCAAGAAGATCGAGATTAAGGTCTTCAACGATATCCTTGACATCGTGACCAACGACTCTAAGATTACCACCGAGATCATGACTTTCGACGAGTTCGAGGAGGGTATGGAGATCGAGACCACTGTAGTTGAGGTTGAGGAGGAGGAGATCGAGGAGGATCAGCCCTTCATCAAGGTAGAGAAGATGCCTACATTCCGTGGTGGTGACCTTAACCAGTTCCGTAACTGGGTTCAGGGCCGTCTTCGTTACCCCCAGATCGCTCAGGAGAACGGTATCTCTGGTCGTGTAGTTGTTTCGTTCGTTGTTGAGCGCGATGGTACTGTTTCTAACATCCAGGTGCTTCAGTCTCCCGATAAGTCTTTGGCTGAGGAGGCAACTCGTGTAGTAGGCAACTCACCCAAGTGGGAGCCCGGTATGCAGAGTAACAAGCCCGTACGTGTAAAGTATACTTTGCCCGTAGTATTCCAGATTCAGAACTAATTTTTAGAATCTATATAAGGTATCCCGCAACTATTTGTTTCGGGATGCTTTTTTTTATACCCCCATTAGGATGGCAAAAAACAAAGAAAATAATACCCCTGTCGAGGAGCCTCAGGACTTGCGCGAGCGTGCCGTTGTGGTAGCTGTTATCCGTGACGGACAACCCATCGAGCAGGCCGAGGAGTTCCTGGGCGAGCTTGAGTTTTTGGCCGAGACGGCCGATATTGTCACCGTGCGTCGCTTCACTCAGCGTCTGCCTCAGCCCTCATCTCGCATTTATGTGGGCCCGGGTAAGCTGGAGGAGATTGCTGCATATTGCGAAGAGAATGAGATTGATGTCGTTATTTTCGACGACGAGCTCTCGCCCTCGCAGACTCGCAATATCGAGAAGGAGATGCCCTGTCGCATATTGGATCGTACTCGTTTGATTCTTGATATATTTATGTCGCGTGCCCGCACGGCCTACGCCAAGACGCAGGTTCAGTTGGCTCAGCACGAGTATATGTTACCTCGCTTGGCTGGTATGTGGACCCACCTTGAGCGTCAGCGAGGAGGTACGGGAACCCGTGGTGGTGCTGGTGAGCGCGAGATTGAGACCGACCGTCGTATCGTTCGTAACCGCATATCGAAGCTCAAGGAGGAGCTCTCAAAGATTGATCGCCAGATGGCAGTCCAGCGCTCTAATCGTGGCTCGATGGTGCGTGTAGCACTGGTGGGATATACCAATGTTGGTAAGTCAACACTGATGAACCTTGTTTCGAAGAGTGAGGTCTTTGCCGAGAACAAACTTTTTGCTACGCTCGACACTACGGTGCGTAAGGTAGTATTCGATAACTTGCCCTTCCTGCTCTCTGATACCGTAGGTTTTATCCGCAAGTTGCCTACCGAGCTCATCGAGTCGTTTAAGTCGACTCTCGATGAGGTGCGTGAGGCCGACCTTTTGATTCACGTTGTGGATATCTCGCACCCTAACTTCGAGGAGCAGATTGCCGTAGTAAAGCAGACCTTGCAGGATATTGGTGCAGGTGATAAGCCCGTATATCTGGTCTTTAACAAGATTGATGCTTACACCTATGAGAAGAAGGATGAGGACGACCTGACTCCCGCAACTCGCAAGAACCTCTCGTTGGAGGATCTGAAGAAGAGCTGGATTGCAAAGGCCAACACACCTTGCATCTTCATCTCTGCTGTGGAGCGTCAGAATATCGAGAAGTTGCGTTCAGACCTTTATGGTATGGTTCGTGAGATACACGCAGGACGATATCCATTCAACAATTTCTTGTACTAATATAGGATGACTATGATTCACATTTTGAGTAAGGAGAATACTATTCTCAATAAGTTTATCGCCCAGATTCGCGACCGCGAGGTGCAGCGCGATTCTATGCGTTTTCGCCGCAATTTCGAGCGTATAGGCGAGGTTATGAGCTACGAGATTTCGCGTTCGCTTAATTACCAAAGCCGTGTGGTTGAGACTCCGCTCGGAGAGGTTGCGATGGAGCTTATTAGCGATAAGATTGTCCTTGCTACCCTCTTGCGTGCAGGCCTTCCTCTGCATCAGGGCTTTTTGAACTACTTCGACGATGCCGATAGCGCCTTCGTGTCGACCTATCGCAAGAGTTCGAAGGATGGCTCGTTCAAGGTTAAGGTGGAGTACACCTCAAATTGTGATCTCGAGGGCAAGACCCTCATCCTGGTCGATTCAATGCTGGCTACAGGCTCATCGCTGGTTATGGCCTACGAGGCCCTGGTGGCTAAGGGTGGCGAGCCTGCGCACACTCATATCGCAGCGGTTATTGCCAGCGAGCAGGGTGTGGACTACGTTACACGTCATCTGCCTTCGCGCTCTACTACGCTGTGGTTGGGTGCTGTGGATGTCGAACTAACCTCGCGAGCCTATATCGTGCCGGGTATGGGTGATGCCGGTGATTTGGCATTTGGCGAGAAGTAGTAGTTACCTATTTATAATATGTAAGGAGCAACCTCTTATTGGGTTGCTCCTTATTTTGTCTTTATCTCAACGCTTCTGGTTGTGGGGTCGAAACTCACTATGCCTGTTGTAAATAGACGCTCGATGTGGCCGCTATGCACCATCTCTTCGGTGGGGAGTATATGCATTTCGGGAGGTGCGATGAGTGCTATGGCATCGCAGAGCGAGAGGGCGATATCCAATTCGTGCGTCGAGAAGAGAATGCACTTCTGCTCCTGGTGAGCAAGGCGACGCAACAGGGTGCATAGCTCGTAGCGGTTAGGCATATCGAGAAATGCCGTAGGCTCGTCCAGAAGGATTATGGGTGTCTGCTGTGCCAGTGCACGGGCAATCATAATACGCTGACACTCTCCGTCCGACATTCGGTCCATTGTCTTATCGGCGTAGTCGCTCATTCCGACAGCTGCCAGCGCCTCATCTACGATGGCTACATCCTGCTCCTGCATACGCCCAATCCAATTGGTGTAGGGGGCACGACCAAGGGCCACTACATCGCGGCATCGCAGATTGGCAATGCGCACCTTGTCGGTGGTAACAAAGGCCACCATCGAAGCCATATCGGCAGGCGAGAGTGAGGATATCTTTTTGCCGTCGAGTACAATGTCGCCTGACAATACCTCGCCCAACTGCGCAATGGCACGCAGCAGGGTGCTCTTGCCCGTGCCGTTGCGACCCACCAGTGCGGTGAGTTCACCACGACGTACCTCGGCCGAGAGTCCCTCGATAAGGGTGCGCTTGCCGTAGCCCAATGTTATATTATCGAAACGAATCATACTATACAATGTTTTTGTTGCGGATAACTACCCATATCACAATCGGAATACCGAGCAGTGCCGTGATGGTATTCACTGGCAGAGTCAGCATCTTTGATACTATGTCGCACACCAGCAGCGATACGGCACCCGTCAGCGCCGTTGCGGGGAGTAGCAGACGATGGTCGGCATTGCGAATGAGCATACGCGCTACGTGTGGTATGGCCAAACCGATAAATCCGATAGGACCGCAGAAGGCGGTAATGGTACCGGCCAGCAGGGTGGTCGAGAGGAGTATGAGAGAACGTGTGCGACGTATGTTGAGTCCCATCGTGCGGGCATAACCCTCACCCAGTAGCATCAGGTTCATAGGCTTGATGACGGCCACCGATATCAAGAGTCCTGCAACGACGGCAGGTGCAACCAGCCATAACTGCGATGAGGTGATGTCACCAAGTGAGCCCATCGTCCAGATGACGAAGCTCTTAAGAGACTCCTCGTCGCTCAGGTATTGCAGGATCTGCACTATGGCACTCACGCCCGAGCTGACCATCATACCGAGAATCAGAATCACCATAATATCCTTTATGCGCTGGCTAACAGCCGCCACTACGGCCAGGATCGATGCCGCACCCAACCACGCTGCACCTGCAATGCCCATCGTTGAGAGCATAGCCGAACTGCCCACGCCAAGCAGCGGTGCGCCGAGAATGAAGAGTGCCACGCCAAGGCTTGCGCCCGAACTTACGCCCAAAACATATGGGCCTGCCAGCGGGTTGCGAAACAGGGTCTGCATCTGCAGTCCACTCACGGCAAGTGCCGCACCGGCAAGGATGGCTACGATGGCCTTCATCAGGCGGATGTCGATGATAATCTTGCGCGTTATGGGGTCGCACTCGCCACCCGTGAGGGCTGCCCATACATCGCCTGCGGAGATACCCACCGAGCCTACCATCATATCGACGGCGAAGAGCACCACAACAAGTGCGGTGAGCGTTGGAAAGAGTATTATCGAGCGGTGATTCATTATCTATCGTTTGAGTATATCTTGGTGTATGGTCTGCACGATGGCCTTGCCTCGGCGCTCGAAGTCGGTGGTTGTGCCACTCTCATCGATTACGTTGTTACCCGTGAGGTTATATATCAGGTGTCCATCAGCATTTATCAATCCGAAAGCATTGTTCCAAGTCCAGAATGCCGAGTGAGATTGCGATGTATCGAATATGTCGCGACTAAAGAGGAAGTCGCTATGGTCGATGCCAAGCTGTGCGAGCAAAGTGGCTGCAAGGTCGGCCTGCGAGGCGTAGGTGTCAACCTGCATAGCGCTCTGATTAAGCGCTCCACCCGTCCAAATCATAGGTATGCGCTGGCGCTCCAATGCTCCCGTGGTGAGTGATGCGGGGTAGGGCATACCGTGGTCGGCGATCAGTATCACCACCATATTATCCCACGCCGGCGATTGGCGCCACTTGTCAATCATCGCTCCTACGGCCTCGTCGGTGTAAGCCACCGAGTTCAGAATCTTATCCTCGAATGCCGAGTAGGGCACATCGAATGGCTCGTGCGATGAGAGTGTGAGCAGCGTTGCGAAGAAGGGCTTGCCCTGCTCGGAGAGGGCCAACACCTCGTCGGCAAAGTAGGGACAGACCACATCATCGGCATAGCCCCATTTGTTGGTGGGGGCGTCGAACGACATCTGCGCCTTGTCGGTTATGCGCTCCACGCCTGTGCCGTAGAGGTATGATATTGTGTTGGTGAAGTTGGCGTCGCCACCATACATAAAGCTCGTTGCATAACCCTCGTTGCGTAGCGAGCGTGCTATGGCGGGCAGGGTGTGAGCCTTCTGCGGATACTTCATAACCGACACTACGGGGTGGGCAGGGTAACCGCTCATCACGGCCACCGTACCTCGGTCGGTGCGGTATGAGTTGGCCAGCATATTCTCGAACCATATTCCCTCGCTCTTTATGCGTTGCAGGTTGGGTGCCACGGCACGACCATCTACCACTTCGTCAACCACCGTGCGGCCCAGGCTCTCCAGCATAACGAGCACCACGTTGGGGCGCTTGTGCTTAAAGAGGGAAGTGGAACTACCTGTAATAGAGGTGTTGCCTGCATCCTGCGAAAATATCTCGGCGCACTCCTCGTCGGAGTAGTAGCGGTAGTCGCTATCCTTGAGCTCGGAACGAGCGGCCGATGAGAGGAACGAGAATATGGGGTTTGTCGCAGCCTGATTCAGGAACATATTCTCGCTGAAATATACCTTGCTGACATTTGCGGGTGCAGTGTCCAAACCTCCACGGATAGCCAAAAATACAAGACCTCCGGCAAAGAGCATTACCAAGGTTGATTGCATACGCTTTATGAGGCTCTCCTTGTGTGTGCGGTAGAGCTTTGCTATGGGGCGCCACACTATATAGAGCAGAGCGCCGTACACCACGAAGAGCAACATTGTAGGCCACAAATCGCCCCACGTTACGCTTGCGGCAGCCTCCTTGGGTGTACGCAAGTAGGGGATGATGGTGCTGTCGAGGCGAAAATCCCAGTGGCGGAACAGGCCCAAATCGACCGCTACGATGAGCGACGATAGAAATGCCATAATGCCGAAATAGATTTTCAGGCTACGCTGCACGATTCGCTCGGGAATTCCTATCCATACGGTGATGAGCATCATAAGCCACGGGATGGCGGTAATGTATGCTGCCGTAGTGGAGTCGAGTAACAGACCGTGCCACGAAACGGCCAATAGTTCGGCTGCCGATGACTCGGCTGCTCGCTCGGCATACCACGCCAGGAAGAGTGGTTTTTGCAGAGCCATCGCAATGAGGCTGGTGATGTATGTGGCTATGATTATTAACAGTTTACGGAGCATATCTACCTTGCACTTTGTTTACGAGTGCAAATATAGTGATTTTGCCCCCAAAAAATAAGTAATTGTTCACTGCAAATTCTTCAGATTGTGCCGTTGTGATAAAAATAAGTGGTGCGAAGCACCATTTGCTACACAAAAATGAGTATATTTGTATGCTGAAGGGTGTGCATAAGAGTTGTGTTATGTCTGGGTGCTGCCTTCTGGGGAAAGCCCCTGCTTATGGTTGAAGCGAATAAATACTAACATAAATAGAAGAAACTATGAGAAAGATCTTTAAACTTGCGTTGTGTGCCGTAGTGTTATTGCTCTCGGCAGATGTTGTATTGGCTCAGACGGCCGATAAGAACATTTTAGTCAATGTATTTACCCGAGAGAAAGACAATGGCAATGGCGCTATGCCCGAGGCATTTCTTAAGTGCCGTGTTGAGACTTTGAAGGAGGGCACAGCATTAGCATACGAAATTTTCCGTTCGTGTATCGACCCGCAGGAGTATGTGTACTATGAGATTTGGAATAATGATGCTGGTCACGCCTCTCACTCGGCAACCGAGCATTTGAAGACTCTTATGGTCGAGCGTAGTGCAGCACTCGATCCCGAGTATAAGGGCTTCGTACATCGTGCCTACATTAACTCCGAGCCTACAGGCGAGCGTCTGTGGATGAACATCGTCCGCAAGGTTAAGCCCGAGCACATCACAACTCTGCGCGACTCGTTCCTCAAGAGCCGCGAGGCTACACTCAAGGAGGAGGGATGCGAGGCATTTGAGATTTATCAGTCGGTGCTCGATCCCACCATCTTCCTTATCTACGAGTTGTGGACAACCGACGAGGCTCACACCATCCATAGCACATTGCCCCACTCGAAGGTTCACTCTGAGGAGTGCCAGGGTATCAACGAGCCCTCATTCAAGACCAAGGTGCACAAGATTTTCATCAAGTAGGAATATCCTAAAAAGCTATAAACTGTGAAGTATATTTTTAAATCTATGTTGAGTGCTGCCGCACTGCTTATCTCTGTGGGTACGGCACAGGCTCAGCAGGGCGAGAGTTACCTTTTGATAAATGCCATGCTTAAAGCCAATATGGCTAAGTTGGTAGATTACAAGGCTAACCTGGATAGTTGTCGTGAGGGTACGCTCAAAGAGGATGGTAATTTGACCTACGATTACTATCAGCATTGCACCGACCCATCGCAGATTCTTCTTTTTGAGAAGTGGAAGAGTGCCGATGATTTGACCAAGCATATGCAGATGCCCCACTTTGTGGCTATGCAGAAGACCAGCTCGGAGCAGGGCCTGGCCGATGCCTCTTTCTCAGGAGAGATGGTTCGCACTATTGTCGATGGTCAGCCCAAGGGTGAGCGTATGCTGCTCAATATCATCCGCAAGGTTAAACCCGAGCACGTCTCTACCTTCCGCGATTCGTTCCTCAAGTGCCGTGTTGAGACCTTGAAGGAGGCTGGTTGCGAGGCATACGAACTCTATCAGTCGCCCACCGATCCTACCATTTTCTTTATCTTTGAGATTTGGAAGAACGAGGAGGCTCATAAGTTCCACTCATCGACGCCCCATCTGAAGACTCACTCGGCCGAGACACGAGGCGTTGCCGATCCCGAATTCCGAGGCGAATTTGTAAGAGCATTTATCCAGTAAGAGCTTTTCGCGCTAAATCTACTGCCCGACCCCACGAGGTTGGGCAGTTTTTTTTGAGACAATGGGCGTAAGTTGCAAATAATCTTGAGGAAATATTTTGTTTTCGAGAAAAAAGTTGTACCTTTGCACCGCTAAAAAGCACAAAAACACTTTAATTAAATTAATTATGAACAATTACGAAACCGTTTTCATTGTCACTCCCGTCCTCTCTGACGCGCAGGTGAAGGAGGTTGCTGACAAATTCCAGGGCATCATTACCGAGAACGGCGGTCAGATCGTGAATGTGGAGAACTGGGGCCTCAAGAAGCTCGCTTATCCTATTCAGAAGAAGACCACCGGCTTCTACTTCCTCGTAGAGTTCGAGGGCGAGGGTGCACTCATTAACAAGCTCGAGACTAACTATCGTCGTGACGAGCGTATCATTCGTTTCTTAACTTTCAAGCAGGACAAGTACGCTGTTGAGTACTCTGCAAAGCGTCGCGCTAAGCTTGCTAACAAATCACAGGAGGAGTAAACTATGGCACAGGAGAATGTAAAGGGCGGTGAGATTCGTTATTTGAATCCCGTATCAGTAGATGTAAAGA